>JANLQI010000229.1:0-9140 GCA_031367705.1 Saprospiraceae bacterium | reverse complement strand
GCCGCCTCTTTGCGACGCATCTCTTCATCGCGCAATTCACGTCGCAATATCTTGCCGACGTTGCTTTTTGGCAGTTCATTCCTGAATTCCACGTACTTTGGCAGCTTGTAACCCGTCAAATTCTCCCGGCAATGCGCCAGTACCTGCGGCGCGGTCAGCGACGAATCCTTGCGCACTACAAATATCTTCACCACCTCGCCTGATTTGCTGTCCGGCACACCAATGGCCGCGACCTCCAGCACGCCGGGGTGCATAACCACGACGCCCTCCACCTCATTCGGATACACATTGAAGCCGGACACCAGAATCATGTCCTTCTTGCGATCCACTATGTAGAAGAAGCCGCGCGCGTCCATCTTGCCAATGTCACCCGTTGACAGCCAACGCTCGGCATCCAGCACCTTGGCCGTTTCGTCCGGACGGTTGTAGTAGCCCTGCATGACCTGCGGGCCGCGCACGCAAATCTCGCCTGCCGTCTCGTGATCGTGCAGCGCGACCCAACTTCCGTCATCCAGCCGCAAGCGAACTTCCGTCGACGAAATCGGCAAGCCGATGGACGAGTTGTAGCCGCCGTCTGAAATCGGGTTGATCGTCGCGCCCGGAGACGTCTCAGTCAAACCGTACGCTTCTATTAACGGTTTGCCCGTGACGCGCTGCCACTCTTCTGCCGTGGCCCGCTGCACCGCCATACCGCCGCCCAAGCCGTATCGCAACGAGCTGAAATCCAGCTTCGCAAAATCCTCATGATTCATCAGCGCTGTGAACAACGTGTTCACGCCCGGCAGCACGGTGAACTTGTGCTCCGCCAGCGTCCGCACGAATGCCGGCACGTCGCGCGGATTGGTAATCAGCACCACCTTCGCACCGGTCGTCACATAGACGAAGGTACACGCTGTCAGCGCGAAGATGTGATACAGCGGCAACGCCGCGACAATGCACTCCGCGCGTTCATCCTGTTGAAAGCCAAACAGCCAAGCCCGCGACTGCAGCACGTTAGCCACAATGTTTCCGTGCGAAAGAATTGCACCTTTCGACACGCCCGTTGTGCCGCCTGTGTATTGCAATGCCACCACGTCTTCTGATTTAGAATCGAAAGGTTTAATTTCAAACTTTGCCCCTTCTTTGATGGCGTGTTTGATGGTAACAGTATTTGGAATATCGAATTGAGGTACCATGTTTTTGATATGCCTAACCACAAAATTCGTAATTGCCCCTTTCAAACTGCCTAAAAGTTCACCAATACTGGTCATAATGACCGTTTTAATCCCTGTTTCGCCAATTATTTCTTGCAAATTAGCCGCAAAGTTTTCCATTACAACAATGGCTTTTGCACCTGAATCATTGAATTGGTGCTTCATTTCACGCGGTGTATAAAGCGGATTGGTATTCACAATCGTCATACCCGCCCGCAAAGCACCAAACAGAACAATCGGATATTGCAAGACATTGGGCATCATAATCGCTATTTTATCGCCTGGTTCCAAGCCCCGTGAATGTAAATAGGCAGCAAAGTTGCGGCTGGCTCTGTCCACTTCGTCAAAAGTCATTTCTTTACCCATACAGGTAAAGGCTCTTTTGTACCGATATTTTTTAAAAGTTTCTTCAAGAATGGCGAGTAAATTCGGATAGGCATCTGCATTAATATTCGCAGGCATACCTGCTGGATAGTTTTTCAACCACGGTCGAAATTCAGCTGTTTCTGACATATTAGGTTTTATTTTTAAAATGATTCAATAAAATTTTGCCTAAAAATACTGAGGGGGTCTCATATATTTTGCAAAAAGATGAAAATGAAGAATTTTTTTTCAAAATTCAGAAAAGTATCTTCTTTTTTGAGGTCGTTTTATCTCAAATGTATAAAAAAGGCTGTCCATCTGGAACAGCCTTTTTTATTATTTGAAAAGAAGAAGAATAAATAGAAAAATGAAAGATTTTGAACGCTAAAACATTAACAATCAATTTCTTACATTTCCTACTCATCCCCTTGACCCCAAAGATGAGCCGCACAACCTCCCCTCTGGGGTCGGGGGGCATCATTTATAATTCTCCAGCAATATGTTCTTTGTATTTTTTCAATTTTGAAAATTCACGATGGACTAAAAGACGCGCTTGTTCTGGCCAGCTTGTTGGATATATGTTATTGAGACCTACATCATCAAGTATAACACGCAACCGTTCAGGCGATGTCATAGAAAGCGTTTCCCAAGTTGAAATACCCGCATCTTGCAGTATGGGAGCAATCTTTTCTCCAATGCCATCAACGGCTTGAAGGTTGTCGGATGTACCAAAATCGGTTGGCACATCATCGTCATCATCAAGTTCCAATTCTGTGATTTCCAAACCTCTACCTGTTACAACAACATCATCTGAAGCGATGTCCATTTCACCCCCCTCAGTATCTGAAGCAATTTTACCATTTAATTCTTCAATTAAAGCAGCATTTTGATTGTGTAAAGCTGTGTTTTCATCAACCAATGCTTGATTTTTCAGCATTTTAGAATTGATTTCTTCTTTCAATGCAACAACCTGAGTGTTGGCTGTTTCAGTCGAAACCGTAGAGTCTTCGGTGAGTTTAGCATGGCTGTTCTGTAAGGTCTCTAATTTTTGAATAAGGCTGGCAATTTCGGCTGTTTGAGCGCGAGACATGCCATCAAGTTTGTTCTTTTGGTCTTCCAAAAGAGCGATACGTTGCTCAAACTGTTCTGTTTCAACAGGTGGTTTTACCGTATTCAATTGTGCTTGAAGTGAATCAACGCGTTCTTTAAGTGCTTGATTTTCTTTTTGTGATACATGAAGATTATTTTGCAAGGATTTTTTTTCAACCTTAAGGAAATAATCTGCAATCAGATAACCCGAGAGGGCGGTGGCAAGGAGACCCAATGAAAATACGAGTCCACTGGAATACGCTTCAGCGCGAATCGCCCACAACAACACAGCTGCGACGACAACAAGGATGATAAATAGAAAATTTTTCATAATTAGAAAAGTAGGTTTGTTCTGGTTAAAAACTCAATGTGTTATCAATATGGAAGTACAAACTTATGATTTTCAATGGGTTATAACAAAATAAAATGAATCATTTTTTCGAAAAAGTAGAAATAGGTGTTTTTTTTACATTTTTACTGTTAAATCGTGAAGTCCTTTAATGTTTCTTTACATTTTATCGGCAACTTTTGCGATTCCATTTTTGGTCAAACGGATTTGTTGTAACTTTGCGGATTCTATACCCCCCCTCAGTATTTTTATTAAAAGCAAACATTTTTTGTCAAAATAATTGTTTTATTTTGCAAAGAATTTGAAATCATAAATATAAAAACGATGTCTGCTTATCTCGAACAACTCAACGATGTCCAACGCGGCGCAGTAACGACAACGGAAGGCCCTGTCCTTGTTGTCGCAGGGCCGGGTTCTGGTAAAACCCGAGTTTTGACCTTTCGCATTGCCCATTTGATTGAAAAAGGCGTTGCCCCGTGGGAAATATTGGCATTGACGTTTACGAACAAAGCTGCCAGAGAGATGAAAGACCGCATCGAAAAAGTGGTTGGTACAAAGGCGCAAAGAGTTTGGGCAGGTACTTTTCACGCTATTTTTGCGCGGATACTGAGGGGGGAGGCTGACAAAATTGGTTATCCATCTAACTTTACGATTTACGATTCCGACGATTCTAAAAGCCTTTTACGCAATATCATAAAGGAATTGAACCTCAGCAAAGACCAATACAACGAAAATGCCATTTTGACCCGTATTTCTTCGGCAAAATCCAACCTCATTCCGCCAAAGGCTTATGAGCAAAATGCGGAGTTGATGGCGCAGGACAAGCAAACCAAACGTCCATTTTTACATAAAATTTATGCAGAATACGTGACCCGTTGCCAGCGAGCAGGAGCGATGGATTTTGATGATTTGTTGTATCAACTTTATCGTTTATTACACCAACACCCAGAAGTTGCCGATAAGTACCGCCAACGCTTTCGCTATTTGATGGTTGATGAGTTTCAAGACACCAATTATTTGCAGTATTCTATTGTCAAAAAATTGGTTTTATACCCTGGTAGTCCTCAAAATGTCTGTGTTGTAGGCGATGATGCTCAATCCATTTATGCGTTCCGTGGCGCAACGATTGATAATATATTAGATTTTAAAAAAGACTTTAATGGTCTGCAAACCTTTAAGTTAGAACAAAATTATCGTTCTACTCAACACATTGTCGAAGCCGCTAATCATGTTATTTCGCACAACAAACGACAAATTCAAAAGACGATTTGGACAAGCAAAACGGACGGTCAGAAAATAAAAATTCTGAAAACCCAAAGCGACCAAGAAGAAGCAAAACGCATTGCCGATTTGATTGCGGAGCAAAAAAATCGCTATCATTTCCGCAATATTGACTTTGCGATTTTATACAGAACCAATGCCCAAAGCCGCCCTTTTGAGGAGTCTTTGCGTCGCTTAAATATACCCTACCGCGTCTATGGCGGCATGTCTTTTTATGCTCGAAAAGAGGTTAAAGACGTGATTGCTTACCTACGACTTATCATAAATCAGAACGACGACGAGGCTTTGCGCCGCATCATTAATACGCCACGACGAGGTATTGGCGATGCCACTTTGGAGAAAATTGCGCATTTAGCGGCTACAAAATCTCAGACATTGTGGCAGACTTTACCTGAATACGAAGGAACGGCCAGAGAGAAAAATGCCCTTCAAAATTTTGCAGCTATGATGAAAGCGTTTATACATAAGTCATTGAAATCCAATGCTTATGAAATCGCTTCTTATGTCGTCAAGCAGTCCACAATGATGGATGTTTTGAAGCAGGATACCTCTATGGAAGGCATTGCACGACTTGAAAATGTGAATGCTTTGCTCGATGCGATTTCAGAATTTACGGACTCGGACGAAGTAACAGACGACATCATCATGCCCGACAAGTCCCTGTCAACGTATCTGCAAAATATTGCACTTGTGACAGACGCGGACAATTCTGACCCCAATGCTGATGTTGTAACGTTGATGTCGGTACATTCGGCGAAGGGTTTAGAGTACAAGTCGGTCATGTTGGGCGGTTTGGAAGAGGATTTGTTCCCGTCTTTTATGTCGAAAGATACACCTGATGGGCTTGATGAGGAACGCCGTTTGTTTTATGTCGCTATCACACGTGCTGAGGAGTTTTTAACGCTGGCTTTTGCGACAAGTCGTTATCGGCATGGACAGATGAAACACTACGAGCCGAGCCGTTTTTTGGATGAAATTCCTGTGGAAAGTACAGATGCACTCGGTGGACTTAAGTCAGTAAGGCGTGAGTCAAATGGGCCACAAACAGCGCGGGTATCGGGCAATTTCAGCCGCCAAGTGGCCCCTCAGTTAAACATCAATACGGCAGATTTCAAGGCGGCAAAGCCAGAGGAAATTGAAATTGGCAACAAAGTTTTGCATTTGAAATTTGGCGAAGGAAAGGTTATCGCTATTGAAGGCGCTAAAGATAACCGCATAGCAACCATACATTTTAAGGAATTAACGGAGCAACCAGAACGGAAAATTATGTTGAAATTTGCGAAGCTGCAAATACAGTAAATGCTTCATTTTTAATTAAATGTGCATGAAATCAATTGTTATATTGTGAAATTTAATAATCACTGAGGTGATTTGTCTTTCATTAACATAAAAGTCTATTCGTAATTATACATAATTCCCATATAATCACGTTCTTTGGTAAAATTTTAATTAACGCAAAATAACTTATAGTGAAAAAAACATTGACATTGCTCGCAGTTCTATTTCTTTTATCAACAGCTCAAGCGACAACAACGGCTGTAAAAACAGATTCATTGCCAACCGTTTTTGCTCTTGGTCAATACGACGGCCAGCCTTTTGAAAACTTAAAGGCAGATTATGAGACACAACTACTCACCGTTTGTCGAAATGATATGGAAATGGCTTATTATTTATGGGTTCATGTTTTAAAACACATTGAAACACAATCTGTCAAAACGGGATTTAATATGGATGGTGTTAAGCTGTGGCTTTATATTTTTTGGAATAAAGATGGGACGATTGACAACATAGCTTTTTACCCCAAGCCCAATTCTAAAAATATAAAAAATGAAGATATGGCTGCTTTTTTGGCAACTTTTTGCAAAACATATAAGTTTCCACTAACGGCAAATACTAATTTTTCACATTACAGCACGGCCAGTTTCCCTGTTTTGGTAGAAAAACCTTCGGAGACTTCAACGACAACTAATCGGAAGCAGGATTAAAAATTGACCTAATAAAAAAAGGCAGCCTCAAAAGGGTTGCCTTTTTTATTAGGTTGTTCTTTAAAAAAACAGCTGCCTTTGTGAGGCAACCGCAGTGTTGAAGGTTGGTTTAAAAAATATTCTAATTAATAATTTTATCATTTGTAAAGCCTTCAAGGTCATAGACCGTATAGCCCAAACGTCCAGTATTACCCATTATTTCGACATAGTTGTAGCGGAAAAAAAGCCTTGAAAACGGCAAGTCATCCTTCTTTTCAGCATTAATCCTATTCATTTTTTGCAATTCAGGGAAAATATCTGTTTCAAACAGCTGCCAAACGCTTTCTTCGGTCATGCCACCCAAAATCAGTTTTAAGTAAACGGCCTCCCCCTCAGTATATCCCCGTTTTGTTTGCAGCATAAGGCGCAGGTCTTGGGGTTCAAGACTTAGTTTGAGTGGCGTATGCCCATCTTTTACATTGTAAGTAACCTCAATACGGCTATTGCCATACGCTACAACACTGCCACTGACACCTACGAGTTTATGAACTTCCTTGACATTTTCAGTTAGGCCCGTCTTTTTGTATAAAATTTTAGGCACATCATATTTTGAAACCCGCTCCGTAAAAGTTTCAATTTGAGACGGGTCGTAGGGCTTATACAGTTCACAAATAAAGGCCCCCTCAGTATGTGGCGGCAAAGTGGGCGACAACATTTGCGCTGTTTCAGTCAAATATGTTGGGCTACAACTTGACGTATTGAAAATAACATCAGTACGCCTTTGCGCTTCTTTGTCGCTTAAACCTGCTTCAAGAAGCGTTGATTTGAACGATGTGATTGTATAAATTCTTTCTTGTTCACCTTCAAATAGGTTAAAATAAGTTAAGGCGAAACGGGCATTATTGTTTAGTGTTAAGATGGGTAGGGCGGTGTCAGAAGGATTTTGATTGATTGTAAAATGTTGATAATCAAGACTTTGGTTTGTTAATGCCAAAACTTGATTTGATACTGAGGGGGGGGTAGGTAGTACGGATAATAAATCGGATTCGCTTTTTTGGCAACTCATAAAGGACGTGCCAAAGACGGCTGCAAGGCAGCACAGTGTTGTAAGTTTTCTCATTGTAAAATCGAGTAGATTAAATGGTTATGAATTTTTGTGTATAAATATTGAACATTGGTCTAAAATGTAGTCAAGTGGTTGTTTTCACATCGGGAGGAAATTGGATTGGGGGTCTTGGTCAAAAGCCTCGATGCAAAAGGTTTGCCAGTTTTTGTTAATCCTAATTTTATTAAAATTCAAAAAACTATGGAAATGAGACGGAATACTGAGGGGGGCTGTATAAATTTGCACAACTTTTTGGCGTAATACACGCTGTCACCAATTATGATTCAAACAAAATGCAAGAAATCCACAACCGTTACAAAAAATTAATGGTCGCTAATCGCGGTGAGATAGCTATTCGTATCCTGCGGGCAGGACACGAGTTGGGCTTGACAACCGTTGCAATGTTCACTTACGAAGACCGTTACTCACTTCATCGCTACAAAGCCGATGAGTCATATCAAATCGGGGCAAATGATGACCCCTTGAAACCTTATCTTGATGTTGAAGAAATCCTCCGAGTTGCCAAAGAAAACGGCGTTGAGGCGATTCACCCAGGTTATGGTTTTTTATCTGAAAATGTTAATTTTGCAAGGCGTTGCCGCGAAGAAGGCATCGTTTTCGTTGGCCCTACGCCTGAGACAATGGAGCGTTTGGGCGATAAAGTCGCTGCCAAAATCGTTGCCAAAGAAGTCGGTGTACCGATGATTCCAGATTCTCAAAAGGACTTACCTAACGAAGTGATTGCTTTGGAAGAAGCGCAATATGTTGGTTTTCCTTTGATGGTCAAAGCCGTTGCCGGTGGTGGCGGTCGTGGTATGCGTGTTGTGCGCACCGAATCCGATTTTATCAAGGCGTTTAGAGAAGCAAAAGGCGAAGCAAAAACGGCTTTTGGCAACGATACGATTTTTCTTGAAAAATTTATCGAAAACCCAAAACACATTGAGGTTCAAATACTTGGAGATAATTATGGCAATATCATTCACCTTTTTGAGCGGGATTGTTCTGTCCAAAGACGTTTTCAAAAAGTCGTTGAAATTGCCCCGAGTTTGACCCTTTCGCAAGAAGCAAAAGACAAATTATATGCTTACGCCAAGGCGATTTGTAGCCATGTCAACTACTCTTGTGCTGGTACAGTCGAGTTTTTAGTAGATAAAGACGAGAATATTTACTTCATCGAAGTCAATCCACGTATTCAAGTGGAACATACGGTTACGGAGGAAATCACAGGTGTTGACCTTGTGCGCTCTCAAATTTTGATTTCGATGGGCTATTCGCTCAAACACCCGACTTTGCGGATTGACAAACAAGAAGATATTGAGTGTTCGGGCTATGCGATTCAATGTCGTATCACGACTGAAAACCCTGTTGATAATTTCAAACCTGATTATGGTACTTTGATTGCCTACCGTTCGCCAGGTGGTTTTGGCATCCGTCTCGATGCGGGTTCTGCTTATACGGGGGCGCAAATCTCGCCGTTTTTCGATTCGATGCTTGTAAAAGTAACGGCTTGGGGACGTAGTTTCGATGGGGCTGCTGAACGTTTGTTGCGGGCTTTGTCAGAGTTTAGGATTCGTGGCGTAGAGACGAATATTGGCTTTATGGAAAATTTGTTGCGTGACAAAACTTTACGTAAAGGTGAATGTACGGTCAATTTTATCGCTGAACATCCAGAGCTTTTGAAGATGCCGCGTCGTCAAGACCGAGGCACTAAAATGCTGCGTTACCTTGCGGAAGTCATTGTTAATGGCAATCCTGACGTGCCTTTTGTTGACAAAAAGCGGAATGACCTGTTCAGA
>JANLQI010000228.1:0-43568 GCA_031367705.1 Saprospiraceae bacterium | reverse complement strand
TTCGTTGGAATCGGCAACGTCTTCTCTATGGGCTTAGAGAGTACAGCCTTTTTCAAAAAAATGGTTTTGATGTGTGGCAACGTGGTATCTTGTGCAGAAGCACTGTTACAGAGTTCTAATAGGTTTGATAAAATGAGCAGTATTTTAACTGTGGCAGTTAGTTTCATCTGATAGCGGTTTTTTGTTTTCTAATGTTACAAAACTATAACAATGTTTTGAAATTGTAAACATTAATCCTAAAAAATATTCACCTTACCGCCCCCTGCTCTCCAATACCAATAAACCCCGACCAAAAATAAGGATGACAAGCTTCCGCTTCATGCGTTGCCAAATACGTCAACTTCGCTTGGCGCAAAGCTTCGTTTTTAGGCTGCCCACGTTTTAGGTTTTGGTAGAAAAACACCATTAAGTCTTTGGTTTTGGCATCGTTGACGCTCCAAATGGAGGTCACAATCGCTTTTGCACCCGAATAGGCGAAGGCGCGCGCGAGACTAATCACCCCTTCGCCACGTTGTAATTTACCCACCCCTGTTTCGCAAGCAGAAAGGACGACCAAATCAGCATTGAGGCGCAGATTGTAGAGGTCGCGAACATAGACCAATTCGTTTTGGATGGTGTCTTTCTGTGGTGCGAAAGCTAAATAGGAATAATCGCCTGACCTATCATCGGCTTTGGCATGGGTGGCGAGGTGGATGATGCGGGCTTTGGAGACCCCCTCAGTAAAACGGGCTTCGGTGGCGGCTTTTCCGACGATGGCATCGCCTTTCAGGAGTGATGCAACTTTATAGGCTTCTTCGCCTGTGTATTTCAAAGGGGCGAGGGTAGTGGCATCGCGCTCGGCAATATCTGCATCATTGCTGAACAAAGTGGACAACTGCACCGTGTCTCCTTCAAAAAAAGGTGCAAAAGCCATTAGCGGCACTGTCGGTGGCGTAGCGTGTTTCTTCTGCATCATTTCGCGCAACAAGGTTGCCGAAAAACAATAGCTGATGCGGTGGTCGCGCAACAAATAATGATGCGTTTTGAAGCGCACGACTTCTTTTGGTGGTTCAACGAGCAAAGCTTCAAAAGGAATATAACTCAAAATGCCGTCTGGAATGATAATCACCTCTTCCGTCAATTGGGCTTTGACAGGTGCGATGAGTTTTTGATACAACAGCGAAGCGGCTTCGCTGTAACGCCTTGCCCCTTGTGAACGGTCAGTCGTCAAAGATGTCCGCAACTGCCGCACAAGTGAGTCGAGACCAAAATCGTTTTTAACGGTTGTCACCTCGTATTTGTCTGGGCGAATGGTAAAAATGGTGATGGTGCTGTCACCGGCGAAGTATTCGAGTAGGGTTTGTTTGGGTTTTAATATCTCTTTTTGCACTTCTGAAACGGTCATTGTGCGGCGGTCGTAGCGGAGGTGGTAGTAGTTGGGGTAGTCGCGTTTAAAATGGGTTATGAGACTATCGTATTGCTGCTGTAAGTTGAACAATATGTTTGATTCAAAGGTAAAAGAACTGTCCATTTCGCTTACCCCTTCACTTGTCATACTGTGCCGTTGTTTTTCATGCCATGTAATGTTTAAGCGCAGATTCTGCTCCTTTTGAAGTAAGTCTTTTGGAATACCAGAAAAACTACGGGCATTATTTTCACGAACAGACTCAAAAAGAATAAGGGATTTAGCGCGTTCCGATAAAGAAAAAGATTCCAGTAATAACTGTTTGTCATCCTTTACATTGGCTAAAAGCGTATTAGTAGCTAAGGCATTTTCATAAACGTCAAAATTACTTTGCATTAAATTGGCTTTTGACCCCTCAGTATAAATCGTTTTAAATTGTTCTGAAACAGAAGCAACGGCTTGGTTGGACACATCAAATGCTTCGTTTAGATAACTTAATTCTTTGGTTTCGTTGTATTTTCTTAAAAGAACTCGGCTGTACCTCTGTAATGTTGATGATAGGTTTATTATTATAAAAACCGAGTCAAATTTGTAAGGGGTACGATAGCGATTGGCTGTCAATGACTTTTTATAGGCTTCTATGGCTTTGTCTAATTGCCCTTTTGAAGCATAGATTTCTCCAACGATACTGTATGTTTCTGCCAGATTAGGATGTTCCTCTCCTATTGTTTTAATCCGTAAAGCAATACATTTTTCCAAATATGCTGATGCTTTGTCATATTGACCTATCTCATTGTATGCTACGCCCAGACCTTGGTAAGTGAAAATAGTGAATGGATGTTCTTCTCCCAAAACCTTAGTACGTATGGCGACACATTTAAGCATATTCTCAATGGATTTATCATATTCTTTTGTGAAGGTATAAACGGCTCCCAAGTTTTCATAAGAATAAGCTGTCCATGGATCTTCTGGTCCTAAAACCTTAAGTCTAATCCTCAAAGCTCTGTTCATGACATCAATAGCTTTATTGTATTGACCCAATTCACCAAAACAAATACCTAAGTTTTCATAAGCAATAGCAATGTCAGAATGTTCTGTTCCTATTGTTTTAGTGTAAATAGCAATCGCTTTTCGTAAATATTCGATTGCTTTTTCATATTCTCCAACATGACTATTATAAAGAGCCAAATTCCCGTAAGAATCTCCAACACGTCTATGCTCTGGACCTAAAACTTTAATACGCATATCTAAAGACCTTCTGTGGTAATCAAGTGCTTTGCCAACTTCACCCATCGCCCCATAGCTATTGCCTATATTGGTGAGAGACATCGCAACGTCTTGATGTTCATTGCCAAAGGTCTTTATTCGGATGGCTAATGTTTTAAAAAAATAATCAACCGCTGTCCTAAATTGTCCCTTGCCATAATAGCAATAACCGATTCCGTTGTACATCATACCCACCTGAATATTGTCCTTTCCAAAAATAGGTAGCCTAATGTCTAAGGCTTTTTGGTAATAATCTATGGCTTTATCATATGCAAATGTCCTTTGCGAAGAATCGCCTTGCCGCACAAGCAAAGCCGCTTTAGCAGTGTCTTCTGAAATAGTATTAGATGTTTGAGAAAAAACGAGATGGGATAAGGCGAATACCAGAAAAAGGCATAGAAATAGGGCTTTCATATCGTTATCATTTTGGTTGATAGAACAGGTTTTAATTAAAAGCCCCCCTCTGTAAATAAGGTTATATGAGGTGAGAACTTTCCCTAAAATTACAAAAGGAATATGAATGTTGTACTATTAAGCAACATATTATTTTCGCTTAAAGCGATTTTAATAAAACGGTTGCAGCGTCGTGCTTAGGATGTTCTGTATCAGCAGCGATTTGGACGAGTATCTTTTTGGCTTCAGTTGTCTGTCCATTCGCAACAAGGCTTATAGCCCAGTAATAAGCAGACGGTTCTTTGCGGATATAACCATCCATTTCGGATAAGATTTTGAAGGATTTTGCAGCCATTTTCGGTTTATTTTGTAAATAATCAATTGTGGCTAAAAGGAACTGTGCGTCCGCATAATTAACGGATTGTGGGTTTATGCCTTTAAGCAGATTGCGTGCAGGCGTAAAGTTTTGGTTTTGAATAAATTGCATGGCTATACTTATCGCAGATCCCGATGAAGTCGGGAGGGGGTCGGTTGTCGTATTGCCGCGTTCCGTTGTGCGATTCATGTCTTCAACAAAAGCCAAAAGGTCGTTCTTAAACGGTGCATTTTCAATAGCAGCAATAGGCTTTTTAGCGTTTTGAGTAGATGGGTCAACCTTATTTGTTGTGTCTATTTTGGGCAAATTATTAGAAGTAGGCGTTGATTGTGTTGTATCTGTTTTTTCGGTATTCGGAGAAACTTGTATTGCGGGATTTGTCGTTGTTTTTTTAGGAAAAAAAATAAAAACCAAGACAACGATACCGCCCAAAAAGGCGAGGATACTGAGGGGGTGTCGCCACCACGGTTTCGGCGGGTTGTTATCGTCCTTGCCCATTTGAGCTGACCATTTGCGTACTTTTTGACGCAAGTCTTCTTCTGCAATGAGGTCTAATAAAGCCAATTCTGCGCGTTGTGTGCGTACACATTCAACAAGTTTAGCATCTGTTCGCATGTCATTCTCAAACTTTTGATGCTCGACATCAGACAGTTGCCCTTTGATGTACGCATCAATTTTAAGCGTCAATAGGTGGTCGTCGTTATTCATTGCCTAAGAGTTCTTGGATGATTTTTTTAAAAAGCGGGCTTTTTTCGCAAAGTTGCCTAAATTTTTGGCGACATTCAAAAAGGGCATTGCCAACGGCATTTTCTGACGGCATGTCCATTTGCTCTTTGATTTCTCGATTGGTGAAAGAAAGCATATAAAGCCTCAATAACCCTTGACAGCGCAGCGACAAAGCCGCCAATATTTTCTGAACAAACGTGGCTACTTCGCGGCTATATATTTGTGTCAAAGTTGTTTCGTCGGTTGTTGTGTTGGTTGTTATTCCCTCTAATGACGTAAGACTTTTTTCAGACTTGCGCCATCGTTCTTTATTCCTAAAGATTTGTTTACAAATACTGATGAGAAAGGTTTTTAAACTGCTTTCTTCTCTGTATGTCCTATTTCGAATATGCCTATCAAAAACCACGATGGCTTCTTCGAGAATAAATTCAACTTCCTCTTTGTTTGCTCCTTGCCGATTTAAAAAGGCGACGACTTCGTGCTTCCAATTTTTCAACACATACTGAATCGCCTCGTCTCGGTGTTTGTCCGAGCCTTGAATCATGGCGACGAGTGTTTCATCGGCGTATGTTGGTAAGTCGTCTTTCATTGGTACAAGTAAAAGGTTTTTCGTTAGAAATGCCTACCTAAACCTAATTACCTTTTTTAGGATTAGGCCCATTCTTGGGCTTGCTTTCCAATATATTGATGGGTTCATTTTTTGAAGTTTCGTTGGGCTTTGGCGAATTAGGTGAAGAAGGTTGTCGAGGTCGAAACAATCTTTGAAAGAATCCATTTTTGTTCCTCTTTTTTTCTGGTTCCTTAACTTCTTCTGGCGACACTTGAAACAAGCTATCGGTTTCAATATTGATGCTGTCACGTGCACGTTCCCTTTCTTCCATTTCAGCTAACTCTTCTTGTGAGTACATTTTAGGATCGCAATTCATCGAGTCCTTGACCCATTTAGAAGGCTCTGGAAACTTCTCATTTTTCAAAGCGGTATAAGCAGGATTTTTATATAATTTTTGCAAAAACAAAGCACAGACAGGCAATGCCATATACGCCCCTTGTCCATAACTCATATCTCTGAAACGTACTGCGGGGGTCATGCCACCGACCCACGCACCACACACGAGGTTAGGCGTATAACACATAAACCAACCATCAGAGTGGTTCTGAGTCGTACCTGTTTTGCCAGCAATGTCATTGTTTAAATTGTATTTATAGCGCAAACGCCCTGCTGTACCGTCATTGACAACGGATTGCATCATTTTAGTCATCATATCGGCATGGTCTTGTGAAAGGACTTGCTGCCACTTTTCGGGCAAAATCTCTTTTGTAAAATCGGCAATCACCTTTCCATCTCTGTCGGTGACTTTCAATACGGGCATCAATTCAGGACGACGACCGCGTGCGGCGAATGTGCCATAGACTTTCATCATATCGTAGAGGGAAATATCGGCCGTACCCAAAGCAATACTCAAATCACGTTGCATATCAGTTGTTACGCCCATATCTTTTGCTAATTTCGCCACAGCATCGTATCCAACGCGGCTAATGAGATTAGCCGACACAACATTTACAGAGTTCGTCAAAGCCCCTTCAAGCGAGTACGAACCCGTATAACCTTCGTCAGAATTACGGGGTGCCCAAGCCAGTTTTGGGTCAGAACGCTCCTGTTCTGTCAATGCTGAAGCCAATTTTGTCGTCCCATCAGGCATATAAGCCGTTAACCGATTTGGAATATATTCGCAAGGACGAATGCCCGCTTGTATGGCTTTGGCATAAACAATCGGTTTAAAAGTCGAGCCAACTTGTCGGCGCGCCCGCACATGGTCGTATTGATAAAAGTTAAAATCCGTGCCACCAACCCAAGCCTTTATCAAACCTGTTTTGGCATCTGTGACCATAAAACCCGTATTGAGTTGACGGAAATAGTATTTAACAGAGTCCATTGGGGTCATTGACCTTTCGTCTTCGGATGGTTTACCGTTTTCCCAAGTAAACACCGTTATCGGCATTTTGTCATTCATAAAATGACGACGTATTTTTTCATCATTCCAGCCTTCGGCAGATAATTGCTTCCAACGGCTTGAATTACGCATACCATCTTCTATCCATCTATCATCGCCCCACCATTTTTCACCACTCCAATGGTTGTCAAAAGTCTTTTGCAGTTCGCTCATACGTTCTGTAACAGCCTCTTCTGCCACCAATTGGATTTGAGATTCGATAGAAGTATATATTTTCAAACCATCCTTATATATATCGTAAGGCGTACCATCAGATTTTTTATATGGTTCAAGCAATTTAGGCATCTGCGTCCGCAAATAGTCTTTGAAATAAGACCCCATCGCATCACGGGTCAAAACAGGTTGATAATCGAGTTTGATGGAATCTTTTTTCAGCTTTTCAGCTGTTTTTTTATCCAATTTATCGTTCTCAACCATACTATTCAGCACTTCATTGCGCCTTCTGAAACTCGCCTTGGGGTCACGCCGCGGATTATAACGGGTGTTTTTTTGCAACATACCGACCAAAACGGCCGATTCTTCTACCTTCAAATCCTTAGCAGATTTATTGAAAAAACGTTTTGAAGCCATTTCAATACCAAAGACATTGCCGCCAAAAGGCACTGTATTGAGATACAATGCCAACAGGTCTTTTTTCTCATAAGCCCGTTCCATACGCCGAGCGATGAGCATTTCTTTGATTTTATTAATAGGTGTTGACAAAAACAGGTGTTTTGGGCGACCATAAATATTTTTGACCAACTGTTGGGATAAGGTCGAGCCACCGCCAGAACGTTCATCACCCATTAGTAAAGAGTAATAAAATACACGTCCCAAAGCCCTGAAATCTACGCCGCTGTGTGTCCAAAAGCGCTTGTCTTCTTCCGAAACGAGGGCATCAACAAGGTGCGTCGGTAAGTCTTCAAAGCGAATATCTGTTCGGTTTTCAAGGAAAAACTTACCAATGAGGACAGAATCGGCAGTATAAACCTCCGAAGTATTGTTGGTTTGCAATTCTCTAAGTTCTTCAACTGTCGGAATTTCACCGAACATGCCAATCGCAAAAATGAAGTAAAAAACATAGAATGCTGCAGCAACTATCGTTCCCCTACGAATCCATGTCGCCACAAATGGGTTTTTCATAGCAAACTTTGACCACGACTCATCGAAACGCTCTTTGTAAGGTTGAAAGACATGACCGATTGGCTCAAACCAAGGCGCAATGATTTTTGTTACAGGAGACAGCACTTTACTGAGGGGGGTGCCGACGTATGTTTTCCAGATATTTTTTATGTTTTCTATCATTCTATTTTATTTCCAACCTCAAAAGGTGGTTTTGTTTTTTTCTAAAGACAAACGGATTTTTTAAGGGAAACAGTCTATGAAGCCGCAAATTTAAAATTTTACCTCGATAACACCGTCCACAAATTCATTAGATTCAAAAAAAGAACGTTTTTCCCTTTCCATTCACTAAAATTGCACTTTGATAATGATGATTGATGGATGATAAATGATGAATTCATAAACCTAATTCATCATTTATCAATCATCATTAAACGAAAAATTATGGCAACACTTCTCGGCATAGGCACAAAGGTCAAATTTTTGACCACACCCGATTCAGGCGTTATCATCGAAAAACTCGGTGACGGTATGGTTATGGTCAAACTCGACGATTTTGACATGGATATTCCCGCCTTTGAAGAAGACCTTGTGCGGGCAGAGGATTTTTTATCCCAAAAGGTTACTGTCCCAGTTTCCGTACCAAAGGTAAAACCTAACTTAAAATCCAATCTGCAAGCCATCATACCCCCCCTCAGTATAAAACCCGTTTTGAGCAATTCAGGCATCCAATTAGCCTTTGAACCCGTCAAAAAAGCAAGCGGCGAGATTGATAAATACATTATTTACTTGCTCAATGATACGTCCTTTGATGTCGTTTTTTCAGCCGATTTCCTTGTTTTTGACGATGTTGAATGGTCAAAAAATGGCATTTTAAAAGCCGTTCAGTTTGAAAAAATGGGCGAATTGTCCTTTGATACGGTCAATGATTTACCTCAATTAGATGTGTCCATAAAACCCATTTCTACTGAGGGGAGTGAAGAGTCGTTTTTTAAAACCTTAAAAGTCAAGCCTAAACAGTTTATAAAAAACTATCAATTATCGAAATTCATCAATAGAGAAGTCCATTTATTTCCCCTTTTTGATAAATTGGAAAGCAAGTCCTCCGAAACCAAAGAGGACTTGACGAAATATACAAGCGACCTATTGAAAACAGCCAAACAGAAATCGAGAGGCAAAGATGATTTACGCATGTTCGACCCCGTACCGAATGTCAACGAATACGCTTCGTTTATCCCTGAAATTGATTTGCATATTGAAATGTTGCACCATGCCCCACGTGATTTGACCACCGAAGAAATCGTTGGTGTTCAAATAAAATCGTTTGAATCTTTTTTAGCCAATGCCATCCGTTTGAATGTGCCAAAAATATATGTCATACATGGCATCGGCAAAGGGCGTTTGCGCGATTTGGTAGCCGCACGTCTGCGAAGACACCCCAATATTTTGATGTTCAAAAATGAATACCACGAAAAATATGGTTTTGGCGCAACACAGGTTTGGTTGCGATAAATAAGAAATGATAAATGATGAACGATGAATGGTGCAAGGTGTTGACTGTCAATTAGTTATAGTAAATTCAGCATTTATAATTTCTTTAGCTCATTTTGGCAAAAAGAAAGAGGGATAGAACGTTTCGTCCTACCCCTCAGTATATTTGTTGTTTTAAGCCGCTTCTACCACGTTTTTATCTTTTCTGGCACGTACTTCAATATATGGTTCAGATGAAGATGCTTTTATTTGATGATACAGAATTTCCTTTGCGCGGAACAATTGCGCTTTGACCGTACCCAGAGGTAGGTTCAATTCCGTAGCGATTTCTTCATAACTCAATTCCTCATAATACCGCAATTCAATCATGGCACGATATTTTGAATTAAGCGTTTGTACCAGATGACGGACGTGCGAAATCTTCTGGTCGTACATCATCATCTGTTCAGGGTCTGGTTCATGATCCCGAATGTTGTGTGAAAATTCACTCGTACTGTCAGACGTAATTGTGTCATCCATCGAGTACGTTTTGAGTCGTTTTTTGCGAATGTGGTCAATGCAATTGTTAATGGCAATTTTGAAAAGCCATGTCGAAAAGGCATAATTGGGCGCATAGCTCGGTAGCTTATTAAAAGCCTTACCAAATGCTTCAATTGTCAAATCGTCCGCATCATCGCGGTTATTGACCATTTTAAACATCGCATGATACACCGAATGGCGATAGCGATTCATCAGCGTTTCAAACGCTTTTTGGTTGCCGTTTACGGCTTGAACGACGAATGAATAATCATCAGTGGCTCTGGGAGACAATCTACTGTGGATTGTAGGTGCTGTTGCTGTCATGGGTTTGAGTTCAGATAAAGTTTGGATTATTGCCACTTGCGTGGCTTTGCTCTAAGGATAATAGTTGAAGCAAAGACGAGATAGAAAAAGACATATAAAACATCAAGTAAGGGTATCCACCACAGAAGCCGTTTTTCGTGCAACTTCCGTAGAATTTTTGCGTAAACTGTCCATATCAAAATCGTTCTCACTACGATATTTGCTACTGCAAACATCGTGCTAATTTTTACATACGATGCCAAAAACAGTGTCACAAAGAATAAAAAATGTGAAGCGGATACCAAACCTAATAGTATTTTATGTTTTAACATGTATCGGTTTCCAGCCGATAAATGCCTATTTTTCTGGGTAAAGTAGCTGTTCCATTGAGTTTTCGGTTCTGAAACCATAAATGTTTGCGGCAGCAAAATAATTGAAAAATTATTTTGTGTAATAACCTGATTTACAAATAAATCGTCGTCGCCTGATGCCAAGTCTTCGTGCTTACTGAAACCATTAACTTTTTTATATAGTCTTTTGTTGTATAACAAATTCCTTCCAACGCCCATATATGGCTGTCCTATCAATGCAAAACTCAAATATTGGGTCGCTGTCCATACTGTTTCAAATCTGATGAATTTATTGAGTAAACTGTTGTCACGTTTAGCATAAGGTGCGTAACCAAGAACCATCTCCTTTCCTTCCCGAATACCCGCCATCATTCCTGATATCCAATTTTTACTGAGGGGGGTACAATCAGCGTCTGTCATCAACAGCCAATCATGGTTTGCGTTTTCAATACCTTTGGCTAAGGCACTCTTTTTTCCGAGCTTCTTTTTTTCTAAAATAGAAATAATTTTAAGGTGAGGATATTGTTTTGACAACGCGTTTAAGACCCCCTCAGTATCATCGGTCGAAGCATCGTTGACAACGACGACTTCAAAATGGGGATAGTCTTGTTCGAGTATTTTAGGCAGGTTGTGCCGCAAGTTTGCCGCTTCATTTCGGGCGCAAATAATGACTGAAACAGCTTGTTGAGACAGGAGGTAATCATCGGTCTCGGCCAATCCTAAATATTTTTTTTGATTAAACACTGCCAATCGTGAAAAAACGAAAAGCCAAAAGATGAGTTGTACGGCTGTTGCTCCGTAAAAAGCAAGCTTAATAAAGGTTGTAAAGATTTCCATAAAATTGATGCCTATTTCGATATTGATTGGGTAAAAGTAGGCGATTCTTTTGAAGAACCGACTGAAACCCACTACTTTTACGGGACTCGATTTGAGACACACTATTTTTAAACAGCTATCAAAAGGACATGAAACTTTTTTTGCAACTAAAACATTGGCAATTGTTTATCCTACTCATTGGCATACCGTTAGCCATAGAGTTTTTAACAGTCGGTTTTATCTTTTCCGACGACGACTTTTCAAGCGGTTTGGAGCAGTTTCTGCACATTTTCCCTATTTTGATGCTCCTATATATAGGTGTACTTTTTAGTTGGCTTGGGTCAGTCGGTGTGTTTTTATCAAAAAAACTGCCCATTGATGCGCCTATGCCGAGAGGTTTATTCAATGGTGCCATCATCATTCCGACGCTGTATATCCTATTCATTTGTTGGTTTGTCGCCATGCTGATGTGGGGAGATGAGATGTCGGAGTTGTTTCTTGAAGAAAACTTGACAATGATTTTAGTAGCTCATTTTTCGTCTATAGCATGCTTTTTTTTCATTTTTCACTTCAACGCAAAGGCTTTAAAATCAGTAGAACTGCAACGTCCTGTACTGTTAGGTGACTATATCAGCGAATTCTTTTTGTTTTGGTTTTTCCCTGTGGGCTTGTGGTTTTTGCAACCACGTATTAATAAGCTGTTGGAGGAGGGTGATACTGAGGGGGTACGAAATCCCGATAACATCAGGAAGGGAGAAGATTTGGTTTGAATTTGTTAAATTTGCGGTTTGAAAACCGTCATACGCGGCAAACAAACGTCCTTTTTTTGAAACAAGCGATTAAAAAATAATTTACAAATCATTAAAAATCAATAAACTATGTTATTTCTGGAAGCAGGTGGTATGGGCGCAATCGTCCAATTTGCACCTTTGGCGATGATACTCGTCGTGTTTTATTTCTTCATGATTCGCCCACAGATGAAGCGGCAAAAAGAACAAGCGTCGTTTGCCGATTCGCTTGAAAAAGGTAAAGAAGTGGTAACGGCATCTGGTATGATTGGCAAAATCAACAAAATTGATGGTCAAGTCATAACGCTTGAAGTCGCTAATAATACGTTCATTCGCGTCACAAAAGCCTCGATTTCAAAAGAAATGACAGAAGGCTTTTTGACACCAAAAGCTTAAAAATGAGGGAAAAAATGCCCAATTTTCGGCAGTTTTTAACCCACGAAAGGGTTGTGTTGATGGCATGCATCGGCATAGCCCTTTTCTTTTGGGTACTCAACCGCTTGTCCAATTCTTTCAAAAAAAACATACCCATTAAGTTAGAATATGTCGTTCCAGCTGGCAGAGCCCTGTCTGTTATACCCCCTCAGTATGCGCACGTGATGTGGCAAGGAACGGGTTGGGATATGTTGGCAGGGTATGAACAACGCATTTTTATTCAAGTCGGCAACGACAGTATTCAGCGTCTTTTGCTCAAAGATTTAATGGTTCAGCAGTTTGGTAACGACATTATCGGTGTCAGCCCTGACCAATTGACCGTTTTTAGCGAAGTGTCTAAAACCGTTTCTGTACCTGTTCAAGCCATTGCAAAAATTGATTTTGTAAAAGGTTATGACCTCGCCGACAGCATCGAATTGATCCCCTCAGTCATAGAGGTCGAAGGACCACGAACAGCGATTGACCGATTGACTTTTATCCAAACAGATACTTTGCGCTTTGAAAAACTCAAAGATTCGGTCATTAAAAAAATAAAGTTGCGTCAAAACCCTCTTTTCAAACTGAAAACGACGGAAATAACAGCGAGAATTAAGACCGAACAGTTTACTGAAAAACTACTTTTTATCCCCATCGTCGTCAAAAATGCGCCCCAAAGCTGGCGTATGTTTCCCAATAAAATCAAACTCGATTGTACTATTGCCTTGAGCCTATACGACTTTTTAGATGCCGACAAATTTGTGGCAGAAGTGGATTTGAAGAATATTGACTTTAAAACAAAAAATAATACTGTGCCTATTCAACTCACGCAACAACCAAATTGGGTTAGAAATATCAAGTTTTCCCCTAAGTCTGTTGAGTTTTATTTTGAGAAATAAGTCAGTTTTTTTTGAAATTTGGCTTTCTTAGAATTTCTATCCTCCCGCATTCTACTCAGTATCTGCCAATTTTTCAAGCGGTTCTTGTTTCCCGATAGGTACAACAACGGTCATTTATACAGCTATAGATGCCCGCAACAATAAAGCAACTTGCAGATTTAATGTCGTGTTCAAGGTAATAGGCAGCTGGCAAACGTGATGCAACGCAGCAAGTTGTTATTCAAAAATAAACTTATTGTAATTTTTTTTTTTTAGAAGCCTCATACTTTCGAGTATGAGGCTTTTTTTGCATAATAACTAACTTATATAAGGTATTTTTTGCATTTTTTTTTAAACATATTTTGATTTTAACACATGATATGATAATTTGCCTCCATATTTAACGCGCAAGTATTCACTAAAACAAAAAATAATATGAAAAGAATGATTAAAACTGGATGGCTTTTAGCCACCTTAAGTGTTGTAATGAGTTGTAATGATTTGGATAAACCAACAAACTATGATACAACGTCGCAACTAAATATGCCTCCTCTAACGAAAGTGGTGTCAATCAACAATTCTCAGAAAACACTTCAAACTAAGGATATTTACACGAATGCAGCCATTGAGGCTTGTGATTGTTTACAACCCATTCTTGAAAAAGTCAAACATCTAAAAGAATCTGAACAAAGTAGAGAAACTTTAGAAAAAAAGAAGACGGCTGCTGAGATTGAGGTCATGCAACCTGAAATCCAAAAATGCAGCGATGAAATAAGTTTAAAATATAGAACAATCAACAAGTCTATTGATCAAAAACGTATGATGGTTGCCATACTCCGTCAATGCCCAGATGCTTCAACGCTTTTTTCTGACTTAGCGCATGCAAAATGAGCGGTCTCTTTAAATGATGATTCATTAACACATATATACTTGAGATGAGATAGATTTTACATGATTGTCTATTGAAAACGATAAGCTCCACATAGGGCTTATCGTTTTTTATTTCCCCAAATAAACAAAAACACTTTGTTTTTTAACCTTTTAAGGTTTCAAAAGCGTTTATAGCCTAAAATCGTTTTCACATCAAATATACATTTTGTCATTTTAGATTTTTGTAGTTTTGAAACTTTAAAAACATGTTTGAAAATCAATGATATTTACAGCTTTTGTCATTACCCTTTTTGCTGTTGGCATTACCCTATTTTTAGAGTATGGTATGCCCTATATGCCTATTTCGCCTTTTAGAAAATTAATAAAAGATAAACCAATTGATTTTGGTTTGCGCTTCAAACCACTCATTGTGCATGGCGTACGAGCCGTTATACTGAGGGGGTACTTCATACACGCCTTGACGGTCAAAGCCCGTGCAACCATCATCGTTTTGCATGGTATTGGCAGTGCAAAAGAGGTTTATTTTGGCTTTGCCCGTTGGCTCGCTGAACAAGGGTTCAATGTCGTTGTTTATGACCAACGAGCGCATGGACGTAGTGGTGGTAAGTATTGTACCTTCGGTTTTTATGAAAAAAGAGACGTTTCTAAGGTCATTGATAAGGTTTTAAGAAAATATTCTAAGCTGCCCATCGGCATTCATGGTACATCGTTGGGGGGAGCCGTCGCTCTTCAAGCTTTGGCGATTGAGAAAAGACTGACTTTTGGTATCATAGAAAGCACATTCAACACCTTAGAAAACGTGCTTGAAGAATATGCAAATGATATGCTCAAATTTCGAAGTCGGTGGCTCGTTCGGCGCATTCTTTCTCGTGCTGCAGACATCGCTCAATTTCGTCCTTTCGATATCAAACCCGTCGAATCATGCCGCAACATCGAGCAACCCATACTCATGGTGCATGGCGATGCGGATGAAAAAATACCCATAGCCTTCAATCTCGACAATTTTAATGCTTTGAAAACGACTGATAAAGAGTTCTTCATCGTCAAAAATGCGGGGCATGACAACGTGAGTGAAGTAGGCGGGGCAATCTATCAACAAAAACTACTTGAATTTCTCAACCGTTGCGTAATTTCGTGATTTAAGAATTAACCAATAACAATACAAGAATACAAGAATATGAAAATAGGCATTGTTTGTTACCCGACTTTTGGCGGCAGTGGCGTAGTCGCTACCGAGTTAGGCTTAGGACTCGCTAAAAGAGGGCATAAAATTCATTTTATCACCTATCGGCAACCTGTTCGCTTGGCGCAGCACCATTTCCACCAAAACGTCTTCTTCCATGAAGTCAGTAATGTGGACTATCCATTGTTCGAATATCCGCCTTACGATACGGCTTTAGCGTCTAAAATGGTGGATGTCGTCAAGTACGAAAATCTCGATATTTTGCACGTTCATTACGCCATTCCTCATGCGACAGTTGCGTATATCGTCAAAAAAATCCTTTTGGCAGAAGGTCGCTATGTACCTGTCATTACTACTTTACACGGTACAGACATTACTTTGGTGGGTAATAATCGCGCTTTTGCGCCTGTGGTTGAATTCAGTATCAATAAATCTGATGGCGTAACAGCCGTTTCTGAATCATTGAAAAAAGATACTTTAGAGCTTTTTAAAATTGATAAAGACATAAAAGTTATCTATAACTTCATTGATTTTGAACGATTTAAAAAGATAAATAAAGACCATTTTAAAAAAATCATTGCACCTGAAGGCGAAAAAATACTCGTTCATACTTCCAATTTCCGTAAAGTGAAGAGGGTGGAAGATGTCATTTATATCTTCAAAAAAGTATTTGAGCAGATCCCTTCAAAACTGCTCCTCATTGGTGATGGACCTGAACGGCAAAAGCTTGAAGAATTGTGCCGCGAGCTTCATCTCTGCGATGAAATCCGTTTCCTCGGCAAACAAGATGCCGTTGAAGAACTGTTAGCCATTGCAGATTTATTCGTCATTCCTTCTGGCTCTGAAAGTTTCGGCTTGTCGGCTTTGGAAGCCATGGCTTGTGAAGTGCCTGTTTTGTCTTCAAATGCAGGCGGTTTGCCCGAAGTCAATATTCATGGTGTGACTGGTTATATGAGTGATGTCGGCAATGTTGAAGAAATGGCAGAATATGCCATACGTTTATTAAGCAATGAAGAATTGCACCAAGAATTTAGAAAAAATGCGCTCGCCCAAGCCAAAAGGTTTGATATTCACAATATTATACCTCAATACGAAGCCTACTATGAAGCCATTTTAGAAAAATCAGTTTGGGAAAAAGCACTATGATTTGGTTATTGGTTATTAGGGATTGGTTACTTGTTCATACCAATCCCTAATAACCAATAACCAAACAAAGCAACCACCCCCTCAGTATTTCCGTAGTTTGAATCATAAAACGGACTGAAAATTAGGTTGAGTGACAATGAGAATAAATTGCTGAAATTGCTAAAGGTTGCTTTGTAATTAATAGTAAATCAATGTTTTACAAATTCATCATTCATTATTTATCATTCATCATTTCCTAAAAAGGCTTTATTAATACACATTTTATGACAGACAAAGACCTCAACTCACTCGTTGAAGCCTGTCGTTCAGGAGAACGTACGAGTCAACAACGACTGTATGCGCATTTCCACAACTATGCGTTGACGGTCTGCTCTCGTTATGCGGCTACTTCTGAAGAGGCAAAAGAGGTCTTAAATGATGCTTTTTTTAAGATTTTCACTAAGATTGACCTATATAATCCTCAATATTCCTTCAAAGGATGGCTGCATCGCATCGTCGTCAATACAGCGATTGACCGTTACAGAAGCCTTCAAAACCAGCCGAGACATGAGGAATTAAGTTATACTACAGGGATTGAAGTGGAGACAGAAATTATAGAAAAATTGACGCGCGAAGAGATTTTTAAAATGGTTGTAAACCTGTCACCAGGTTACAGAACGGTCTTTAATTTATTTGTTGTAGATGGCTTTTCTCATGCTGAAATTGCTGAAAAACTCGGTATTACTGAGGGGGCATCAAAATCCAACTTGTCGAAAGCCCGTGGGCAATTAAAAAAAATGCTGCTGACAAATGACAACGAAATGGGGCAACGTATGAATGGTTAAATTGAATAATCCGTAAAATGAGCGATAAAGATTTTGATAAAATATTTGGCGATAATCTGCGTGAAGAACGTGCTTTTTCCTCTGTGGACAACGATTGGGAACAGCTTACTTCACGCTTGGATGCAACAAGCCAAATAAAAGAAAAGGACAATCGGCGGCGTGGTGCTGCTTGGTTGTGGCTTTTGATGTTACCGATTCTGTCTTTGATGTTGTGGCAAATGAATGAGTTAAAAAATCAAAACAAACAATTAGCGACACAACTTGCTGAGTTGCAATCGCAACTGAACGCCTATAAGACTGGAAACGAAACGATGTTGCAACAGTCTCATAAAACAGATACAGTTATTGTTTATAAGTATTTGCCTGTAAACGATGCTGACAAACATAATGATTTACATTCAACCAAAAAAAATAAACCTAAACCCCCCCCCTCAGTATCAAAAGGGTTTATAGATAATTCAACACCGATTTTAGAAAAATCAAAGGCAATTCCCATCTTTAAAGAGGTTGTAAACCCAGATACGATTATTCCCAAATCGCTCGATGCTGAGAAAAAAACAGCAGAATTATTGGACAAATTAGCTTCATTGGAAAAACAAATGCTTGATTTAAAACAAGCCTTGTTAGACGCTAAAGTGAACACAGCAAATTTAGTTGATTGCGCCACGAGACAAGATTCATTAGCAAAAGAACTCATTGCCACAAGGGTATTTGTAGATTCTTTGAAAAAGCCACCCCTCAGTACAGAAACCCAAAAACTTGATAAATCATTGAATAACAAGCGTTTATTCATCGGTATTCAAGGTGGTCAAATCAGTTATAAAACCACTTGGCGGAATGCGGTAGGTATTGACGTTTACAAAAATATCAAAAGTTATCAAGCGGGAATAAAATTAGAATATGCGTTAACAAATAAGTTGCGGCTCACAGCAGAAGGCGATTTTTGCCCTTTTGCCTTCACCAATTATTGGCAAGACACCAGATACAATTTGCCCGCAGCGCAATTTGACTATCAAAAAGAAAAATTCTATAAAGCAGAGTCGAGTCAATCACTTTTGCAGGGCAATATCGGTGCAAAATACTTGTTTACTGAGGGGTCAGCTAAGTGGCGACCATTCGTTTCTGCGGCTTATACTTTGATGCGTATCAAGCCTTTTGAAACAAAATTCACGTATCAATCCTTATGGGGCGGAACATACAGAGAAGAAACTGCTCTATCAGAAGCCGTTAATGTGCCTAATTTACTCCTTTTAAGTGGCGGTTTTGAATATCGTTTTTCCAAAAATGGGGTCGCCCAAGCCGAGGCGTTTTACTATAAAGATGTCAACAAAACCCACAAAACCTTCGATTTATTCGGTCTCCGCGCCGCCATTTTGTTAAACATAAAATAGTTGATAATGGATAATGGATAGTGGATAATGAAAAATGCCAAACGAGTTAGCTTCGTTTGGCATTTTTCATTATCCACTATCCACTATCCATTATCCATTATCCATTATCAACTATCCATTATCATTCTGACATATCCATCGTCGTAAACACATTGGCTACGTCTTCATCTTCTTCCAAGCGGTCAATGAGTTTGAAAATAGCATCCGTTTCTTCGTCATTGAGTTGTTTTGTCATGGTTGGAATACGTTCCAAAGCCGATTCATCAATTTCGATGCCTTTTTCATCCAAAAATTTCTGCATCGTCCCAAAATCGGTGAAATTGCAAAAGATAGCCCAAACATCGCTTTCGTCTTTTATTTCATCCAAACCATAGTCAATCATCTCAAATTCCAATTCTTCATAGTCAGGCAGAACTTCTTTTTTGATACGGAAAACACCTTTGCGGACAAACATAAAATCCACAGAACCCGAATTACCGAGCGTGCCACCACATTTGTTGAAGTGCATACGGATATTGGCTACCGTGCGTGTTGTGTTATCTGTCGTCGTTTCCACTAAAATAGCGATACCATGCGGCCCATAACCTTCATAAACGGCTTCGACGTAGTTTTCAGCATCCTTTGAAGTCGCTTTTTTGATAGCGGAATCAACGGTCGCTTTAGGCATATTCGCTTTTTTGGCGTTATTGATTGCCGAACGCAAACGCGAATTGTAGTTAGGGTCAATACCGCCTTCTTTGACGGCTAAGACGATTTCCTTTCCAATTTTTGTAAATGTCTTTGCCATCGCGCCCCAACGCGCAAATTTTCTGGCTTTCCGATATTCAAACGCTCTTCCCATGAGGTCTTCGTTTTTTTTTTAGTTATTTCTGTATTGATAAAAATGCGGCGCAAATTTAAAACTTTTAGACCACAGATGAGAGGGATGAGACTGATTTACAGTGATTTTTTTTAACTTTCAAAAGGAGGAAAAGAAAAAATCAGCGTAAATCAGTCTAATCAGTGTCATCTGTGGTCTAAAAAATCACCTTTTTAAAGTTGATTGATATTTTTGATAACCAATCACACGGTCATAACGTGCGCCAAACGGACGGTAATAGACGAGAAATTGATATTCATTTTCTGTGGCAAACCAATTGCCTTCGAGCTTTGTGCAGTCAGGTTGAGCCGTTTTTCCTTTTGGCACAACGGCATAAATGTAGTTGTAAAAACCTTGTTTTAACATCACATCGCCTTCGTATCGTCCTTTATTGTCATCATAAGTCATCTTAAAACGTGGGTCAATTTTCCAATCGGACAATCTGCCGAATAAATACACATCCGAACCTTCAATTTCATCGTTATATTTCAAGGAAAAATAAACGTTTACATAGTCCGCCGATACTGAGGGGTCTATTGTTTGGTTTGGATAATCCGATGTTTCAGTAAAAAAACCACCGTTTAGGTCTGGATAAATCAAATATGGCTCGCGGAAACGGTCGAGGTCAGTTCTCAAAACGTAATCAAAAGTCTCGTCACCTTTGTCAATCGTCGAGACCCTTTCAGAGCGAAAACGAGTCGAGCGCAAATCCACATAACGCCATTCTTTACCCGCTGGAAACGTGATGGAATCGAGGTAATCATAGACGATTTTATCGCCCATTACAAAGGTCGGCGGCACATTCATTCGGGCAATATCCCAACGAGCATTTTGTAAAACCGTCACTCGAATGTCGTTCATCGGGTTCTGAACCCGAAAGGTTTTAGGGTCAAGTTTGAAGTCTAATTCATGATGAGAATTGTATTTGAAGGCATTTGGTGTAACAAATTCATTCTCAACTGTTAAAATTTGTTCATAAACGACAAAACGTCGGGTCAAAACAGGTGTTCTGTCTCCGTCGTCTTCATACACTTTCAATAGATAATTGCCGGATTTATTCCAACGCATGACATCGTTTGGAATCGTCAAATTGAAGTGAACGAACTGGATATTAGTGGCTTGCGAGTTTTTATAATTGTTAATACGGTCTTCGTTCAAGCCTTCGAGGTATTCGAGTTTAGACAGTTTGGTCGGTTTCCAATCGCGGTCACATTGTTCAATCGTATAATTCATATTGCGCAATTCGCCGCCAACTTCATCAAAATTCAAGGTCAAAAACCCTTTTTTCAACTCGATAGCAGGCATATTTTCCAATTTATTTCCATTTGGAGACAATTGAACCGAGCGTATCGTTTCTGAATAAATGGTATCAATGTTTTGTGCAGCAGCAAACAGAGGACAAAAAAGAGTAGCCAATAGGAGCAATCTTATCATACGCAGGAAATGATGAATTATGAATGATAAATGATGAATTTTTTAAGCATTGATTTACAATACTTTATTATTCAAAACGGTAGATTTTAATCTACTCGTTTTTACTTAGGTTTTTATTTATGACTGAAATATCAAGTAAAATAACGCTTTTTTCAAGTGAAAAGTATTATAAATACTGAGGGGGCTTTCGTTCAGCGATAATTACATTATCTAAAATTCACCAATAAGATATGTAAACGAAAATAAACGGAAAATTGAGCCCGTGCTAATATTTGATAATCAACACTTTACGTCAATTCATCGTTCATCATTTATCATTCATCATTACTTACTTAACCTTTATTGGCTAATTGCCCACAAGCCGCATCAATATCTCTACCACGACTTCTGCGGAAAGTCACCATGACCCCATTTTCATGCAGGTATTCAGCAAACAGATCTATATTTTCATCGGCAGATTTTAGAAATGGTGCATTGTCAATCGGATTATATTCCAAAATATTGACCATACAAGGGAAGCGACGGCAAATTTTCAGCAAATTTTCAGCATCTTCAAGCGAATCATTGAAGTTTTGAAAAGCAATGTATTCAAGCGTAATCCGTTTTTTTCGAGCTTTACAAAAGTATGCCAACGCCTCAATCAAAGTTTCTAAATTGTTATGCTCGTTTATGGGCATAATTTTATGCCTTTTTACATCGTCAGCGGCATGAAGCGACACGGCTAAATTGAATTTAACTTTATCATCGGCTGCTTTTCGAATCATTTTGGCAATGCCCGCCGTCGAAACGGTGATGCGTTTGGGTGCCATTTGCAACCCCTCAGTAATTAATTCGATACTGCGCACAACATTAGGGTAAGTGAGCAACGGTTCGCCCATGCCCATATAAACAATATTGGTCAAGGGTTGACCGAAAGTTTCTATCGAATGTTTGTTAATCGCCACCACTTGGTCAAAAATTTCAGCCGCATCTAAATTGCGTTTGCGTTCCATTCTGCCTGTTGCACAAAATGTACACGTCAAACTACACCCAACTTGGGTGGAAACACAGACCGTATAGCGATTTTCGGAAGGCATTGGAATCAAAACAGCTTCTATCAGATGACCATCGTGTAAGCGATAACGTCCTTTAATCGTACCGTCATTGCTGCGCTGAATTTTGTGTTCAACAATCGGTTTTATGATAAAATCGGCGGATAATTGTTCACGCAAGGCGGGAGACAAGTCGGTCATATCCTCAAAAGAGCCAACGCCTTGTTTCCAAAGCCAATTGTAAAGCAGTACAGCGCGTGATTTTTTTGCACCATATCCTACGACTATTTCAATCAATTGCTCTTTTGTCAACAAGCGAATATCTTGTTTTGCTTTTATAGCTGTTGCTGTCATGCGGCAAAAATACGGCTTTTGGCTTCATGTCAGCGTATTTTTGTCAAAAAAATGGTTCGAAAAGTACTTTAATGAAAAAGTAAAAGGCGGTTTAATCGTATCTATTTTGATAGCATTTCATTGAAAATTATTTTAAACTCTGCAATTGTCAAGCATTTGACTGATGGGAATTCAATTGTTTTTAGGACATTGAAATGACGGTCATGTGTTATGATAAAGTTTGCTTGACTTGCTACGGCACAATCCACAAATTTATTATCGTCTTTATCAACTTCAATTAATTGCCAGTAATAAAAGACGTTAATCGGTAGGACATTAGATAAGTTGGCAAAAATTTTAAGGGTATTCGAACCGACATTAGGTGAATAAAAATCGCCAATTTGCTCTTCATATTCTTTCAAAATGTCCTCGGTTACGGCAAGTTCAATTATTCCGTCTCTGATTGCTTCATAAAGCCAACGAGACCTTGATTTACGCGGTAAGGCGACTAAAAGGCAATTTGTATCAAGTACAATTCTCATTTATATGTAAGTCGGTTAGGGTGATTTTCAAGTAAATCATCCATTGTTTTTTGAGTAAAACCTCGTTTTTCCCAAATTTCGTCTAATTCGTCGCTCATTTTTTCATCGTAATAAGCGACAAGCATTGTTTTGAGTTCAGACAATTCAATTTCTGACATGTTCATTGAAAACATTTTCAATAAATGTAGTTGAACAGGGTTTAATGCTGTTGTCTGAGAAGAAATATTATTTACTACTACTGACATAATGTTTTTATTTTTTTACAAAATTAGTGTATTTATTCCAAAAATACACCCCTCAGTATCAATCTAAATTTTTACCAAAATACCCATCATAAAACGTCATCAAAGCCGACAGTTCTCTCACATGCCAATCCGTCATAAAAGCAGGTTTTTCACCATTATTGACTTTAGCCAACCACTTTTTAGCATCCAAAAGCCTTAAATCACGCTTGTTTTTGTTGTGATAAACGCCACACGCATAAATGGGAATCGCTTCAACGTTTGACAAAAAAACACCCCCCTCAGTATCTTTACTGATTTTTAACTTCAAATAAACAGACAAATGACAGCCGTTGAAAATATCATAAGCAATGAAATCGCTGAACGCAAACAGTACCAAACCCGCCTTAGGTTTTTGGGTAAAAGGACACGTAAAATCATAACGCGCCATCGGTTGTATATTGTGGGCATGACCACCGAGGATAATATCAACGCCACATTCATCAAAAATACGTTGTGCATTTTTGACAATATGCGCATTCGGATAAGCTTGATAAGCATTGCTAAAATGCAAACTTAAAATCACAAATTCAGCACCACGTTCTTTTATTAACGCAACGTCATGGGTCAAAGGCGATAAATCAATATCTGGTTGATTAACTTCTAAATGATTGACTAAGAAGGGCTTATCGTCAGGATTGATGTGCTGATTCATTGAGAAAGTATAGGCAATGAAAGCTATTTTAATCCCGTTTTTTTCAATAATTGGAAAGTTCAACCTTTCCTCCGCCGTGCGTGCCGTGCCTGTAAAAGCGATTTTTTTATCTTCTAAATACTCAATTGTTTTAATAATCCCTGCTTCACCCATATCGAGCGAGTGATTATTGGCAGTTGATAAAATATCAAAACCTTTATTGCCTGCGCCTTGCCTGCCTCTTGTTGCCTGTCCTCTGTCGCTTGTCGCCTGAAAAAGTTCAAACATCTCTTCATCGGCATTAAAATTCATATCGGACAACATGACTTCTGGCACAAGCGAAGCGGGTTTTGTAATATCTATCGGTGTTTCTAAATTGGCAAAAGTCAAATCTGAACTAAAAAAATCGTCGGCAATATCATCCCATAAGTGTGGACAAAAGCGTTTTTGAATCCATTCATAAGGCATTAAATCACCAGCTGCGGTGAGGGTCACTTCGTTTGTAATGTTCCCTTTTGTAGAGAAAACAGGTGGATTTACTTGAAAAAAGTGTTCAACAACTTCTTTTTCATCGCTTTCAAGGGTTGGACGGAAATAGTATTTATAAGCAAAAAACAATAAATCGCTTTTTGTAAATAGGCGTGGGTCTTCGTGAAAATAGGGAGGGGGTGTTTGCCATGTTTTTCCTTTCCAAAGATGAACACCACGTAATAAACCACGCAATGCGGCGACTAAGGCTTTGCCTTGTGTTGTATAAGCGGTAACGGTTGGAATTTCTGGAAGCATATACTTTATGGGTTTATTTTTATAGAAATACTGAGGGGTTGTTGGAAAAGTTATTTTATGGCTAATCAGCCCATTTTTACACCTCTTTATCCCGTTGCCAATACTTCTGCTCCTCCACTTCTTCCAAAATTTGAACATAATTATCGTAGCGAGATGCACTCACTTCACCCGTTTCTAAGGCTGCTTTGACAGCACAAGCAGGTTCATTGCGATGCGTACACGAGCCGCCAAATTTGCATTGGTCTGACAAAACGAAAAATTCTTTGAAGTTGTGTACAACATCTAATTTTTGTAAGTTATTGAAAGACAAGGTCTTAATGCCAGGTGTGTCAATGAGGTAGCCGCCAAAATCAAGCGGGTGCATTTCTGCAAATGTCGTTGTGTGTTGTCCTTTACCTGAATAATCAGAGATGTCGCCAGTCAACAGGTTCATGTGTGGTTGAATGGCATTGACAGCGGAGGACTTGCCCACGCCCGATTGACCACCTACGAGCGAGGTTTTAGCCTTCAAAATGTCTTGCAATGCTTCCATACCGACCCCCTCAGTAGCCGAGGTCGCTAAGACGGTGTAGCCGATTTTTTCATAGATGTCTTTCAATTCTTCAAAATATGCCCAAGCGTCTTCGTTGAACAAATCGCTTTTGTTGAAAACAATAACTGTTGGTACATCCTGCGGTTCGTTCATTAACAAAAAACGGTCAATGAAACCCAACTTCACACTCGGTTCAACAATTGTTGCAAACAAAATGGCTTGGTCTATATTGGAAGCCAATAAATGGACTTCGTGTTTGCGGTGCGAGGATTGTCGCGCGACATAGTTTCGACGGGGTAGTATCTTTTTAATCATGCCATTGACTTCACCTTCTAACTCAAACTCAACTTCATCACCTACGGCAACAGGATTGGTCAATATCATATTGTTCAATCTGAATTTGCCGGGCATCCGACAAACGACGGTTACTGAGGGGTCGTCTTCACGACGCACATTGTACCAACTGCCTGTTGATTTTATGACTATTCCTTTATTCAAAATGCCTTGATTGATACATTTCTTATCACATCCTATGTAACTATGTGATAAGAAAAAAAATGTTTCTAAATTATTGTTTTCTAACACTAATGTTTCTCAGAAGAAAAGCAAATTTAACCCAATTTCAGTATTTCACTCGTCCTTGCCCTTGTTTTCCGACACAATTCAGGGTCTTTGGCAAGAGATTGACCATAAGATGGAATCAATTTCGTCAATTTCTTCTGCCATTTTGTTGATGCCATAGCTTCTGGAAAACATTTTGCTAAAACATCGAGCATAATTGAAACAGACGTAGAAGCCCCAGGCGATGCACCTAATAATGTCGCCAATGTCCCATCATTTGCATATACAACCTCAGTTCCAAATTCCAAAACGCCCCCTTCTTTTTCATCTTTTTTGATGACTTGAACCCTTTGTCCCGCTTGTTGCAGCGTCCAATCTTCTATTTCAGCGTTTGGAAAATACTCCAATAACGCCTCAAAACGGTCTTCATCGGATTGCGCAACTTGCTCAACAAGGTATTTTGTCAAGGGAATATTGCGAATACCCGCCGAAACCAACGGAATGATATTGCCCCATTTAATCGAAAGTGGTAAATCGAGGAACGAACCATGCTTTAAAAACTTTGTAGAAAACCCAGCAAATGGGCCGAACAACAAAGCAGGTTGTCCATCAATCATACGAGCATCAAGATGCGGCACAGACATAGGTGGCGAACCGACCTTGGCCTTGCCATAAACTTTTGCATGGTGTTGTGCTATGATTTCGGGCTTGTTGCACACCAACCATTGACCGCTAATCGGAAAACCACCGTAGCCTTGTCCTTCGGGAATGTCCGATTTTTCCAACAAAGACAACGAACCACCGCCTGCACCGATGAACACAAACTTGGTGGTATAATAAGACATTTCGCCCGTATCTAAATTCTTGACAGACATCTCCCACAAACCGTCGAAACGGCGTTTGATGTCTTCAACTTCATGGTGCAAATTCACTTCAACCGTTTCACCACGTTCCAAATAGTTCATCAAAGAGCGTGACAATGTGCCGAAATTCACATCTGTACCCATGTCCATACGCGTACCCGCAACGGGTTCTGACTTATCACGACCATCCATCACCAAAGGCATCCAGCTACGTAACTCCGACGTATCGTCGGAGAAGCACATGTCCGAAAACAAAACATTCAACCGCATCGTCGCATAGCGTTTCAACAAAAAATCACAATCCTCCTTACCCCAAACGAAGCTAATATGTGGTATCGAGCGAATAATTTCCTCAGGTTTTTCAATGACTTCTTGCTTCACCAAAGTTGCCCAAAACTCTTTGGACACCTCAAATGACTCCGCAATTTTCACTGCTTTGTTGATATTGATACCCCCCTCAGTATTTTCAGGTGTATAATTGAGTTCACAAAAGGCAGAATGTCCTGTACCCGCATTGTTCCACGCTTCCGACGATTCCATAGCGACTCTGTCCATGCGTTCAAAGATGCGCATCGTCCAATCTGGCTCCAATTTCTTTAGAAAAGTCCCCAATGTTGCGCTCATAATGCCTGTGCCGATGAGGATGACATCGCTGTAATATGCTTTTTCGTTGTCTTTCATAATTGTCAAATAAGTTTAAATAGTGTAACAAAGGTAGTAAAAGGTTGTTTTTAAAACTCATAGATTATCCATCGTTGTACATAAAGGACAAAAATGTATAAACAAAAACGCTATTTTTACGGCTTAACTTAATGGTGCTATTTTAACTGTTTAAACAATAATGTAGATGCAAATCAATAAAAATACTTGCCAATACCTTTTCCTTTGGCTGTTTTCCGGTACCTTCTTTTCCCCTTGTCTTCAAGCCCAACAGGGTGTAAAAAAAGAAACTCAAGGTATTTTGACAGATGTTAAGCCTCCTTTTAACGCTGTTGAAGTCCTTGATTTTATGGGCTTTTACAGTAAAACCAAGCACCAAGTCACTTTATCATGGGAAACAGGAGACGAGAAAGACTGTAAAAATTTTCTTATAGAAAGACGTGATGCATTGGAAGATAAGTGGGATATTCTCGGTTTCGTTACCGCCAAAGGCAAGGCAGGGTTCTATGATTTTATAGACCTTGCACCTTTGCCCCTCAATTATTATCGGATGCGCACCATTGACAAAATGGGTAAACCTTCTTTGCTGAAAATTATTTCAGTTTCAAAAGACGATGTGGGCAAATTGAAAGTCCATCCCCAAATTGTCAAGGATAGTTTATTGAACATTGTAGGTATTGAAATCCTCGAAAATACATTAGAGAACAAAGAGCTGGGCGTTTTTATTATCTTTAATGTGCTTAATCAACAGGTAATGCACGGAAAAACAACTGTAAAAATAGACGTTTCGTATCTGCCAAGAGGCATCTATTTTCTTAAAATAGGTCAGAACAGCGTGAAGTTCTTTCGCACTTAGTCGTTAACATAAAAAAATAAGCAGAAGGGAGCTATATGTTCCCTTTTTTTATCAACTTTACTCGACATTAAAGACACATCACAAAACGAATCATTAACTAAACAATCAGAAAAAAAGAATGAATAGTAAACTTATCTTATGGGCTATCACCGTCGGACTCGGCGGTTTCCTTTTTGGTTTAGATACAGCCGTTATTTCAGGCGCAGAAAAAGACATTCAAGCTCTTTGGGGTTTGAGCGACATCAAATTAGGCTTTGCCGTCGGAACGGCTTTGTACGGTACCATCTTTGGCGCAGCCTTTGGGGGCATTCCAGCAGATAAATTCGGACGTAGAGCCACCTTGCTGTGGATTGGTATCCTCTTTTTTGTCTCCGCATTGGGCGCAGCCTTCGCAACAGATGTCAATATGTTTATGATTTTCCGATTCATCGGTGGTTTAAGCATTGGCGCATCTTCTGTCGTTGCACCTGTCTATATTTCAGAAATAGCCCCCCCTGAGTATCGCGGGCGTATGGGCATATCTTTTCAGTTTAATATCGTTTTTGGTATCCTCATCGCTTATGTGTCGAACTATTTTTTCGATGGATTTGGTGGCGACAACGATTGGCGTTGGATGCTGGGCGTTGTGGCATTGCCGTCACTCGTTTTTTCAGCGATGGTACTCTTTACACCAGAGAGTCCACGTTGGCTCATCACCCGCAAAGGCGATGAAGCGACGGCTCGCAAGGTTTTAGCCATTACAGAATCCGATGTGGACAAAGCCGTTGAAGCAATAAAGGCTTCACAAGAAGGCGACAACACGGGTGTTCAAGAGTCTTTTTTCTCCATGAAGTTTAGTACACCGATACTTTTGGCGTTTTTGTTTGCTTTTTTCAATCAATTATCGGGTATCAATGCCATTATTTACTTCGCACCGCGCATTTTTGAAATGACAGGCTTGGGTCAATCAACTGCTTTATTGTCAACGGCGGGTATTGGTGTGGTCAATTTGGTTTTTACCATTGCGGGCTGGTACTTTATAGACCGTTTGGGGCGCAAGACATTGATGTACATCGGTTCAGTCGGTTATATCGTCTCGTTGGCTTTGGTCGCGTATGCTTTTTACACCAATGGACACAGCATGACAACGTATTTTATCTTCATGTTCATCGCATCACACGCCATCGGACAAGGTGCTGTGATATGGGTGTTCATTTCAGAGATATTCCCGAACAGTGTACGTGCTTCGGGCATGGCTTGGGGCAGTTTGACGCATTGGGTTTTTGCAGCCATCATCGCCAGCAGCTTTCCTTATTTCGCTTCAACCTTTGGTGGCGCACCGATATTTGCTTTTTTTAGCTTTATGATGGTGTTGCAACTCCTTTACGTCTGGTTTATGATGCCAGAAACAAAAGGCGTATCGCTTGAAGATTTGCAGAAACGATTGATTAAGTAAGGCATTAATGATGATTGATGAATGATAAATGATGAATAACTTTCGGGAGGTTATTCATCATTTATCATTCATCAATCATCATTAATTTTCAGAATTAGGAAAAGGCATCGTAACCGTTAGCCGATTGGTCGAATGTGCGCTATACACATCATTCAATTCTTCATGCGCTTCATAGTACTCAATGCACCCGTCAGAATATTCGACAGTGAGCATTTTGTCGTCTCGATAGACGGTTTTGAAACCCTCTGCGGGAACAGTCATAATACCGCCATTCATAAAATCATCTACAATACCCTTTTCGTTGAGCAAAAAAAGCGGACTGTCTTGCTCTGTCAAGATGAGTAAATAATCGTCTTCAATCTCGTCAATACTGCGGAGTCTGCGCCAACGTTGGCAAATAGGGTCGGTACAATTCTCTGGCGATACACCTTGTGCCGCAGCTAAGGCATGAGCCAATTCTGTGAGTTTATCGTAGAGGTCATAAGCCTCTTTTTTGTTGATAGCGCGCATATTAATAGCTATTGTATTGATTTAAAATAGGATAATTAAGCCGTAAAAATACCGCAAAGGATGGACTTTATTCTTAATTTTTGGCTTATAATTTACTGAGGGGATAAATCAAAGGCAGGACACAGACACAAAATGTATCCTGCCTGCTCTTTTTAACAACCTTTTTTAGATATTTGTATTTTAAAAATATTCCTATTAGGAAACAAACACACCGTTTTAATAAATACCGAATTTAAAAGCATCCTTAGAAACAACCGAAATGAAGAAAACCGTATTTATAGCCATGTGCCTTATGGGTACATTACTTTCTGCACAAACAATTACCAGTAATTTTGATACCGATAACGAAGGTTGGCAAGCCATTGACAGTCCCTTAGGCGGTTTCGCAGCCGCGACTTATCGGGCAACGGGTGGTAATCCGAGCGGGCATATCTCTGCAAAAGACGTTTTGCCAGTCTCAACCATGTATTTTGTTGCGCCAGCAAAGTTCTTGGGCAATAAAAGTTGGGCTTACAACAACTCTTTGAGCTTTGATTTAAAAATTCAAACAGGGACTTTCTTTTCTGTTGATGATGTTATTATGGAAGGCAATGGCATTACCTTAGTATTTGACTTACCCAACCCGACGACGACTTGGACGACCTTTACTTGCCCTTTGACCGAAACATCGGGTTGGCGAGTCGGCACGCGCAATGGGGTGGCGGCGACAAAAACAGAACTCCAAAACGTGTTGTGCAATATCTCTCGGATATGGATTCGAGCGGAATACTTTAATAACTTCTTGGTTTTTGATGAAGGCTTCATGGACAACGTGGTTTTAGGTGTCACTCCTTGTTCGCCCAATGTCAATGCCCTCTCGCGGGTGATTTGTACGGGGCAAAGCGTGACATTAAACGGTAAAACATACAACCAGACGGGTATGTATTCGGATACCATTAAGCGGTGTTACCCTGACTGTGACAGTATTATTAAGCTCAATTTGACCGTTACGCCTAAGTACACCCTGGCGCAAATGGTGTCTATTTGTCCAAATGGTTCTTACACTATCGGCACGAATACTTACACGCAAGCGGGTGTCTATCAAGACGTTTTAAAAAGTATCGCAGGTTGTGACAGCACCGTAACGACAACATTGAAGATAGAAAATGCTTCGTCAAGAACGCAGTTTATCAAATTCTGTGCGGGCGGCACTTACACCATCAACAACCGTATTTATACACAGACAGGCATTTATCGAGATACTTTTCGGACGCTACAAGGTTGCGACAGCATCGTCATAACAGATTTAACCGTTCATCCGACTTATCTTATCGTCAAAGACACGAGTATCTGCTCAGGTGATGTCCTTAGAATTGGCAATAAAATGTACAATCAAGCAGGAACGTACAGAGATACTTTGCGAACTTTTACCAATTGTGATAGTATTATCGTCACAACTTTAAAAATCATTACCCCCCTCAGTACCGCACTCGATACCAGTATTTGCCAAGGCAACTTTATTAGAGTTGCTAATAAAACCTACAATCAAGCGGGTATTTATCGAGATACCTTAAAAGGGTTTAAAGGTTGCGACAGCTTATTCATCACAACGACATTAAGAACAATTGCCCCCCTCAGTATAATGCGAGATACAAGTATTTGCAACGGTAGTTTTATTAGAATTGGAACTAAAACCTATAACCAAACAGGCATTTATCGAGATACTTTTAAAACCATCAGAGGTTGCGACAGCATTTTGATAACCAATTTAAAAGTAAATACCCCCCTCAGTACCGCACTCGATACAAGCATTTGTCAAGGCAATTTCATTAGAATAGGTATTAAAACCTACAATCAAGCAGGTATTTATCGAGATACTATAAAAGGGTTTAAAGGTTGCGACAGTCTTCTTATCACGACAACTTTAAGAACAATCGCACCCCTCAGTATAACACGAGATACGAGTATTTGCAACGGTAGTTTTATCAGAATTGGAACTAAAACGTATAACCAAACAGGCATTTATAGAGATACTTTTAAAACGGTTAACGGTTGCGACAGCATTTTAATAACCAATTTAAAAGTTATTACCCCCCTCAGTACCACACTTGATACAAGTATTTGCCAAGGCAATTTCATACGCATTGCTAATAAAACCTACAATCAAGCAGGTATTTATCGAGATACTTTAAAAGGGTTTAAAGGTTGCGACAGCTTATTCATCACAACAACTTTAAGAACAATCGCACCCCTCAGTATAACACGAGATACGAGCATCTGCAACGGTAGTTTTATCAGAATTGGGAATAAAACCTATAACCAAACAGGCATTTATCGAGATACTTTTAAAACTGTTAGCGGTTGCGACAGCATTTTGATAACCAATTTAAAAGTAAATACCCCCCTCCGTACCACGCTCGATACCAGCATCTGCCAAGGCGACTTTATACGCATTGGTAATAAAACCTACAATCAAGCGGGCGTATATCGAGATACAATAAAAGGGTTTAAAGGTTGCGACAGTCTTCTTATCACAACGACTTTAAGAACAATTGCACCCCTCAGTATAACACGTGATACCAGCATCTGCAACGGTAGTTTTATCAGAATTGGAATTAAAACCTATAACCAAACAGGTATTTATCGAGATACTTTTAAGACTGTTAGCGGTTGCGACAGCATTTTGATAACCAATTTGACCATAAAACCTTATCCCATTCTTAAAAAGAACGTGGTTTTATGCGCCAATGATTCTACTTGGGTCAATGGGCGTTTATTTACAAAGGTGGGCGTATTCAGAGACACCAGCAATGCGACCACAACGTGCAAGGAGATTACAGAATGGACGGTTGTGCCTTCTCCTTTGCGCTTAGATATGGGCGCGGCACTCCTGATTGAATTAGGCGACAGCGTTACGTTAAATCCTTTGGTGATGGGTGCTACAAATATAACGTGGACATGGACGGCACATAAAGCATTGAGTTGTACAAATTGCCCCAATCCCTACGCCAAACCGTTGCAAACGACTGTTTTTACCTTGTCCGTAAAAGATACAGCGACCAACTGCACCGTAAATGGTGCAATAAAAGTAACCGTCAAGCCTTGTGAAAGCATATTTATTCCAACTGCATTCAGTCCCAACGATGACAATGTCAATGATTATTTCTCGGTCTTTGCATCTGGTTGTGTCCAAAGCGTCTTGACCATGCGGGTATTTAATCGGTGGGGCGTTTTGGTCTTTTCACAAAACAATTTCTTACCCAATAACGATAAAATCGGTTGGGACGGTCGCATGAACAATCAACCCGTGCCGCCCGATGTCTATATCTATACCATTGAATTGGCATTGGGCTATGGCACAACGAAACGGGTATCGGGCGATGTGACTTTGATGCGGTAAAATGTCGTTGGATAATTGACTAATATTGAATTATTACCCTTGTTTTTTTAGATATTTGTATTTCAAAATAAAACTAATATGGAACAAACACTTCGTAACCTAATTGCCAATGGCAAAACAGCTCAAGCGATTGCTGAACTTCGTCAACTAACACTTTCTGATGGGGATTTAGCAAATCAAGTTATTCTCCTATCTGCTCGTTTTGAGGATATCAGTAGAAGAACAGTTATTGGTTTGGTTGAAGACACAGATACTATGACTGAACTGCAACAAATTAATCAATCTTTATTGGTTATAATTGACCGATTGGAACGAATTGAAAGCAAACCTAAAAACAATTTTATCACTATTTTCTCAAATAAAAGGTTTGTTTTAATAGGGAGCATTTTTATCGGGCTAATAGGGATATTGGCAAACTTGACCACAGTATTAGATTATTTAGGTATAAAACCTAATGCAGAGGATAGCAATGGCAAACCTTTCTCCGTCGTCGTCTATACACACGGCAATGGTGGACGACAAGATATTCTACAACTCAAAGAAACCAAACTCGTTGCAGACATTGGTGGCAGACGGGAGGTTGCGAAAGTCGGTGAAAATGGTCAAAATACCTTCAATGAAGTGTCTTCTTCTTTTCGCAACAAACGTATAGGCATTGGGCTGCAAGGTACTGAGGGGTATTCTTTGACGCACAAAGACTCGACTTATCTGTTGAATGGTGAACCCATATATCTGGCAGTGCAATCGAGTTGTCGGTTTTGTGTTGTCGAGGGTTTTGTTCAAAAACAAGATGCTTTTATACCGAATGTCGTTGTCAGTATTGACAATTTTGCAGATACCACAGACGCGAAAGGTTATTTCAAAATCACGATTCCTCCCAATAAAGAACAATCGGAATATGCGACAACGGTAAGCATGAAAGGTAAAATTGTTAAACGCTTATTCATTACACCGAACCCGAAACAACCTGCGGAGATTTTGATAGAGTAATTATCGCTATAAAAACCCTTTTTCAACATGAAAACCTTATTTATTGCTATTGCTTTATGTTTTGCAGCCGCCACAGCCTTTGCCGAAGTCACTGTGCGTGGCATTATCACTTACCAAAACACAGGTGAAAAGATGAATACCTTGCAAGTGACCGCACGCGGGGCATCGCCTACATTGGTCAAATCGAGTACAAATACTGAGGGGGTGTTTGTGCTGATGTTTCCGAATGGAAAAGTCGGTGATTTGGTAACACTCGAACTTGGCACACCTATTTATGATTTGGTCAACGACCCACGCGAACTCAATGTGACTTTGACAGACAATGCCAAGTACAAAATACGCCTTGTGGTTTGTAAAAAAGGAGAACGTGATGCCAATGCCGTGACCTACTACAATATTTCGACAAAGTATTTGGAGACCAATTATCAAAAGAAAGTTGATAAGAAAGACGCTGATATTGCCAAACTGAAAACACAACTCGCTCAAAACGGAGCAAATACCGATGCACTGAACAAACAAATTTATGATTTGTATGCCGAGAAAGCCAAATTGGATGAAGAATTAGAAGCGCAAAAGAAAAATGCCTATAAAATGGCAGAAGATTTCTCGCGCATAGACTTAGCACAAGCGGATGCTATCTATCGTAAGGCATTTGAAACCTTCAAACAAGGTGATATTGAGGGCGCAAGACAGGTTTTGAACAGTAAAGAAGCCAAACAACAAGAAACAGACCTTATAAAATTAGAAGCAGACATACTTAAAAGTGAGTCTAATGTCCATAAAGTAAAAGACAGCCTTAGTGTAGCGGAGCAAAAGATAGCCAATGCAAAGGGACAACGCGATACTTTAAAGGCTTCGGTTATTAAAAAGAAGTTCTTGGACGGGCAATTGGCAGAACTCCAAAACAAATATGACGAAGCAGAACACCTTTATACTGAGGGGGTGCATTTGGATAGTACGAATTTGGATAACCTGTGGACATTGGCGTATTTTCTTTCAAATCAAAATGAAAAACTAAAAGCCATCACTTACTTTAAAATTGCCTTGTCTCTCACAAAGACGGACGACTTAATCGGGACATTTTGTAATGGTCTTGGTAATACTTATTATACCCTCCACGATATGCCGAAAGCGGAAGACTACTATTTACAATCCTTTAATATCAGAGAGCGGTTGTCAAAAAGCGACCCTACGCCCTTTGAACCCGATTTTGCGGCAACGGCAATGAATTTGGGCGCGTATTATCAGACCGTTAACAAGATGTCCGAATCGGAAAAATACTATCAGCAATCCTTTAACATCAGAGAGCGATTGTCGCAAAGCAACCCGCAGCAGTTTGAACCCGATTTGGCAAGCACGGCAATGAATTTGGGTGCCTTTTATTATAGCCTCAACGATATGCCGAAAGCGGGAAGTTACTATCAGCAATCCTTTAACATCTATAAGCGGTTGTCGCAAAGCAACCCGCAGCAGTTTGAACCCGATTTGGCGTTAACGGCTAATAATATGGGCATCTATTATTCGGCTATCAACGATATGCCGAAAGCAGGAAGTTACTATCAGCAATCATTTAACATCTATGAACGATTGTCGCAAAACAACCCACAGCAGTTTGAACCCTATTTGGCGAACACGGCTAATAATATGGGAGAGTTTTATAGAGTCAATAATAAGATGCCCGAATCAGAAAAATACTTGTTACAGGCTTTAGATATATATGAACGTTTGTTCAAAAATAACCCGCAGCAGTTTGAACCCTATTTGGCGAACACGGCAATGAATTTGGGTACCTTTTATCAAGCCTTTAAGAAGATATCGGAATCAGAAAAGTACTTTTTGCAGTCGCTGAATATATATGAACGTTTGGCTAAAAACAATCCGCAGCAGTTTGAACCCTATTTGGCGAGAACGGCAATGAATTTGGGCAACTATTTTTCGGACATCAACAAGATGCCCGAATCAGAAAAATACTATCTGCAATCCTTAGACATCTATGCGCGGCTGGCAAAAAGCAACTCGCAGCAGTTTGAACCCTATTTGGCGGGAACGGCAATGAATTTAGGTATTTATTATAAGACCGTCAACAAGATGTCCGAAGCAGAAAAATACTATCTGCAATCCTTAGACATCTATGTGCGGTTGGCTAAAAACAATCCGCAGCAGTTTGAACCCGAATTGGCGAGCACGGCAATGAATTTGGGCAACTATTATTCGGATATCAACAAGATGTCCGAAGCGGAAAAATACTATCTGCAATCCTTAGACATCTATGCGCGTTTGGCACACAGCAATCCGCAGCAGTTTGAACCCGATTTGGCGAGAACGGCAATGAATTTGGGCAACTATTATTGGAACATCAACAAGATACCCGAAGCGGAAAAATACTATCTGCAATGCTTTGACATTAGAGCGCGATTGGCAAAAAGCAACCCGCAGCAGTTTGAACACGATTTGGCGAACACGGCGGGGAGCTTGGGTGATTTTTATCAAACCTTTAACAAGATTTCGGAATCGGAAAAGTACCATTTGCAGTCGCTGAATATAATTGAACGTTTGGCTAAAAACAATCCAGAGCAGTATGAATCTGATTTGGCAATGTCGTTGAATAATTTTGGTGTATTCTACGAAAAGGCAAAACGACTTGACAAAGCCCAAAATATGTATAGCCGTGCTTTGGCTTTGAGGCAAAAGGCTTTGCAAAACGGTCAACTACATTTATTAGAGGAATACAACCGTGTTTTTAATAATCTTGGTAGCTTGCTTGACTCTTTGGCCGTACAAAAAAACTATGCAAAGGTTGTTGAAATACAAACAGAACGAGCTAAAAGCAGGGAAATACTGAGGGGTATCCTAACAGACGGCTCATCAAATGCCGCTTCAGAATATGGCACATTGGCTTGGTATCAATTTTTTGCTAAACAATATCTTGCGGCAGAACAATCTGCTGAGCATGGTTTAGCATTAGATGTTCATCACATCTCTTTTGACATTTATATTGCTTATGCTTTACTCTTTCAAAACAAAGAAATAGAAGCGCACAAACGATATGAGGACTTGAAAAATCTAAAAGATGAAAATGGTAACAACTTTCGTAGCCTTGTTATCAGTCATTTGATTTCTTTTGAATTATTGGATTTAGATAAAAACAAAATAGAAAAGATATGGCAATGGGTAAATGAATAGCACCAAAGTAAGTCCGATGTTTTTTTTGGTCATCTTTTGTCTTTTTATGCTGCTTTTGTCATTCAGGAGGAACCTCTTTGTCGCTTTTTATTATTTATATAGAAACAAAAAGCGACAAAGGGATTCCTCCTGAATGACAAAAGCGACAAAAACGGTAAAAGCAACAAAGCCCAAAAACAGGAAATACAGCCTGAAATACAGCCTCGTATTTCTAAAGAACCAAACTATTTTGTCCCATACCTTCGTTAAGACTTTTATGATGAAACAAATCTTTATAATAGGAATAGGACTATGGGCAATTGTGCTTTGGGGTTGTTACAATGCGCCTTCGCAGGATAGTCCAAGTAGGGCTTTGCCTGCTCAAACAGGTGTTTTGGCGCATCAAGATACTGAGGGGGTTCAAAAAACAGTGGTTTTGACGGCTTGGGATACGGTGTTGGCTCAAAAAATAGCGGTGGTTGGCAAGGGGAAGACACGTGCAGCACGTTGGCAGTTAGCCATTACGTCTTTTTTGGGTACGCCTTATTTGGAAAATACGCTTGACCACAATGCCATTGAACAATTGGTCATTGAACCCGATAAGTTGGATTGTTGGACGTTTATCGAAAGCAGTCTTGCGCTGTTTTTGTGTTCGGAAATGAAGGACGCAACCACACAAGACTACGCTCATTTTATTCAACGCATGCGCTACCGCAATGGTAAAATAGATGGTTATGGCTCTCGCATACATTATTTTACGGATTGGATGGTGCAAGCCGCTGAAAATGGTTGGTTGCAGGATGTTACCCGCGATTGTGGCGGCGAGGATATACAAAAAAACATTTCTTTTATGACCGCTTTCCCCAATGGCTATCCTCACTTGTCTGACAATACGGCTTTTCAACAAGTGTTGGCAGCCGAAAAAAGGCTTTCTGAAAGACACTATGTCTATTTACCCAAGTCAAAACTCGCTGATTGGGAACACACCATACACGCAGGAGACTTAATTGCTTTGACAACGCCTATTGAAGGACTCGATGTCGTGCATCAAGGTTGGGCAGTGAAACGAGATGGGCGTATTTATTTGTTACATGCCACTTCTGTCGGTAAACGGCAAGTGATTGTATCTAAAAAGCCTCTTGTGGATTATATGAAAGGCATTTCGGAGCAGAATGGGGTCATTATTATGCGGCTGAAATGAATGTAAAACAAGTGAGAGGAATAGCCCCCTGCCCCCAAAGGGGGGTGATAGGTTCGGAAAATATACTTTGAAGTATCTCGACAGTCGCTAAAAAGGGGTAGCGACATACTTTGAAGTATCTCGACAGTCGCTAAAAAGGGGTAGCAACATTAAAAAACCTCTGTGTTTTCCTTAAAAAAAAGAAACACAGAGGTTCAACTTGTTCTAAAACTCAATTACTAAATGGCAGACGACTTATTAAGCCGCATTTTTTAGTTTTTCTTCAACTTTTTTGTTCGCCAAAGCCTCAATTTTAGCTTTATCAGAAGCCAGAGTTGCTAATTTTTTCTTGTCAATGGCATTGATTTCATTGCGTGTGGCAATAGCAATTTCATTTCTGCGGCTGGCTAAGATGTCGTTGTCTTCTTCACAACATTTCAACATATTGAAACCTTCTGCATGTGCAATGACCGTAAGCCGCAACATGTCGGCAGCCATATCTAAAAGCAAGGTGTATGCTTTTCTGGTCGCATCACCCACCGCAATTTTCTTTTCGGCTTCCTCGATACTGAGGGGGGGCGAAAGTGGCGGTTTGTTTTTTTTCAAGATAGGCAATTTGGCATCGTACTCGGCACGTTTCACAGGCCCCATTTTGTCTAAAGACTTGAAGGCAGCATCATCCATAACAGGCGGTTTCGGAAAAACAGCGCGTGCTTGTGCCAATAGGGTTTCGAAACTTTGTTCATCGGCAGAGGTAATCGTTGCCGTGACGAGATTGGCTAAAAGTTCTGTATGCATTTTTGATTTTTTAAGGAAATGAATAATAATTTTTATTGAAGCTTTACATGATTTGTATTCAAGAATATTCCTTCAGGTAAAGTCTTGCAAAAATATGTAATATTTGTATACCTGTCAAGAGGCTTGATTGTTTTTTTTTATAAGAAAATAGTGATAAATCTTTTTTACACCCTTGTTGCAGAAAAATAAGAGCATCTAATGAATACATTGGACGGGTTTAATGAAACCGTTTATTTACTTTGTGGTCTTATCTGTTATTTAAAACCTTCATCAACATCATTTTTTCAAACCTTCAAATATGAAAAGCAAAGTGTTCAGCTATTTTATCCTCGCGCTCATCTGTTTAGCCGTTGTCAGCGTTGATATTTATTGGTGGATAAGTATTTCAATGGACTCTTCAAAACCTTTTGAAGTTGTGCAAGCGGAATATTATCAAAAGTTTCCCGCATTTCTAAGGAGTGGTTTGTTGATTACCGTCCTGAATATTGTCTTGCTCTCCTTGTCCTCATTATTGTTTTTCAAGTCCACATCTGTTGCAAGCCTAAAAGGGGTGAGTTGGGTGCTTATGGTCATTTGTTGGGTGCTTTTAGCGTGGCAGATTTTTACACTTTTATGATAGCTGTTGAAAGTCTTTTTGAATTAAAGCCCTAATACAAAGGGTTTTAGTACCCCCTCAGTATAATGGGCAATTTGTTTATTGTCTATCTTTACAATTCACATCTAAAATCACTTTACATGAAACAAACTTTACTATGCTTAATCCTATTTATAGGTGCAACGACTTTTGCCCAAACACCTGCCAAACGCCCGATAGACCCGAGAGATGTTTATCGCCTGTCAACAGTCTCCGACCCAAAGGTGTCGCCCGATGGTAACTGGGTATCTTATGTGTTGTCAAGCGTGGACTCTGCAAAAAACAAACGCAACGCTGATGTTTGGATGATGAGTTGGGACGGTCAACAGTCTGTGCAACTCACCAACAGTCCCGATGGGGAATCGCAACCGCGTTGGAGTCCCGATGGCAAGTATTTGTCTTTTGTTTCGTCGCGCGGCGGCGAGACTAAAAGCCAAATTTGGCTCATGGACAGACGTGGCGGCGAAGGTAAACAACTCACCAAACTAAAAGGCGGCTTGGAAAGTTATGCGTGGTCGCCCGACGGTAAACAAATCGTGATGGCTGTTAAATCGCCAGATGATGTGGATACATCTAAAAACAAACTGCCAAAACCATTTGTCATGGAGCGGTATCATTTCAAACAGGACATTGAAGGGTATCAAGATACATTCGCCGTGCATTTGTACTTGTTTGATGTTGCCAATAAAAAAATAGATACTTTGACACAAGGTAAATATGATGAAACTTCACCCGTTTGGTCGCCTGATGGGAAACAAATTGCCTTCATCAGTAACCGCACAACAGACCCTGATAAGAATCAAAACACCGATATATGGGTCATAGATGCCAAAAAAGGTGCAACTATGAAGCAAATTACGACTTGGGTAGGCTCGGAATCATCACCTGTATGGAGTTCCGATGGTCAACAGATTGCCTATTTGCGGTCGGCTTCGGATAAGTACGACATGTATGACCAAAACATACTTTGCGTGGTCTCAAAAAATGGTGGCGCACCGACTTTACTGTCTTCGGCAATTGACCGACCCGTGAGTATGCCGCGTTGGACAAAAGACGGGCAGTCTGTAGCCGTCTTAGTGACCGATGATAGGCAACGTTATGTCGCTCAATTCAACCTCAAAACCAAGCAAATAACGAAAATTGCGGACGGAAAACGGAGTTTCAGCGCGCTCGAAAGTCATCCGAATGGTTCGTGGGCGACGCTGATGAGTGAACCACAGTTACCCAGTGAAGTCTTTGCGATTGAGAATGGTGCGACAAGGCGAATGACGAAGCATCAAGACGAGTTCTTAGCCCCTTTGGAACTGGCGAGTGTCGAAGGATTTACCTCTAAAAGTAAGGATGGGACCTTGGTGTCAAACCTTTTGTTCAAACCATCCTCGGCTAAAGCGAATCAAAAAATGCCTACACTGTTTTTTATTCATGGTGGACCAACAGCGCAAGATGAATGGAGCTTTGACTTGACGCGTCAGATATTGTCGCAGTCTGGTTATGCGGTGGCGGCTATCAATTACAGAGGCAGCAATGGTTGGGGTTATGCTTACAGCAAAGCCATTTCAGGCGATTGGGGCAATAAAGAAGTGATAGATATATTAGGTGCAGCCGATTATCTCGTAGAAAAAGGCGTTGCCGACCCCGATAAAATGGGTATCGGCGGCTGGAGTTATGGTGGTATTTTGACCAATTATACGATTGCAACTGATACGCGCTTCAAAGCCGCAGCAAGTGGTGCGGGTGTGTCGCTCATTATGTCGTTGTATGGGGTTGACCAATACATCTTGCAATACGAAAATGAGTTGGGTGTGCCGTGGAAGAACTTAGACAAATACCTCAAACTGTCTTATCCGTTCCTCCAGATAGAAAAGATAAAAACGCCCACAATGTTTATGGTCGGTGAAAAAGACTTCAATGTACCCGCTGTGGGCAGCGAACAGATGTATCAAGGCTTGCGCTATTTGGGCGTACCGACGCAATTGATTGTTTATCCAGGTCAGTTTCATGGTTTGACGTTGCCGAACTTTCAAAAAGACCGTTTGGACAGGTATATTGCTTGGTTTGATAAGTATTTGAAATAGTAGGCGTTTTGGGTTGAAGAAGAGACCCCCTCAGTATAAAAGCAAAAATCCGTTCAAACACAGCTGTTTGAACGGATTTCCACGTTCGGGGAACTTCGCAAGTTCCCCGAATGTTAACAGACCTCACCTCGATAACACCTCCAACAAGGTTCCCGTCACATTATCCAAGACATCAAAAGCCGTTTCCGCCATTTTATTCCCTTTCATGTCCAGCAAAGGATTGACTTCAACGATTTCAAGGCACGCCACCTTGCCCGATTGCACGATGCGGTTGATGATAGACATGATTTCTTCGGGGTCAAACCCTTTTGGAACGGGTGTGCCTGTGCCGTAGGAAATCATATCGCAGTCCATACTGTCCACGTCGAAAGAAATATAAATCATATCGCAATGAGAAAGGCTTTGCAAGGCTTCATCTACGCAAGTCTCCAAGCCTCGATAACGGACTTCGTTAACCATATAGTTGCGCATATTGAGTTTAGCCATTTGCTTTTCTTCGGCTTCTTCAGTGTCCCGCACGCCAAAGTAAACGACGTTTTGCGGCAGCACCTTTGCCCCTTTAGTGCCTAAGTTCTTCATCGCATTCCAAAACTTTTCAGTTGCTCGACCGACTTCGTTGATACAGCAATCCATATTGTCTTGTGCAATGACTGCGGCAACAGGCATCCCATGCACATTGCCAGAAGGCGAGGTGTAAGGCGAATGCAAGTCAGCGTGTGCATCAATCCACACAACGCCCAATGTTTTGTCTGGAAATGCTGCCTTTACACCGCTGATTGTACCTAATGCCGAACTGTGGTCGCCCGACAACACAATCGGGAAGTGGTTGGCTTCTAAACTTTTCTTCACGGACTTACTGACGCGGGTACATTGTTCGCACACATCTTCTATCCGTTTGGCAAAAGAGTTCCGCACCATGTCGTAGATGGATTCGTTGTGCGTTTTAACGTCTGTATGCATGAAGCGTGTGAAGTAATTATTGCCTTGGTTGATGGCAGCGATTTCTATGGCATCTATGCCCATATCTGCGCCGCGTGTGCCTGCGCCAATATCAGAGCGATTTTTGATGAGTTTGATGGTTTTTGACATGTGGTGTGGTTTTATTTTATGATTTTTTTGACCACTGATTGGGCTGATGCGACTGATTTTCGCTGATTTTTTCCTTATGGGATGATATTATCAGTGTAAACCCCTCGCATCAGCCCAATCAGTGGTCAAAAAGATAGTTTGGATATGACTTCAACAACTTTATCTACTTCTTCTTTGGTATTGTAATAATGTGGCGAAAAGCGCAAAGCCCAATCAATGCCTTTGTGTGCGAAGTCCAGTTGCGCCATTTTCTTTATTGTAACAGAATAATTGATTTTGGCATTGTTCAAAGCCGTTTGAATGGTCTCAATAGGCAAGTCACCTACTCTAAACGTTATAATATTGCACAATTGAGAGCCTTCATCATAAAGTTTGACCCCCTCAGTATTGATTAGCTTTTCTCTAAAATATTGGATTAAGTCTTGATTATAGGCGTAAATATTGTCCAAACCAAGCGCATTGGCGTAACGAACGGCTTCTGTTATGCCCAGCATATTGGCAATTGAGCGTTCATAAAGTTCAAAACGTTGTGCGGTTGTTTGCACCTCATATTCATCTGCGCCCGTCCACGTCGCACTGTGATTGTCGAAGAATAAAGGGGCTAAACCCGCGTCCAAAGCCTTGTCCGAGACATACAAAAAGCCTGTACCACGTGGCGCACGTAGGAACTTACGCCCTGTGGCGGTCAAAAAATC
>JANLQI010000202.1:0-10281 GCA_031367705.1 Saprospiraceae bacterium | reverse complement strand
GAAAAGCCTTGAAAACATGACGTTTTCAAGGCTTTTCCCGCTTTATACTGAGGGGGTGCTTACTGCACTTTCTGCGCTTCCAAAAGCGTGATTATCTTTTTCAAATGGTCAATTTCATTGTTTTGTCCTTCGGTTTTGGTGCGGAGACGTTCCAATTCGACTAAAAGGGTTTGTTCGCTGTTGCTGATTATGACGTGATTACCTGTTCCATTTCCATTAAAACTTGATGCTATTTTATCGCCAAAATTCAATATTTCTTCAATAGATACTTCAAAGGCTTTGGCTATTTGGTTTAATCGGGATAGTTGCACATCTGTCTCACCTCTTTCTATTTTTGAATACGCTGTTACGGAAATCCCCAACATTTCCGCTACGTTTTCTTGGGAAAGTTCTTTCAATGTCCTCAAACTGCGGATTTTATTGCCTATCATTTTTTCGAGTGTCATTTTAGCAACTGTTGGTTTAAAAATAGTAAGTGAGAAAATGTATTTAGATTTTTATAAATTAGAATCTTTGTGATGTGAAGAATACACTAAACTTTTAACCATAGGTATATTTCTACACAGCGAGTCAAAGTTAAGAAATACTTGAAATTATATCACGGTTTCAAAAAAAATTAAAAAAATATGTACAGCCCAATTGAAAGAGTTATCGCTTACTCTGAAAGTGAAATTAGTGTCCAACTAGCTGGTACGGGTGTGCGACTGCGGGAAGGTTTTCGTAGTGATTTATTTAAATTATTGTCAACTTCTCTACCAATGAAAATATATTTAGATATATTTCGAGTAGTAACAAATTATACCAAAGCGGTTTTTGATTCATGGGAGCAAAATGCAGGTGATATTGATGGATTCATCAAAGGCTACCTTACTTATGAAGTGAGTTGCGCTCTTAATATGGTTTATCCGCCTAAAAGCATTAAAGACGTACATAAAGAATTAATCAATCATTTTAATATTGACGTAAATCATATGTCTTTTGATACAAGATTAGTTCTAACGACACATAAATTCATTTAAAATTTTAAACTAAATTTTCTAATCATGGAAGAACAAAATCAAGATGAGCAACTAATTGATGAAATACTTCAGGTCGAAGGACAAGACAATTTTGAAGATGAAGATGAAGATGACTATGATGAAGATGATTATAGTGAAGATGACTATGATGATTCAATGGATATGATAGGACAAGAATGGAGACATGATAGTAGTGTAAATCCTTGGATAGATGTATATGGACCAGGAGAGGAAGCGGAAGCGGCTTATTGGAATACTGAATAACAGTAGAAAGTAGGTTATTTGTTAAATAGCCTTTATTAAAGCCCAATTATTTAGAAACAATAATTTTAATATAAAAAACATGGATTTATTTGATCGTATATTTAGTGACAAAGAAGACGAAAGCTTAATTCCGCTTCGAGTACAAGCAGGAGAAAATTTTCAAAAAATTATCAATGCTATGGGGCTAAATAGTTTTCGGATTCAAGTAGGAGACGATGATGGTAATTATACAGATAAACTGTTTCTAATTACAAAGCAATCTAATAATCCAGATATTAATGGATTTGTTCATAATTCGCTTACTAAATCTCATACTTCAAAAAATTTGATGTCAATAGGCTTCAATCAAGTTATTATTATAATTGAAGATGGAAAAGGACAAGCACAATATATAGATTTAAAAAAATATGCTCAATAAAATTTGGAAACAAGCGACTTTGACAATAATGAATTAGTATTGATTGAAAAATTTAATACACTCTTTAAATTATCCAATTCATGAAATTTATACTCAAAAATAGAGAAGAATATCCCAAAAAGAGTGATGTTTCAGAGGTACTCAATGATGTGACTTTTACAGTTTCAGAAAGAGTTACAAGCATAAATAACCGATTTATTGTGGCTGTTCAAACGGATTCAGATGAAGATTCTCGTGTTCGCCATTATTTTGCACAAAGGTTTGTCGAAGAAAAAAAATTAAATTCAGATTTTTTAACATTAATAAAAATGTATGACAAATCTCTGGCTAACAAGGGAAGTAGTATGCCTATTGAACCCAAATATGAACCGCGTCCCTCTGAACAATTCGCAGTAATTGGAGCTTTTAATACTGAAATTGAAGCGGTAAATTATATAGAAGGCGTTTGGAGTTTTATTTTAAGCATGTTTTAAACCACAAAAGCCGCTTTTCACCCAACGGAAAGCGGCTTTTGCCTTTGATATACTGAGGGGTATTAAATTCATTCATTTCCGAAATCTTCCAACATTTGTTCAACTGTTGTCAATAGGACGGGAATATGGTCATTAGCTGTTTTAAAAACAATTTCAAGGTCAACTTCAAAGTAAGCATGTGTCAATTTATCGCGCAAACCTGCCCAATTTCGCCACGGTACTTGGGCGTATTTCAGCCGATTTTCTGCGGTTACTTGTTTGGCAGCTTCGCCAATGATTTCCATACTTCGGATAAATGCCAAAGCGGTTGTTTCATCGTTTTCCAAATTCTCTAATGATTGGGTATTGACTATGCGTTGAGCAAACAAAGCATAGTGCTGGATGTCTTTTAAAGAATCACGTATGTCTCTCATAATGTTTCTACTTCTGCTAAAATCCGTTGTCCTATATGAGGTTTCAACGTTTTTCGAGTGACTAAATCTATTTTACGACCTAATAATTGCACCAAATACTCTTCTAAATCGAGCAAATTAAAAAGGTCTATTTTTTCTTCAAAGTCAACTAAAATATCTATATCACTGTCCATGCGTTGCTCATTACGCACGAAAGAACCGAAGACTCCGATTTTAGAGACTTTGTACCTTTCACGTAAAAAAGGTAATTGCGTATAGAGTATTGTTTTTATATCAGCTAAATTCATTTCTAATCTTTTTTACAAAATTAGTCTTTTTGATTAAAAAATCAAAATTGAAGCGCAAAATACTGAGGGGTATCCCAAACACAAAACAAAACCACAAAAGCCGCTTCCACCCAACGGGAAGCGGCTTTTCGTTTGTTATTTAAAGCCTTAAACGCTTCAAACCATTTCTAAGAACCGATAAGGCATTGTCAAGGGTTGATATTTTATTTTATTAACGATAATATCTTCTTCTCGGCAGACAATATCTTCTGGTTTTCGACAGACTTGAATATCTCTTAATATTTTACGTATTTCGACAGATAATAATTCATGCTTTTTATGAACCAACATACGTATAGCATTTGGAATGCCCATTTTTAAAAATTGTGGTGAATACAATTGAAGGTTATATGGACGCTCATATTCAGGCAAGACAGGAGGGATACCTGCAAAATAAATCTCGTAACCTTCGGCTTCGATTGCAGCAATAAATTGGGCTGCTACTTTTTTTATTGTGCTTTTATCCATTCTATTATTATTTTTATTGATTTAAAAAAATTAGTTATTTCATTAAGTGTTTGAGTGCCAATTGGATTATATCTACTTTTTTCAGACCACAGTTTTACATTGTCCCAATGACTGTCGAAATCTGTACGGGCAATTCTTTCAGCCATAAATTTAGCATGTAACCCCGATAAAAGAAAGAGCCTTTCTAAATTATGAATCAAAAATGTTTTTGATAAATCTGTTCGTGGCACATATTCAGTATAAAAATCGGGTAGGTCAAAATGTTCACAAATTTTTGCTTTTAATTGCAATTCAAGAGCATAACCAGCAATATAAAACGCAGAATCGTGAAAGCCATTTTCAGAAAGCAATTCGGCTTCTTCAAGTCTCGAATCAGCAAGGGAACGCATATCAATTGGATTTGTCATAGACGGTTATTTTTGTTTTCTGTAAAGTTTTACCTATATTTGACAAAGTTAAACGACTTTGATTTTCGGAAAAGGAATATTTTTCAGTATCCAAAACGACTTTCATAAATTATGCTTCTTTAAGCCATTTTTCAATCGTTTTTTCGGAAAAGCCTTTCTCTTTCCATATTTTATCGGCTTCATTGCGTGCTTTTTCAAGCATATAACGTGCTATCATTTCTCGAATGTCAACTAACCATTCATCGGGTACGCCCGCAGAATAGACTTTTAGTAACTCTACTTGTAGATTAGATAGTGGTTGTGGTATTGTGAGCATGATTAATATTTTTTAACAAAAATACGCTTTTGGATTAAAGTTAGCAAATTGTAAGCATAAAATTATCAAAACGACAAAAGCCGCTTCCCACCCAACGGAAAGCGGCTTTTACTTTTAAAAATACTGAGGGGGCAAAGTATGTTTTGTCTATCCCGAAACAAACAAGTATTTTTGCTTGATAAAAGGAGTTATTGATTTTTAAAACAATTTAGACAAACAATAATATGAGCAATAACATCACGTCCGACAATCCGCTTTTCCAAAAAATAGCCACCTTAATCGAATTAGCCCATAAAAAAGTCGCCACGACGGTCAATTTAGTAATGGTGCATACCTATTTTGAAATCGGTAGGGCAATTATTGAAAATGAGCAGGATGGTAAAGAACGAGCGATGTATGGGAAACAAATTTTAAAAGACTTGTCGAAGCAACTGATAGCCCAATTTGGTTCTGGCTTTTCGGAGCGAAATTTACGAAATATGCGGCAATTCTTTTTGGCTTATTCCGAAAGAAACGCTTCTCCAATTTGGCAGAAGGCTTCTGCCAAATTGCCCGTTTTTACTTTGAGTTGGTCGCACTATCTTGTTTTGATGAGAATTGAGAGGCATGAAGAACGCAGTTTTTACGAAATTGAAGCAACAAAGCAAAATTGGTCTGAACCGTACTTGAAACGCCAATATCATTCAAGTCTCTATGAACGTTTGGCTTTGAGCCGCAATAAAGATGCTGTTTTAGCATTAGCCACCGAAGGACAAATGATAGAGAAGCCAACAGATATTTTGAAGAATCCACTGACTTTGGAGTTTTTAAACATGGAAGAGAAGGAAAGCTATACCGAATCGGATTTGGAAAACGCCTTTTGCTTTTTTTACACATACAGTTTAAATATTTTTCAACTATATTTTCCTTTAGGAGATACCTCAAAAAACAGCGCAGACCGAGAAAATAAAACATCAAACGACATAAAAAAATTAGTTTGACCAAGTAAAAGCGGTACATTATCTGCTTTTATCCATGCAAAAGCTAATTTTACAGAAGGATAACCTTCGATAACGGCATCAACAAGAATACCACGAGACTCATAATTGGCAAGATTTCCGCCTAATTCAACAGCAACAGTTTGGGCATCCTAAATAGCGCCTAAACTCAATCCAACGGAAAAAGGTAAAACATTGACCATTGAACCTGTGTCGAGCATACCATAAGTTTTTACTTCACGATTGTTGTAATTCAGAATGAGCGGTAAATAAGGCATCAAAGAACCTTCTCCTTGATGTAAAGGAGCCGAGATAAAAGGAAAGCGCATTATAAAGAATTTGAATTATTGAGCATTTGTAAAGCGATTCAGCCGCTTTGTGTGAATCGTAAGGCGACCACACTTCGGCTGGTGATTGTTGTAAAGGCATTAGAGCATTCGCCTCTGTTTCTGTTTGAATAAAAGACAAATTTTGATTACTTTCCTTTACAGTCGTTTTTTGAACAAAGTGAATTTTTAGCCTTTGCAACAAAGGTTTAATAATTGCCCAATCGCTTATATTTGTTATTTTCAATTCTATTATTAAATCCATCGTTTATTGATTTTAGTACAAAAATAGATTTTTACTTCAAAATAAGCAAGTTTTAAGAATAAAATATTGAAAGCCCAAAGCCGCTTCCCCACAACGGAAAGCGGCTTTTGGCTTGTTATCTTCAAAGTCTTAAACTCTTCAAACCATTTCTAAGAACCGATAAGGCATTGTCAAGGGTTGATATTTTATTTTATTAATAATAATATCTTCTTCTCGGCAGGCAATATCTGCAATGCTTTGGCAAGCTTCAACACGCCAAATCTCACCTCTACCCTTAGGCTCAAAATGTTCGAAAATACGGTCAGTTATAAGGGATATAGCCCCAAAAGTGCCTTTAAACTGTGGCATCACAATTTGTAATTTGATAGGTCTATCATATTCTGGCAAAAATGGCGGAATCCCTGCAAATAAGATTTCATATCCATCGGCTTGCACTTTTTCCAACATTATGCGGATTTCATTTTTTAATGTGTCTTTATCCATTCTATAAGGATTTTTGATGATTCGATAAATTCTAACGCTTCCAAGTCTGATTTCGTATGAGGCGTATTGTAGCGACTTTTTTCTGACCACGCTGAAACTTTTGCCCAATGTTGGGCTAAATCGGGATTAATTTCCTTCTCTGCTTCAAATTTACTATAAAGTCCTGATAAAAGCACTAATCTATCCAAATTGTGGATTAAAAATGTTTTTGATAAATCACTTTTGGGAACGTGTATATCATAAAAATTTGGCACATCAATCGTTTCACAAATTTTTGCTTTTAAGTATAACTCGATGGCATACCCCGCTAAATAAAACGCACCATCGGGAAAATTACTTTCTTGCAATTTCGCTGCTTCATTAATCCGTAAGTCAGCTAAATTCTGAAGTTCAATTGGATTTGTCATAGACGGTTATTTTTGTTTTCTGTAAAGTTTACCTATATTCTGACAAAGTTAAACAGCTTTGATTTAAAATCAAACTTTATCACCTAAAACTGCCCCCTCAGTATGAGAAGCGAAAAAGCCGCTTTCCACAACACGGAAAGCGGCTTTTCGCCTTTTATACTGAGGGGTCATAAAAACCAAAATGGCTCATTCCGTTTTATCGGAACAAGCCATTTTTAGTATATTCAAAAGACGATTAGTCTTTATAGTTCATTTTCATTACCGACGTATTCTTCTTGATAATCCATATCCAAATCATCTAAAATGCCACGTGCTTTTTGGGCTTCATAAGCCGATTTAGTCGTGACGATGACGTTTTGGAATTGTTTCAAGCCTGTACCTGCTGGAATGAGTTTACCAACGATGACGTTCTCTTTCAAGCCCATGAGGAAGTCTTTCTTAGACGCAATAGCGGCTGTTGAAAGGACTTTCGTGGTTTCCTGGAACGAGGCAGCTGAAATCCAACTTTCTGTACCCAAAGATGCTTTGGTGATACCGAGCAACAAAGGTGTAGAAGTGGCAGCAACAGCATCGCGGAATTCCATTTGCTTGCGGTCGTTACGCTTCAAGAATGAATTTTCTTCACGTGCTTGACGCAATGTAACGAGTTGTCCCGCTTTCATACGGTTAGAATCGCCTGCTTCTGTGATGATTTTTTTATCAAACAACGCATCGTTGGCATCGAGGAATTCATGACGTTCAACGGGTTCGCCTTCAAGGAAGGTTGTGTCGCCTGGCTCTTGAATCTCGAAACGGCGCATCATTTGACGAACGATGACCTCAATATGCTTATCGTTGATGGTGATACCTTGCGAACGATAAACTTCTTGAACGCCATTGACCAAATATTGCTGAACCGCAAATGGGCCTTTGATTGCCAAAATATCACGTGGCGCAGTGACACCATCAGAAAGAGGCGTTACGGCACGTACAAAGTCACCATTTTGAACCAAAATGTGTTTAGCCAAAGGCACAAGATACTTGCGGATTTGACCGTCTTTTGCTTCAACGGTTACTTCACGGTTGCCACGTTTTGCTTTTTCTGACAAATTCACAACACCGTCAATTTCAGAAACAACAGCTGGATTCGATGGGTTACGTGCTTCAAACAACTCGGTTACACGTGGTAAACCACCCGTAATATCGAGGAGTTTTTGCATGCGACGAGGAATCTTAGCGATACGTTGTCCTTGATTGATGACTTGACCATCATTGATTGACAAATAAGCACCTACTGGAATCGTAAACGATTTGAGTTCTTCACCGTCTTTGTCAACAATTTTAACCATCGGTACAACACGTTTTTGACGTGCTTCAATGATGATTTTTTCAGCAAAACCTGTTTGGTCGTCGCGGTCTTCACGGAAAGTTGTACCTTCAATCAAACCATCGAACTTAATGAAACCTGTTTTATCTGAAACGATTAATGCGTTGAATGGATCCCATTCGCAGAGTTTTTCGTTACGTTTTACTTCTTGACCGTCTTTTACGAAAATCGTTGAACCATACATAATATTGTTGGCTGCAAGGACTTTACCCGTTTTCGAGTCAACAATCCGCATTTCACCTGTACGCGAAATAACACGTTCGATATATTCTCCCGTATCCATTGTATAACCAACAGTAAGGATTTCGTCAAACTCAACTTTACCTGCAAAACGAGCCACTAATTCACTCTCTTGACGAGAGACCATTGCCGTACCACCAACGTGGAAGGTACGTAATGTCAACTGTGTACCCGGCTCACCGATAGATTGTGCGGCGATGATACCAACCGCATCTCCCATTTCAGCGATACGACCTGTCGCCAAGTTACGACCGTAGCATTTTGCACAACAGCCGCGTTTGGTTTCACATGTTAAAACTGAACGAATTGTAACAGATTCAACTCCAACACTTTCAATATATTTAGCGACATCATCACCAATAAAATCAGCTGATTCGAGAATCAAAGCATCTGTTTCTGGGTGATAAATATCATATAATGTATAACGTCCACGAATACGGTTATAAAGCGTTTCAATTTCTTTATCACCTTCTTTCAAAGACGTTGTTTCGATACCACGTAATGTATTACAGTCTTCTTCACGAATAACCACGTCTTGCGCCACGTCAACGAGACGACGTGTCAAGTAACCTGCGTCAGCCGTTTTCAAAGCCGTATCCGCCAAACCTTTACGCGCACCGTGAGTAGAAAGGAAATATTCGAGTACCGAAAGACCGTCAATAAAGTTCGAAAGGATTGGGTTCTCGATGATAGCCCCACCTGTGTCACCTGACTTACGTGGTTTCGCCATCAAGCCCCTCATACCGCACAACTGCTTAATCTGCTGCTTAGAACCACGCGCACCAGAGTCCAACATCATATATATAGAGTTGAAACCTTGTTTGTGTTGCTCCAATTCCTTCATCAAAATGGCAGTCACTTTATTATCCGCTTCACCCCATTTATCAACGATTTGGTTGTAACGCTCGTTGTTTGTAATCAAACCCATGTTGTAAGAATCCCAAACTTCATCAACTTCTGCTTGTGCAGACTCCAACATTGACTCTTTTACTGAGGGGGTAATCAAGTCACTCAATGTGAAGGATAAACCTGCACGGAATGACCAACCGAAGCCTAATTCCTTGATTTTGTCCAAAAAGTCAGCTGTTATGGCAAAGTTTGAACGGTGAATGACATCACTGATGACGGCTTTCAAGTTCTTTTTTGTCAAAACGATATTGATGAACGGCACTTGTTCTGGCACAGCTTCGTTGAACAAAACACGACCAACCGTAGTTGTCATGCGTTTGAACACCATTTTGCCATCTACTTCCGTGCGAACACGACATTCGATAGCTGCGTGCAAATCAATTTGACGCTCGTTATAAGCAATAATGACTTCTTCTGCGGAATAGAAACGACGACCTTCACCACGGCAAGGGTTTTCTGGAATAGACTTGCGTTCTTTTGTCAAATAATACAAGCCCAAGACCATGTCCTGAGATGGCAACGAAATCGGCGAACCGTCTTGCGGATTCAAGATATTGTGCGAAGCCAACATCAAAATTTGCGCTTCCAAAATTGCTCCGTGACTGAGGGGTACGTGTACCGCCATCTGGTCACCGTCAAAGTCGGCATTGAACGCACCACAGACGAGTGGATGTAACTGAATCGCTTTACCTTCAATCAAACGCGGTTGGAAAGCCTGGATAGACAATCTATGAAGCGTTGGCGCACGATTCAACATAACTGGATGTCCTTTCAAAATGTTTTCAAGGATTTCCCAAATCACATTGTCTTTGCGGTCAACGAGTTTTTTAGCCGATTTAACCGTCTTAACGATGCCACGCTCAATCAATTTACGAATAACAAACGGCTTGAACAATTCAGCCGCCATTTGTTTAGGCAAACCACATTCGTGCAATTTCAAGGTCGGACCAACAACGATAACCGAACGACCAGAATAGTCAACACGTTTACCGAGTAAGTTTTGACGGAAACGTCCTTGCTTACCTTTCAAAATATCAGACAATGATTTCAATGCCCGACCGCCTTCGGCTTTGACTGCGTTTGACTTCCGTGAGTTGTCAAACAATGAGTCAACGGCCTCTTGCAACATACGCTTTTCGTTTCTGAGGATGACCTCCGGTGCCTTGATTTCCAAAAGGCGTTTCAAACGGTTGTTACGGATAAT
>JANLQI010000177.1:0-21745 GCA_031367705.1 Saprospiraceae bacterium | reverse complement strand
CATTTTTTTGCAAAAAAAATGCAATCAATCTTTTTTTCCGTTTACTATACCTCAAAAAACGATTTTAAAACTCAAATGAATTGTCATCTGCCTATGCTTTTGACAATTCATTTTTTTTGATTAATACATTCATTAACAATCACTAACGTATTATTTTAAAAAATTTGGAGATGAACCAATCACTTAAATTCTTGATTTTTATCGCAACGTTTGTTTGCGGTTCTCTATCCTTTTCTTACGGTCAAACAATCGCTCTTTGGGAGTTTGATTCTCAAACAACGGCTACCACAACACCCGCGAATGGCACGGTCTCAGATGCCACTTGGTCAACAGGTACAGTTTCCTACACAACAGGTACTTCGGGCGGCGCAACAGATAAAGCTATTTCGACAACGGGCTTCAATACGGCTTCTATCAATGCAGGGAAGTATCTGTCTTTTACAATTTCGCCCAATGCAAACTTTGCGATGTCTATCAATAGCATTAGTTTTTTTGACCAAAAATCGGGAACAGGACCAACGAGTTGGGTATTGCGTTCAAGTTTGGATGGATATGTAAGCGACTTAAATACACCTTCACCAAGTTCAACTTCTGCTGCATTTCCAACAACAGCCCAAATGGTTGACTTAGGCATTAATTTTCAAAACATAACAACCAGCGTCACATTTAGGCTCTATGCCTACGGGGCATCGAGCTCAGCCGGAACTTGGCGATTAGACAATTTGACGATGGATGGTAGTCTGTATGATGTCTCAAATCCCATCATTGTCTCGTCAAAATCCTCTATTTCTTATACAACTATTTTGACAGGTACCCCCTCAGTATCTAAGAGCTTTATCGTCTCAGGCTTCGTTTTAACAGGTGATTTGACCGCCACCCCGCCAACAGGATATGAGATAAGCCTTTCAGAATCAAATGGTTATACGACTTCTTTGATGTTTATACAGTCAAGTGGACGTGTCACTTCTAAAGTTATTTATGTCCGATTAACAGGTGCTTCTGCTGGTAATTTTAATGGCAGTATCGCTTTGACAAGTCCAGGTGTTCCGACAAAAAACATAGTAATGAGTGGCAGTGTCATCTCGCGACCGACTCGAACAAGTATTGCTACAATCAGAACACGCAGCAACGGTACAAATGTCTTTACAGGTGGACGTGTGACGGTCGCTACGGAGTTTGGACCTAATCAAATTTTTATTCAAGACAACACGGGCGGTATCTCAGTTTATAGTGGTTCTGGTAATATTGGTGTTGATTATGCCTTACAATTAGGCGATTCCGTAGAGGTTTTTGGCTATCGCTCAACATTTAGTGGGCTTGACCAAATAACGATATTGACTATGAATAAAATTAGTACCCCTCAGTATATTCCACCTGCTTTAGTCATTACATCAGCAGAAATGGCTGCACATGAAGGTGAATTGGTGACTATTCAAAACATTTCTTTCCCAGGGACGGGCGGAAACTATGCCGCCAATACGAACTATGCTTTTGGTTTCTTACCTGTACGTATCTTGAGTACAGCTGCACCTTTTTCTAATAATATCGTTGGTTCAGCGATTCAATCGGCAACAGGTCATGTGACGGGTATTTCTGGTATTTACAACACGTCATTGCAATTCTACCCTCGGTCAACGTCAGATTTTATGATAACAGGCGTGGGTGTGACAGATGCGACATTTGAAGAGGCTAATACATTGGATATCGTTACATGGAATATAGAATGGTTTGGTCATCCGACTTTAGGCCCAAGTGACGATGCTTTGCAAATGACTAATGTCAAGGCCGTTATGAATACAATAAATGCTGATATTTATCAATTTGAAGAAGTGTCAGACTCAGTTGGTTTCAAATCAATGGTCGCTTCTTTGCCTGGCTATTCTTGTAAATGCTCATTTGAGTACAGCTACAGCAATACCCCAATTGGGGATATTTATGGTCAACGCTTATGTTTTGTGTATAAAGACGCTGTTTTCAGCAATGTAACGGCTACGCCATTATTGACAGAATTTAAAAACGATACAACTTTATTGCCTGATTATCCGAATACACGCACCCGTTTTTGGGCTTCAGGTCGCTTGCCTTATTTGTTGACGGCCAACGTCAATATCAATGGTGTTTCTCGATATATGGGTTTTGTAGGCATACATGGCAGAGCTAATACGAGCGCAAATGCCGCGCAAGAGGTCTATGACATGCGAAAATATGATGTTGAGAAGCTGAAAACGGTTTTAGATGCTCAATATCCGAACCTACCTTTCATCATGTCTGGCGACTTTAATGATGATTTAGATGCGACAGTCTCATTTGTACCAACAAATACGAGTACTTTTATTGCTTATATCAATGACCCAAGCCGTTACAGTTTGTTTACACTACCCCTCAGTAATACGGGTGCAAAAAGCACAACAGGATTTTCGGATATGATTGACCACATCATCGGTTCTAATGAAATGAGCAGTGCCTTTCTAACTGCCCGAGTCGGTTCGCCTCAAACTTATATTACAAGTTATGCGACAAAGACAACTGACCATTATCCAGTTATGGCTAAATTCAATTTGCCAAATGTGCCTATCATTCCAGTTGAGCTATTGTCTTTTAATGCACATCTAATTGATAATCAAATAATTAGGCTAAATTGGGTTACAACAACTGAGCTTAATTCTGCTTTTTTTTCAATCGAAAAAAGCACGGATGGCACGAAGTTTTTGCCTATAGGACAAGTGAAAGCGGCAGGTCATTCAAATCAAAAATTGCATTATACTTATGATGATAGTTCTATTTCAAAAGATAAAATCGTTTATTATCGCTTGAAACAGGTAGATAATGATGGTCAATACAAGTATTCAAAAACAGTTGCCGTTGCTCAAAAAGATAAAAATATCAAATTGAGTGTTTATCCAAATCCAGCAAAAGACGTTTTAATAATTGAGGGCTTAGATGATATAAAAACGGTCAAAATTTATAATTTTCAAGGCGTTTTAGTTCAAAAAACGACTCAAAAAAGCATTTCTTTAAATAGCCAACCAACAGGAATTTATATCTTAGAGGTAGAAAATACTGAGGGGGTAGTTTCAAGAATAAAATTTGTAAAAGAATAAAAAAATGGCAGAAATAGAATCCAAAGACCCACTACACGGCAAAACCTTAGAAGCCATTTTAACAGAATTGGTTGAAAAAGTAGGTTGGGAAAAGATGGGACAACGCATCAAAATCAGATGCTTTATAGACGAACCGAGTATCAAATCAAGCCTCGTCTTTCTACGCAAAACGCCGTGGGCAAGGGCAAAAGTGGAGTATATGTACAGAAAGGTATTTAAATAATGATGAAATATGAATGAAAAATGATGAATGAAGCGACCCCTCAGTATTTTATGTCGCTTTATTCATCATTTATCATTCATACTTCATCATTTATTTACATTGCTTCAATTTTCTTCAAAAGTGCTTCAGTTTCGGAAGCATCATCGCCTGATGCTTTGGCCAATTTAATGGCTTTTTCAGCATAGGTTTTAGCATTTTGCTTGTCGCCTAATTTGTAATATAGGGCAGCGGCCGTATCATTAAAAGCGAAAATATCATCAAGCTCAATTGATTTTAAAGACCAACCTAAGGCTTTTTGCAATTGCGCTTTGTCGGTTGAATTTTCATAAAAACCCCAAGCGACTTGATTCAACTCTTGTGCATTTTCAGATGGATATTTGTCAAAATGCGTAATCGCATGATTCATATAACCAGGCATGTCGTTTTTCATCTGAAATTGTGCCAAGGTCATATTACTCAATGACTTATCCGTCATATCTTTTGTCAGGTACTTTGCGCCCAACTCTTTTGCTTTTACAAAATCAAATTCCCCTTTTGTCCGATTATAAGTCGCATTTGCAACGCCCATAAACGCCATTTGGTCAATTTGTGCTTTAAAGTCTTTTTGCGCTAATTCCTTTTGAAAAGCATCTTGGTTTTTGACCATAAAGGCAAACAAAGGGCTTTCGATACTTGTGCCAAACTTTAGAATAAATTGCATATTGTCTTTTGTCAACCAATCTTTTTGTGTCTCTAAATAAGCATCAACAACAGCAGGTAACATGGTTGTTTCTTGCGCACTTTCGCAAGCAAAAGCTAAGTTTTTCAAGAAATCTGCACCACGTTGACCGTCTTCATATTTCTTTTTGAGGGAATAGAACTGACGTTCAGGGTCAGAAGCGGCCTCACCAACTGCAATGAATTTTTCAGCAGGCATACTGCCTAAGCTGCGATGCACCAACTCGCCATCACCATTGACAAAAATATAGGTCGGATAAGCCCTGACACCATATTTTTTAGCAATTTCTGGGCCTTCGCCTTTTTCCATGTCAATTTTTGCATTGACAAAACGAGCATTGAACACATCACCCACTTCTTTTTGAGGGAAAATGTTTTTTGACATGACCTTACAAGGGCCGCACCAAGTTGTGTAGGCATCAACAAAAACAATTTTGTTTTCAGCTTTGGCTTTTTTTAACACGTCTGCCCATGCAGTTTCTTCTTTTTCAAAGGCTATTCCTTGTGCAGAGAGGGTTGTTAGGGTTGTCAATATGACTAAAAATACAATAAATTTTTTCATTAAATTTTGTTTTATACGGTGAAAGTAATACGCAAAGTTAATAGAAAAACCCTAAGACTTAGGGCTGTTTTGCTGCCAATTAACGTTTATTTGTTGCTTTTGTTTGACTCGTTTCGCTTTTTAATTTTTCAAAAAAATGCTCAACAACATGAAAATTATTGGTTTACCCTATTTGTGCAAAATTTACTGAGGGGGTGCTTCTCTACGACACGCCATACAAAATATCCTTTATCATACGCCAAGTAATTAATTGGATATTATTTTTCTCCAAAATGGAACGACATTGTATGCTTGTAAAATAATCATAGTCAATTTGTCGCCATTCAGCACCAAAATTGGGATGTTCGATAGTGATGCCCCGCATTTCTCTGCTGTCAAATGCAGGATGAATCAGAATTTCATTTAAGTCCGAGGGTAAATTTTCTAAAACGTTCGTATAATAAGTTGCCAATTCACCTTTTTCAAAATCTTGATACTCGCCAAAAAACAGATTGTCTACGCATAAATCATCTTCTAACAAACATTCATCGGCGTTGATACCAAAAGAGTTTATAATTTGTTTATTTAACAATATGGGTAATTTGTAAGTCTGTCCCAATTCTCTATACAAGGCTATTAATTCAGGTTTTAAACCCAAAGTGTACATGTGTACGTCCAAATGACTCGGATTTAAACCATATTTGAAGGCTTTTTCTATTTGAGCATGCGCCTCTTTTTTGATGTCATCTAATGTTGCAGCTACCTTAAACGCCTGGCGCGTGCGGTGCATAAAACCATTTTCGTCAACCAAACTGGGTACTTCTGAAATCGGCAAAACGGGCTGCCATTTATAATATTTCCATTCGCAGGTCAGCGTCAAATGAATGCCGTAATCATACGCAATATTGTGTTTTGAAAATTCCAACATTTCGTAAAACCACGGACAAGGCATCATAATACTGGTTGAAATCACCATGCCTTTTGCCAATGCTTGCATCGTCGCTTGGTTTTCAGCATGAGCCAACCCTGCATCATCGGCATGAATAATCAATAATTTAGTATTCTCTGGAAACCCTAATTTCTTCAAAGCATTCATAGACAGTTTGTTTTACTTGTGTCAAAATCTCTGTTGTTGGGCAAATAAAGCAGTCTTGTTTCAAACAACCAAGCTATTGGATGTATCTTTGTTTTTTTTGAGGAAATTAAAATATAAATACTTCGTATTCAGATAGTTATACGTGAAAAAGCAGTCAAAACATATCATTTTCAAAGCAAAAGGTTTGTTACTTGCCTTGTTGATATTCTTAGCATTTGGTGCAAAGGAATGGCATATTGTGGTCGAACACAGTCAGTCTGCCCTTGAAATATGCGATACCAAAGCAGGTGATTTGCATTTACACGACTCCGACCATTTACAGCATAGTTGTCCACTTTGCGATTTTACTTTCTCCTTTTTTGAACTCCAATTGTCTTCTTTTCATTTAGATAGACTTTCCGACATATTTGTTAAAAGCCAGTTTGCTTTTATCTCCTTTGTACATTCCCGTACATACATCTTCCAATCTCTTCGTGCGCCACCTTGTTTGGTTTTGGGTTAATTGTTTTGAGTTAATAGTTGGGACGTTTGTCTTTGCTTTTACCTTGTTTTAACGCTAAAACTATGTGAAAAATGCTTTTATACTGAGGGGTATAACTGCCATTCTTCTTTGCATTTTTTGTCATTCTGAACGGAGTGAAAGAACCTGAATAAAATATTATTCTGGTTCTTTCACTCCGTTCAGAATGACAAAAAATTGATTATTCTTTTTAAAAAATGGACAAATAGGCCTATTTGTCATCAAAATAATATAAAATGAAACAGACATTCATATCAATCATAGCTATCTTTTTTATCATTAACCAAAGTGTCTTTGCTCAAAATAAAATAACAGGTTCAGTAAAAGATGAGGATTCAAAAGAAGGTTTGATAGAAGCCACTATCTATATCACAGACTTAAAAACAGGCACAACGACCGATAATAATGGTCAATTTACTTTTGAGAATGTGCCAAATGGCAATTATTTATTTGAAATCAAATACATTGGTTATAAAAATCATATTGAACGTGTTAAGATTGATAAAAACACGTCGCTCGATTTTCTATTGAGTTCTGCTGTTTCAGAGTTGAATGCGGTCGTTGTGACGGCTGTGACTCATGCAACAGAGTTAAAATTAAGCCCTTTGGTTATTAAAGCGGTTGATAAAAACGCCTTGAATCAAAATGCTTCGACGAATTTGATTGATGGTTTAAAGAACGTGCCAGGTGTCAATCAAATAACGACGGGTGCAGCGATTTCTAAGCCGATGATTCGCGGATTGGGCTACAATCGGGTCATTACTTTATACGACGGTATTCGACAAGAAGGGCAACAATGGGGCGACGAACATGGCATCGAGATTGATGAGTACGCCATTGATAAAATCGAAATTGTCAAAGGACCAGGCAGTTTGATGTATGGTTCTGATGGCATTGCGGGCGTTTTGAATTTCATATCGCCTAAATCACCGCAACATGAATCCATAAAAACGCAGTTTGTGTCCAATTATCAAACAAATAATAATCTTTTTGGCTATTCTTTATCCAATGCAGGTAATAAAAAGGATATTCAATGGTTGGCTCGTTTAAGCCAAAAAGGGGCGGGCAACTATCAAAATGCCTACGATGGAAAAGTCTATAATTCAGGATTCAAGGAAATGGATGGTGGTTTGTTCTTAGGCGTTTCCAAAAATTGGGGTTATACGCATTTGACACTCAATACTTTTAATACAAAAATCGGAATTACTGAGGGGGTAAGAGACAGTCTTGGTCACTTTACTTTTGCCGTTCCAGATGGCAAAGGCGGAACCAAAGATGTGACGGCAACAGACTCAGACTTGAAAGGTACAGCCAACTCCCCTTTGGGGTCGGGGGTCGGTTTTCCTCATCAAGTCATTAATCATCAACGGATTATATCTAATAATCATTTTATACTCAACAAAGGTGTTTTGGATATAGATTTGGGTTTTCAGAACAACAAACGGCGTGAATATGGCGATGTTTTAAATCCCGATAATACGGCTTTGTATTTTGATTTATCTACATTTAATTACAGCGCACGGTACAATATTGAGGATATTCATGGCTGGGAATTAGCGTTTGGTGCAAGCGGTATGCAGCAAAAAAATGTGAACAAAGGTTTAGAGTTTTTAATACCCAATTACAGCCTTTTTGATGTCGGTGGATTTGCCTTTGCTGAAAAACATTTTGATAAAAAACTCACTCTTGCAGCAGGTTTACGCCTTGATAACAGGCATATTAACGGACAAGAACTCATTTTGGACAGTTTAGAAAGACCGACAACTGTAAAAAACAGTACAACTGAATTAAAATTTCCAGCCTTTCAAAAAGATTACAGCAGCTATACAGGAAGCGTCGGTTTGTCGTATCAAATCAGTAAAAATCAAACTTTAAAACTGAACCTTTCACAAGGCTTCCGCGCACCAAATATTGCTGAAATTGGCTCAAATGGCGTGCATGAAGGCACTTACCGCTACGAATACGGCAATCCAGATTTAAAATCAGAAGTCAGTCGTCAAATAGATGTGGCGTATTTTTTAAACAGTGACCATCTGACTTTTGAATTAACGCCTTTTGCCAATTTCATTTCTAACTATATTTTTTCAGAAAAATTGACAAGCGTTGCGGGTGGTGATTCTATTCCAAATCCTTCTGACAATATACCTGCTTACAAGTTTACACAAGGCAATGCACGGCTTTTGGGCAGTGAAATTTATGTGGATATTCATCCGCATCCTTTGGATTGGCTGCATATCGAAAATGCATTTTCTTTTGTTCAAGCCATTCAACAAAATCAGCCCGACAGCACGAAGTATTTGCCTTTTATTCCTGCTGCCAAATATCGAGGTGAACTAAAAGCACAATTCAAAAGCGTAGGTAAGTTGTTTACTAATGTTTATGCCAAATTTGCCATTGACCATTATTTTGCACAAAATCGTTTTTACGCTGCTTTTGGTACTGAAACCGCAACGCCTGCTTATACTTTATTGAGTGCGGGCATCGGTGGTAACATAAAAGCCTTTAAAGACAAAGACTTTATGAGCCTTTTCATCAGTGCTGAAAACTTAGGCGATGTGGCGTATCAAAGTCATTTGAGTCGGCTCAAATACGCACCTGAGAATTTAGCAACAGGTAGAATAGGGGTTTTCAATCAAGGAAGGAATGTGAGTGTGAAGGCAATTTTTAACTTTTGATGGGCTTTTATACCCCTCAGTAAAAAACCATATTTGAGTGATTTTGCTCATCATTGATGTTAACAGCAATCATTTTACCCCCCTCAGTATCATCGTAAATTTGTAGTGAAAAATGAAAGCGTTGGCAAAACGCATTTATCACACTTTAAAATTTATGTATTATGAAAACCAAGACCTTAGGTTCACTTGAATCAATCAAATGGATAGCACAAATTGTCGGATTTGCAACAACTTCGGGCTTAATTCTCTTTCTTTTTGCTGAAGTTTTACCAGGTATTCGAGATGGACGTGCTGATATCGTCATACCGATGCTACCACTTTTGGTGCTTGGCATTGTGGGTTATTTCATCTCTTTGTATCGAGAATTGGCTGGCGGTGCGATGCTCGTAGCAGGTGGTTTATCGTCTGTACTTTATATTTTGCTAACGATAAAAAATGCAGAGATTGCCCTCATTATGGGCGTTCCATTGGCTGTTTCAGGGATTTTGTATCTCATACATTGGTCAATCCTTTTTAGGAAACACCACAATCATAAGCATCATTAGGTCACAAATATTTAAAATGTAAAAGCCTTTCTCTGTTCATTCAGAGAAAGGCTTTTACATTTTTTAGTGCGGGCATCGTTAAAACTGATACACCAAAGCATTGCAGTGCATACCTGCGCCCACAGAAGCCATAACGACTTTTTGTCCTTTTTTTATTGAAAAACCGTTTAGTTCGTTTTTCAAAACCAAATCCAACATTGTTGGAATTGTGGCAACAGAAGTATTGCCTAAAACCTGAACCGTACTCGGCACTTTTCCTTCAAAAAAAGCGTAGTCTTTGTCGTATAAACGTCCTAAGTTCTTCGCGATCGCTTCTAACATTTTAGCATTCGCTTGATGAAATAGAAATAAATCAATGTCATCAATGGTTAAATTAGCTTTATTTAAAGCTTTTTCAATGACTTTTGGCAGCCATTGTGTCGCGTATTTATAGACATCTCTGCCGTTCATGTGGAAATAGCAATTGCCCGCCACTTCGGCTGAATTGTTCGATTTATCTAAAAAAATGCTTCTTAAATCCACTTGTGCGTGCGAAAACGTGGCATAAGACAATACTCCGCCAATATTTTCATTCGATTTAGTTAAAATGCAAGCACCACAACCATCCGCTAAAATCATCGAATCCAAATCATGCGGGTCGAGTAGGCGAGAGGCGACTTCTAAACCGACCACCAAAACCGTTTCTGCTTCACCGCACAAAACAGATTGATGCGCCTGTATCATGGCTTGAACCCAACCTGGACAACCAAATAAAATATCGTAAGCAAAACATTCGTGATTGGTACAATCAATAGCATTTTTTAGACATGCTGCCAAATTGGGAACAGGATGAAAGGTTTTAGAGCCCACAATCATATTACCCGCATTGTGCGCTACGATAATACCCGACAAATCAGAAGCCTTTAAACCCGCATTATTAAGCGTTTTTAAAGCTGTTTCTGTCATTAATGGAATGGAATCTTGATCGAAAGGAACATAACGACGTTCTGTAATACCTGTAATGGCTTCCAATTTTTCGATGATATCAGAGGTGTTTTTTTCATTTTTAACTCCTTTAGCATCATAAAAAGCATGATTCAAAAAGTGCGCATTTTTGATTACTAATTCGGGTAATGTTGTACCTGTACCAATAATTGCAGTCGTCATTATTATTCTTAAAATTGGATAGTTGTAAAAATCAAAATTGATTCGTGAAGATACTTAATCTTATAGATACTTGATACAAAACACGACTGTAAAGGCTGCAAAAGGAAGTGGTTTTAAGTAAAAATATGATTCAAGTCAACAAAAAATCGGCTTTTTACTGAGGGGGTGCTTGTTGCGCTAATGCGTACTTTTTGCTAATATAGTATTCAACCCAAAGGGCAACGCTGATGCCTATTGCTGAACCAAATAAAGTATCTTGAACGAAATGTTGTGCTAAATAGACCCTTGAAAAACCTACTAAAAATGCCGTTAAAAACAAGGCAATTTGAACGCCTTTGATTCGGGAAAATTGAAAAGCCAATAAGCCCCATAATGCAAAAGCACTGGCTGTATGACCAGATGGAAAACTCGTTGCGCCTTTATTCATTTCGATGCCTTCGACATAGTTGAATGTCGTGTCTAAGCCCATGTTTTCTAAGATGCTAACAGGGCGTGGTGACTCAAATATTTCTTTTAATAGAAAAGCGACAATGAGAATAATAAGACCTGTAACAGCTATTTTGAGGGTACTTTGCTTGTCTTTTTGATAAAAATAGAAAAAAAGAGCCACTAAAAAGTATGGATAAGCTTCACCCAAAAGTGTCCAATAGGAAAAAAAAGTATTGCCAAAAGATGTTCGATGCGTACTAAAATACAGCGTCGTTTCCAATATCGGTTTATTCACCTCGTTGAAAAATACGGCGAAAAAACCAATGATATATAAAGCAAAAAAAAGGCTGTTTTTTTCTATAATTTTTAACATAGTTGTATGTTAGGAAATGATGAATGATAAGTGATGAATTTACAACTGTTTAAATATCATCATTTTACAAATTCATCACTTATCATTCATCATTTTCTAAGAAGGTTCTTGTGCTTTTAATTTAGCAAATCGTTTTTTGATATTCAATAATTCAATAATTTTCTTACCATATTTATCGAACACTGCAGGCGATAATTTATAGTCATTGACCGCTCTAAATGTTAAAATAACGGCTATCGGAAGTAAAATAACAAGAGGCACCCACGCCGCAGTAACGGGCGAAATCGAACCCGCATCTTTCAAGTTTTTACCATAAATCATCGAAATCATAAAGACCATAAAAAAGACAATGGCGACCAAAATAGGGTAACCAAAACCACCTTTTTGAACAATCGCACCCATTGGCGCACCGATAAACAGAAAAATGAAGCACACAAGGGCAAAAGTAAACTTCAAATGAAACTCATACACGTATTTGTCACGTGATTCATTCACCAATTTCGTTTGTCGTTGCGTATTTTCTATTTGATTTTTAACATTTTCGGCTTGCGATACGGCTCGATTTAAAAAGCTCTCTCGCTCATATCTCGGTAAGCCTGTATCGGTCAAAACGGCATAAAAGTTAGGCTTTAAAAACTTATTATTAAATGTATCCTTTTTAGGAATCGCCAATGATTTTTCACTATACGGTGTACCAGCTAAAGCAGCTTTGTTAAATGAATCCAATGTTGCTTGACCGTCCGTTTTTATTTCAGACGTTTGAGTGTCCTTAGATACTGAGGGGGGCGTTTGTTCTTGAACAGCATTGATATTTTGAATTACAGCCGTATCTGTTTTTGTAACCGACAATATTTTATTTCGCCAAGGCGTAAAATTGGTCTGCAAGCCTCTAAACAAATCATTTCCATAAGTATTGCCGACTTGTTGAATGGAGTCCATCGCATTGAAAAGTTCCCGACTGGACAACATTTTTTGGTTGTTTTTAAACAAACCCTCATCGGTTTTGCGCCTATCAAATTCAGATAAATCAAAATATTTCTGCCATGACTTGAACTTGACACGGACAAAAGGGTAATTTTTGGCACTTGAGCCATTTTGCCCCGTCGTCTCTTGATATTGAACGCCGTCATAGAGATTCATGACAATAAACTGCTTGTCATGCGTGGTCATCATTTCACCCGTTTTTGCGGACGTTTGATTGACGAGATTCGCATTAAAGTTTTTATTGCCATAAATCAAGACATTTTCGATGCTTGTTCCATCTGTTCCTTTTTTTCCAATACGTAAAGTGTATTCTTGAAATTCATCGTTAAAAACGCCCGCTTGAAACGAAACGGTAGGTTTAGATTTCCGAATATCATAAAAGCGAGAATAAAATTTCAAATTTGCCCACGGAATGAGGACTTCCGATGTGAAAAATGAAAAAACGGTAATCAAACTAACGACTACCATTAAAGGACGCATGACCCGAACCAAGGAAACGCCCGCCGATTTAAAACTTGCCAATTCATATCGTTCTGCCAAATTTCCCATCACCATGACCGTCGAAATCAATACGCCAATTGGCAAGGCTTGTGGCACGAGGACGATTGTTAGGTAGAAAAGCAGCTCCATTAACTCTAAAATACCCAAACCTTTGCCCATCATTTCGTCAATGTACAACCACAAAAAGTGCATCATCAACACGAACAATGCAATGCCGAACGAGACAAAAAAAGGCGGTATGAACGACTTGACTAAATATTTATCGAGAATTTTTATCATTTCAAATTTTTAAAAAGTGGGCAAAATTAAGCGAATTTTAAACGTTTCAAAATTAGTTTTGTGATTGAACGACAGATTATTGCTAAACACTTTCTAACCCAACATTTCATTCAAAAAACGTTCATGCACACCGCTTTCAAGGACATGGTTTTGCGAAAACCATTGGGGATAAAAACCCTTTCGGTTCAAGTAAAGGTCTTGAATAAAATCCGCTTGTTGTTCCGCATTCAAATCAAAAAAAGAGCCGTGATGCCACCCCTCAGTATGAGTGTAGTTATAGCCTGCGGGTGTTCGTTGTGCCGCTAAAGCCGCAGCTATATAACCCGCGCCAAATTGTTGATATTGCCATATATGTGTCAATTCATGGACAAAAATATCCGCTCGAATAGGTCGCCATGAGTTGATTGTATTAAACGTTACATAAGCATGAGCCATGCCACGACGAACAGGTATTGAACGTTTGTCGTGCATAACTAATTCAAAATCAATGGTATTGCCAAATATTTCACGTCCTCTTTCTTTTTCAATATCTGTCAAAAGGCGCGAGTTAGGTGAGAGAAGGTTGGTCAATATTTCAATAATATCAAAGAAAGAAAGTAAATCAGCAATTAAAAGACCTGAAATTTGCCTTTTTACTGAGGGGGGGTAAATTTTGTAAAAACGATGATTATTGAACGTCAAAAGTCGCCAAACACGTTTTGGTGTTTGCTTGAAAATGAACAGAATACGTCGAAATAGCCAGCGTATTTTCATAGAAGAATATTTTTATTAGACCACTGTTGAGACTGATTTTCATTGATTTTTTGTTTTGTCATTTTGTAGAGAAGGGTTTCGTCTTTACAAAAACAGTGTTTGCAAACCATTCCACAGAGCTTTTTTGCGCTCCATTGAGCTTTCAATAAGCGATAATTTATCGGCAAACATGAACTGACAATTATTGAACACAAAAGGAATATAAAGGTGGGTTTCGATGTTCAAACCTAAATCTTTGCCAGTTAGACCAAACAAAACGGCTTTTTCAATTTTGTCAAAGCTTTTGATATGGGCAAATGTAGGAATAGAAAGATTTTCTTGTGACCCCCTCAGTATAAGGCAGTCTTTTTCTAAATCTATCTTGGCTGCACTAATGATTTTATTTAAAAATAGCTCCAGCATTTCGTGTTGTTCATCTAAAAAACCAATCAAAATGCGGCGTTGATTGTCACCTGACAGCCATTGATTAAAATTTCCCGTTTCGGAAATATTGTAAACTGTGAAATCGAAAAAAGCAGTATTCAAAGTAGAAAATTTGATTATTTTAATGAAATTCAAAATTAAATTACCGAAATAAAAATCAATAATAAGCGATTTGAGACAAATAATATTTTATTGGCTTGAAAATTCCCTTGAAAATTCTTGGAATTCTAATCATAAAAATAGAGATTTGTTTAAAGAACACAAACAAAACTAATAATCATGCTTTTAGCAGATTTTTAGTTGGAAAATGTTCTTTAAAGCCTACCAAATCTTTCCAAATTATTTTAAATTATTCAATTATGAATCACAAAATTACGGTAAATCTAACTCAAAACTCACGTTTGGCGAGTTTAGATTTCAACAATATTCCCTTTGGACGTACTTTCAGCGACCACATGTTTGTTGCTGACTATATTGACGGTGAATGGACAAATCTCGAAATTCGTCCTTTCGGCAACCTGACTTTGCATCCTGCAAACATGGCCATTCATTATGGACAATCCATTTTTGAAGGTATGAAAGCCTCAAAAATGCAAGACGGCACACCTGCTTTGTTCCGCTGCGAGATGCACAGCAAGCGGATTAATGCTTCGGCAACGCGTATGTCCATGCCGACAGTCCCAGAAGATTTGTTCCGTCAAGCGGTTGAAATGCTTGTGGACATTGACCGCGATTGGATTCCACCTGCTGAAGGCAGTTCTTTATATGTGCGTCCTTTTATGTTCGCAACGGATGAATTTTTAGGTGTCAGACCTTCTGCTACCTATAAATTTATGATAATTACAGGTCCAGTTGGCTCTTATTATGCCAAACCTGTGACACTTTGGGCAGAAGAAAAGTACATCCGTGCAGCACAAGGCGGAACTGGTGAAGCAAAATCGGCGGGTAATTATGCGGGTTCGTTGCTTCCTACCCGTTTGGCAAATGAGCGTGGTTATGACCAGCTTCTTTGGCTCGATGCACAAAACCATAAATTGGTTCAAGAAGCAGGAACGATGAACCTGATGTTCGTCATTGACGGTAAAGTGATTACTGCACCGACTGACGGAACAATTTTGAAAGGGATCACACGCGATACGATTTTGAAATTATTGCCTGATTTGAATATTCCGTATGAAGTCCGTGATTTGAGTATTGATGAAATTGTCGAGGCTTATCATTCAGGTACTTTACAAGAGATTTTTGGTTGTGGAACGGCGGCGGTTGTCTCACACGTTAGCGCAATTACTTATCGTGATTTGACGATGACATTATCCGATGTCAGCGAACGTAAAATTGGCAATTTGTTAAAAAAGACAATTGACAAAATGCGGACTGGTGAAATAGATGACCGCTATGGTTGGGTTCAACCGATTAAGTCAACTGTTTTAGAAACGGTGTAAAATATTGATATTGAACTAAATACAAAAAGAGGCGACCCTTATAAGGTTGCCTCTTTTTGTTTGAAAATTTAGTTTTCTATTTTAAAAACTAAGAAACACTTTCTAAGCTCGCAACGACATATTTGACCTCATCTTCTGAAAGCGAAGTCGTTTTTGCGAGGTCAGAAACAGTCACTTTTTTTTCAAGCCATGCTTTTTTCACAACTTCATAGCCATCCTCTAAGTCAAGGACTTTTTTTAAAGGTAAGCCACAAATATCTGCTAAAATATCAGATTGTTGTCCTCTAAAATGTCCACGTAAAACGGTTAAGCGGGCTTGAATTTCTTTACCTATTTCTTTACCTATTTCCTTACCTATCTCCTTACCTATCTCCTTACCGCGTCTCTCCCCACGCATTTCCCATTTATCTCCTAATGAAAGTTGTGCTATCATTTTATTTTGTTTTTGCTCAGAAGTTAAATAATTGTCAAGCATTTCTTTGACTTTTGATTGACTGAATTTGCCTTTTTTTATGATAAACGCTAAAAGAGGTTGAAAAAAAAGCTGAAAATAGTTCTGATTTTGTATGAATTTGAAAATTTCAAGCAAACTATCCTCTTTTTGTTCTTTGTTTTCAATCGCTTGATAAGCTAAAAACAGACCCCTCAGTAAATTATCCTCTTTCATTTTGAGGAGTATCTCTTGTTCAATATCATGTACGTTGATAACATAACACTCAAAATTTTCAACAAATATAAGCAATTCAGAAGGAATATGAGAAAAAGATTGTTGAAAATTTCTGCTTTTAAGCGTTGTTTTACTTTGATTAACAATGATAGGTATAACAAGTGTAGGTTCTCGGTTTTCTGCCATATCTTGAACATATTGATGCACTTTATAGCTCAATATCTGAACAAATAAGCTAAAATAGCTCTCAATACCATGTTTATGTTCCCAAATAAGCACAACGCGCGCTTTTTGTTTTTTACGATTTTGAGTTGATTTAGAAACAATATTTGTTTTGATATAGGTTTCATAAATAACATCTGAAAAGAACTCTTCAAGGTCTTTTGATATAAAATTAGTATCCTTCAAAGTCATGCGTTCAAGGTCTAATTTTTCTACGATGGCTTTATCAACAAAATGAGTAAGACAGTCAACCGCAACGGGTTTGTGCTTAAAGAACAATTTGAAAATTCTATCATAAATGTGGTTGATAAAATCGTCAAAATTTTCAGGTGTCAATCCTTCCATAAGTTTGCTCAAATTTTTGTTTGTTTACAATTGATTTAGTTTTCAAAAATAAACTTATTGAAAGGGGCATTTGATTTTACCCCCCTCAGTAAAATTATGGTTTTTCTTTAATTTTCCACTGGTATCAGTCTAAAAACATGCCCAGGTCTTTCAACCCCAACATATATATAACCATCACGTCCCATTTCAACAAAGCGCAAACGACCGATATTTTTCAATAAAATCTCCTCCTTTACAACTTTATTCCCTTCAACATGACAGCGATTGAGGTATTCAAACCGCAAAGAACCGACTAAAAAATCGCCTTTCCACGCCTTGTATTTATCGCCCGTTACAAAAGTTGCACCGCTCGGCGCAATGGATGGCAACCAATACAGCATCGGTTCTTCCATACCTGCTTTCTTTGTAAAAGGTGTCAAAACCGTACCATCGTAGTTGATGCCGTAGCAGATTACGGGCCAGCCATAGTTTTTGGCAGGTTTAACAATATTGATTTCATCGCCACCTCGTGGCCCGTGTTCATGCGACCACATTTCACCAGTTGTTGGATTCATTGCCATGCCTTGTTGATTGCGATGACCATAAGAAAAAATCGTTTTCCGAGCCGTATCGTTTTTGAAAAATGGGTTATCGGTCGGAATACGTCCATCGTCATAAATACGATGAATTTTGCCCAGGTCATTATCAAGTCTTTGCGGTAGCAAAGCGACATGTTGTCCTCTTTCGCCCACAGTGACGAATAAATAGCCGTTTCTATCAAATTCCAAGCGCGAACCGTAGTGATGCCGTGTTTTTTCATAAGGTTGGGCGACAAAAATATCTCGTTGTTCCGTCAATTTATTACCGTCCAATTTTGCGCGCATAACAGCTGTTGTTGACCAAACTCCGCCTGCCGAATCTTTAGATTTTGAATAAGACAAGTAAATGAAGCCATTTTCTGCAAATTTTGGATGCAATTCCACATCGAGCAAACCGCCTTGACCTTCTGCCAAAACCTTTGGTGTTCCTTCGATGAGCGTTCTTTTACGGTTTTTATCTAAGCGATAAAACTCACCGCTACGGTCTGTTATCAACATATCACCATCGGGTAAAAAGGACATGCCCCATGGGTTATTTAAACCAGTTGCCACGGTATCCAATTTTACAGTCATAGAACTTTGGACAAAAATATTAGATTTGGGTTTACCATCAAATTTGTATTTTTTAGCTTCCTCAATACTGTTGAGAATATAATCTGCTAATTCTGCAATTTCATTCGGCTTGAAAACTTCACCAAAAACAGGCATTTCTTTTTCGGGAAAGCCAAAAGTGATGCTTTTAATTAGGCTGTCTCGATGATTGCCATGTATCCATTTTCTATCTACAAAAGCATCCACTTTTTGTCCATGACAACCAGAGCAAATGGTTTTATATTTTTCAGCTGCTGCCGCAAATTTAGGGTCAACGCTGTCTGCTGTGCCTTTGTTACCATTCCTTTGGCACATGATAAAAGTGGCGAGGACTACAAAAATGAGTAAGAATTTATTCATAATATTTAGTTTAGATGACAAAAAAAAGTTTTCACAAAAGTAAAAATGCCAAGCGTAACTTTGTACGTTTGGCATTTTGACCCCTCAGTATTTCGGGCTTTTTTCGCCCAATAACCCTTTTTTTATTGTCTGACCATCGAAACAGGCATCGCCCAATCGAATTGACCGCTGATTGTCGGTGTTTGTGCCGATGAAGTATAAGAACGCACGTTTTTATAAACATAATCATACAATTCACGCATTGTAACGATTTTATTGCCATCCACATCTGCTTCGCCTTTCAAACCACGGCTTAAATAATGACTGAAAATACCCGACCGCAAGCCCTGGTCTTCAAGCGAATACTCTTGGCTTTTGGACGACATAAACAAAGCCATACCGCCTTGTGTATTGTCAAATGCCTTGTAAAATGCTTGAATTTGGGGCGCAAGTGGTTGTTTCATAGCGAGGAGTGAACCTGAGAAACACGCATCAGCGATACATAATTTATGCTTCGCCTTGCTTTGTTCAAATATGGCTTTGACTTCCGAATGTAAAAGACGATTGTTGATGCCATCAAAGTCTTGTGGTAAAAATGCACCATCTAAGCCATGTCCTGAAAAATAGAAGACAATCTCATCGTTTTCGTCTGCTTTCAAGAGGATTTGACGCATCGTTTGTAGGATATTCATACGTGTCGCATCTTCATCAACCAAAACTTTGATTTGTTTGTCGGGTAAAGCACCACCTTCTGGACTTTTCAAAAAAGCATAAAATTGATACGCATCGTCATCAGAATATTTCAAAACAGGCATAGAAGTATAACGACCCACGCCCACGACAACTGCCCATATTTTAACTTCTGGACTTCTATCAATCTCAACGCTCGCTTGATTGACCTTACTATTTGAAGGAATATCGCCAATCGGACGACCATATTCCCACATCGCAGAGACAATACGCCCGTTTGAATGGTACATCGTCCCTTCACCTTGTGGCGCATGACGCTCAAAGCGACCGACATATTTATCCCCATTTGCATACTGACACGTCCCTTGTCCTTCTGGCACACCGTCTTTAAATTCGCCTACCCATTTCGAACCATCGCCATATTGGAATGTGCCTTTGCCATTTTTGCAATAAATTTTGTTGCAATCTTGAAGCGTTTCATTGCCAGAAGTCGCCACTTCTGAAATTTTAGACCCCTCAGTATTTCCGCCATTTTGCACCTTAATTTGTCCATTTATCCAATTGCCTTCAATGACAGAGCCATTGCTGCGGTACATTTTGCCGTAACCTTGCCGCAAATTGTCTTGCCATTGACCGACGTATTTTTCATTGTTTTTGTAGAACATCGTGCCGTTTCCAGTGAATTTACCGTTCACAAAACTGCCTTCGTAGCGGTCATTGCCCGAAAAATAGAAAATACCTTGACCATTCGGTTGGTCTTCTTCCCAGTTGCCGAGATATTTATTGCCACTTGCAAAATTCATTGTACCCTGTCCTGAGAACTTATTTTTGCTGAAAGAACCAGAATAAACATTGCCCGTTGCGAAGGTGTAAACCCCCAAACCTTCGCGCATACCTGACACCCAATCACCATTGTAACTGTTGTCGTTGCCAAAGACAATTGTGCCTTTGCCGTGCATCAAACCACGGCGAAAATCGCCTCGGTATTTGTTGCCGTTTTCAAATTGGTAAGTGCCACGCCCATTTTGGCAGTTACCTTCGATACATTGTGCTGATGTTGTTGAGAGGAAGGCTACACAAGCCACCACTACGCTCAATAATGCTTTCATACCTTTAAGATTTAGAAGATTTCAGAAAAACGAAGTTACTTTTAGGAAATGATGAATGATAAATTATAAATGATGAATTTGTAAAACCTGATTTTCAAGGCTTCAAAATACAGTTGACAATTTATTTTTTCACTATTCCTTAGTGTGTATAAGTGTGTTTCGGTATGCGTAAATGTTTAATTAGTTTAAAAAAAAGGCTTTTTTACAATTGAGCGTAGTATAGTGTAGTTGTTGTTTTGGCTAAATATGATTTTAAAACCCCTTTTTTGTCAAATTATTGTCTTAATGCTTTGGTAAATCATGTTAAAAAAATCAAAAATATAGTAAGGTGTTTAAGTAAGTTTTTCAACTTGATACGTGTTGAATCCTCAATTTTATCCTAAGTCGTTTAACTTTGCATTTCTTTTTTGGATTTTATAACCTTTAAGTTTGACAATCGTTAAAATTTTGACGAATCAAAAGTGTTAATTATCCATTATCAACTATACATTATCCATTAATTATGAACATTTTAGATACTATTGTTGCTGCAAAACGCATAGAAGTTGGTGAACGCAAAGACAGGCAACCCCTCAGTAATTTGGCACAAAGACCCTACTTCAAAGAGCCTTGTCACTCCGTTAAAAGAGCTTTGCGAGCCGTCGGTTCAACGGGTATTATTGCAGAACACAAGCGCAAATCACCCTCTTTGGGTTGGATTCGACAAGATTCTGACGTAGCAGAAGTAGCACAAGGCTATGCCTTGTCAGGTGCAGCCGCCATGTCCGTTTTGACCGACGAAGAATTTTTTGGCGGCACATTAAGCGACTTACAACGTGCCAGAAAAACAGTCAACATTCCGCTTTTACGCAAGGATTTTATCATAGACGAATACCAATTGTTTGAAGCCAAAGCCTACGGTGCGGACTTCATTTTGCTGATTGCTGAATGTTTAAGAAAAGAAGAAATCAAACATTTAGCTGAATTTGCACAAAACTTAGGTCTTGAAGTTTTGTTAGAAATGCACGACGATGAAGGTTTGGATAAATTATGCGATGCCATTACATGTGTCGGTATCAACAGCCGTAATTTAAAAACGTTTGAGGTTTCTCTTGATAATGCCATTAATTTAGCGGCGCAAATACCCGATTCCTTTGTAAAAGTGGCAGAAAGTGGTATTTCTAAGCCTGAAACCATTGGTTTACTGAGGGGGTACGGTTTTGAAGGTTTTTTGATTGGCGAAGCGTTTATGAAGACAAATGACCCATCGGCAGCGATTGCAGATTTTATTAAACAACTATAATTTTTTTGACCACTGATTGGACTGATGCGACTGGTTTACGCTGATTTTTTTTCTTATAAAATGACTAAACAGAAATCAGTGAAAACCAGTCGCATCAGCCCAATCAGTGGTCAAAAAGAAAAGATATAAGAGATGAAAATTAAAGTATGCGGTATGCGCGAAGCCGCCAATATT
>JANLQI010000154.1:0-6590 GCA_031367705.1 Saprospiraceae bacterium | reverse complement strand
GATTTAAACCCCGCAACCGTTGATGAAAAAGTCGGCGAAATACTGAGGGGGCAAATAAAACAAGGCATTGTACCCCCTTTTTGGGATGGACAAGCGGCTGGTCGGATTGCAGCTATTTTGAGCGAAAAAGTATAGGATTCGGCATTTTTTCGTAAGAAAGGCATATTTTTGTCGAATGAAAAATCTACCCATTGGTTTACAAACTTTAGAAAGCATCCGCGAGTTGAATTGTGTTTATGTTGACAAAACACAAATGATACATCGCTTAGTGACGAAAGGTAAATACTATTTCTTGTCACGCCCCCGTCGTTTCGGTAAATCGTTGTTGATTTCGACAATGAAAGCACTTTTTCTGGGTAAAAAAGAATTGTTTAAAGAAACTTGGATTGAGAACAATTGGGAATGGTCAAAAACAAACCCCGTTATCCATTTTTCTTTTGATGGCTTAGGCTATCATTCGCAGGATTTAGATGCTGCGTTGATTCAAGAAATCAAAAAATGGGCAAACCATTTTCAAGTTACTTTAACAGAACAGGATTTATCAAGACTATTTAGAGAATTACTTGAAAAAGTATCTAAAAAACATGGACAAATTGTATTGCTCATTGATGAATACGATAAACCAATTATTGACTTCCTTGAATTTCCACCCTACGAACGAGCGAAAGTCAATCAGAATATTATGCGACAATTCTATTCTGTACTGAAAAGTGCAGAGCCTTTTCTACGTTTTTTCTTTGTCACAGGCGTTTCTAAGTTTTCAAAAGTGTCCATGTTTTCGGAATTGAATAATCTGAAAGATATCACTTTACATTCCGATTATGCGACAATTGCAGGCTATACACAAACAGAATTAGATTCTTATTTTGAGGAACACCTACAATTAGTTGAAAACCATTTGAAAACGACCCGTGAAGAATTGGTCAAACAGATGCGTTATTGGTACAATGGTTTTAGTTGGGATGGTATCAATAAAGTGTATAATCCATTCGGGACGCTTAATTTTTTAGACCAAAAACGCTTTCGTAATTATTGGTTTTCGACAGGTAGCCCCAAGTTTTTGATTCAACAAATGAAAAAACAGGTGCGTTTTGATGTTGAAAATAGTAAATCCAATGGTTATTTATTGGATAAATATGATATTGACAACCTCGATTTAATACCCTTGTGTTTTCAAACAGGTTATTTAACTGTTAAACATATTGACGTGTGGACAGATGAGATGGTCTTAGATTATCCAAACAAAGAAGTGCGTGAAAGTATGTATCAATTTATGATTGATGATATTGCCAAAAATCCGCAACGAACGCATACAGGATTAACAATTCGCGATCTCAATCAAGCCTTTTTGACCAACGACTTGCCTAAAGCAAAAACAATTATCAATTCGTTACTGGCGAGTTTGCCTTATGAAGTCTATAAAAATCAATCTGAAGGTTTTTATCATGGTTTATTGCATTTGATTTTCAGTTATATCGGTATGTTTATCGAAAGTGAGCCACATTTGTCAAATGGTCGAGCCGATGTTGTGGTGCAGACCCCTCAATATATTTATATTTTTGAGTTTAAATTCAATCATACAGCAGAAGAAGCACTTGTTCAAATAAAAAAGAACCATTACGCGGGTAAATATCGGGCAACCGAAAAGCCCATTTTCGGCATTGGTGTCAATTTTAATGAATCCGAGAGACAGATAGATGGGTGGCTGGTGGAAACATTGTAAGTAATGATAAATTATAAATAATGAACGATGAATGACCTAAAGTATCAATGACGCGTTTGGGTGGCATCATTTGTTGGTTTGTAAGGTGTTCTCAAATGTGTTTCAAGCATTCGTTGTTCATCTTCTGCCGTCCATTTATTTTTATCCCAGACTTTATTAGCTGAAACAATTGCTTTTTTAGCAAAATAGCGCACAATAAGCCGTTTGATTTCGATCCACTCTGTCTCGGAGATATTGGATGAAAACATTTTTAACAGTTCTAATTGCGGTTCATTTAACGGTGTCTTTAACATTTCCATACGTTATTTCTTTAGCAAAAGTAAGTTTGTTTTCGCACATTTGCTAAAAACCAGATAAACAAATGTCGTATAAAAGGCTTATATTTGTAGCTATAAAAGTTTTAAATTAATCTTTTAAAGACATCAGAAATGAAGCCTACTTATAAAAAAATTACTTGTGAAAATATAGATGATGTATTAGGGAATTTAGGTATTACCAAAATTAAGTATGACTCCCCTTTACTTGAACATTGGTTGACAATTGAAGAGTCAGATGAAGACAATACTTTGACACCTACCCAAGCCGTCATTTTTCAAGATGTTTTAGAATTAATTAATGCCAATGTAGAAGGTTGGAACGAAGAGGAATTAAAAATCAAAGCATTAAGCCTTATTTTCTATATCGCAAAAATGGAAGATGCGCCACGAGTAAAAATGTTTTTTGAACGACCAATTCATGCTATAGTTGATAATTTTTCAATTGATGTTAAGGTAGATTGTATGTTAGCTACCCCTTGGGGGCAAGCGACTCCGAAGCATCCGTATTTCTTTCTACAAGAATTTAAACAAGAGAAAAAAAGAAGCCTTGACCCCGAAGCGCAAATGCTCGCAGCAATGGTGGCAGCACAAGAAATCAATAAAGATGGAAATCCTCTCTATGGCGGTTATATTATCGGGCGGAACTGGTTTTTTGGCGTTTTAGAAGGTAGAACCTATACAATTAGCAATGCTTTTAATGCCACAGAAGAACTTGAATTACGCAGAATCATTTTCATTTTGCGCCGATTGAAAGAGATGATTTTGAAGGAATTGGTGTAAAAGGGTTCCTTTTGTCTTCTAAAAGTAATGAAAGTGAAAAATCTACCCATTGGCTTACAAACCTTGCCCAAATTGCGGGAAAAGAATTGTGTTTATGTTGATAAAACACGAATGGTGCATGATTTGGTGCAAAAAGGCATTTACTATTTCCTTTCACGTCCGCGGCGTTTTGGTAAATCGTTATTGATTTCAACGTTCAAAGAGCTGTTTTTGGGCAGCAAAGAACTGTTTGAAGGCACATGGATTTATGATAATTGGGATTGGTCGAAAACGAATCCAGTTATTCATTTTTCTTTTGACAAAATGGGTTATAATGCCTTGGGCTTAGATGGTGCGATTATGTCGGAATTAAAAGACATGGCATCCGCTTTTGGGATTGAGTTAGAAAAACCCAATTTGAAAGGACAATTTACAGAATTGCTTGAAAAAGTTTCAAAAAAGCACGGGCAAGTCGTGTTATTGATAGATGAATATGACAAGCCGATAATTGATTACCTTGAATTTCCACCTTATGAACAAGCGAAAGTCAATCAAAAAATCATGCGGGAGTTCTATTCTGTACTGAAAAGTGCAGAACCATACCTTCGTTTTTTCTTTGTGACAGGCGTTTCTAAGTTTTCAAAAGTGTCCATGTTTTCAGAATTGAATAATTTAAAAGATATTACAATTCATGGAAAGTATGCAACTATAGTCGGTTATACGCAAGAGGAATTGGAATATTATTTTGAAGATTACCTTCAATTAGCCCAAGAGAAGTTGAAATTAGAGCGCAATGATTTATTGGAAAGGATGCGTGTATGGTATAATGGTTTTAGTTGGGATGGTATAAATAGGGTGTATAATCCATTCGGTACGCTCAATTTTTTAGACGAAAGTGTTTTTCGTAATTTTTGGTTCGCAACGGGTTCCCCAAAGTTTTTGGTGCATCAAATGAAAAAACATGTACAATTTGATATTGAAAATACAAGGGCAAATGGATATACGCTGAATAAATATGACATTGACAACCTCGACTTAGTGCCTTTGTGTTTTCAAACAGGCTATTTGACCATAAAGACGCTTGACCCCTTGACAGAAGAAATGGTCTTAGATTATCCCAATAAAGAAGTTCGTGAAAGTATGTATCAATTTATCATTGACGACATAGCCAATCCTTCACGGCAGATGCACACCGGTTCTACTATTAAAGACCTCAATCAAGCCTTATTGAACAAAGACTTAGACAAGGCGAAAACGATAATCAATTCTTTACTGGCGAGTTTACCTTATGAAACCTATAAAAATCAATCCGAAGGTTTTTACCATGGTTTATTGCATTTGATTTTCAGCTATATCGGCATGTATATCGAAAGTGAGCCGCATTTGTCTCAAGGTCGAGCCGATGTAGTTGTGCAGACCCCTCAGTATATTTACATTTTTGAGTTTAAATTTAATCATACAGCAGAAGAAGCCGTTGACCAAATAAAGAATAATCATTACGCAGACAAATATCGGGCAACCGAAAAACCCATTTTTGGCATTGGTGTCAATTTTAATGAAGCTCAAAAGCAGATTGACGGGTGGTTGGTGGAGATTTTGTAAAAAAATAGCATAATTCAGTGAAACAAATCATACAAGACTTAAAATCAGGAGAAACCATTCTCGAAGATGTACCCGCGCCGATGATTCGACTTGGGTGTGTTTTAATTAGGACACACCGTACCCTCGTTTCCTTAGGCACAGAGCGCATGTTGGTCGAATTTGGCAAAGCCAATTTCATTGAGAAAGCGCGTCAACAACCCGAAAAAGTCAAGCAAGTTTTTGATAAAATCAAAACAGATGGCTTACAACCGACTTTGGAAGCCGTTTTTAGAAAACTCGGCGAACCCTTGCCTTTGGGTTATTGCAATGCTGGAGAAGTTGTTGGGGTAGGAGAGGGTGTTGCCGATTTTCAGATTGGCGACCGCGTTGTCTCCAATGGTAATCATGCCGAAGTGGTGTGTATTCCTAAAAACTTAGTCGCAAAAATTCCCGATGGTGTTTCCTTTGAAGATGCTTCTTTTACGGTCATTGGAGCAATCGGTTTACAAGGTATTCGCCTCATCAATCCGACTTTTGGGGAAACGGTTGTTGTTACAGGCTTGGGACTCATCGGTTTGATGGCAGGACAAATATTGGTTGCCAATGGTTGTAACGTCATTGGTCTCGATTTTGACCCAACAAAAGTTGAACTCGCTAAATCATTTGGCATCAAAGCCTATAATGTAGGTGATGGTACAAACCCAGTGACTTTGGTTGAAAGCCTCACAAATGGCATTGGTGCAGATGCGGTTTTGATAACAGCGTCCGCGAAAACAAATGAAGTGATAGAACAAGCGGCTAAAATGAGCCGTAAACGGGGACGTATTGTCTTAGTCGGTGTCGTCGGTTTAGATATTCAACGCTCAGATTTTTATACCAAAGAATTGTCGTTTCAAGTCTCTTGCTCTTATGGACCAGGACGTTATGACGACAGTTATGAGGAACGGGGCAATGATTACCCCATCGGTTTTGTCCGTTGGACAGAAAAACGGAATTTTGAAGCCATTTTGACGGCTATTGCCAATAACCAAATTAATGTTGCGCCGCTCATTACAGAAATCATAGACTTGCCGAATTACAATGCGATTTACGGCAATATGACTGGCTCAAAATCTATTGCGTCTATTCTAAAATACGATGTTTCTGAAAATAACAACCCCCTCAGTACAACCGTTGATTTAGACACCGCAAGGACTTTTGCAGGACAAAAAGGCGTTCTCGGTATCATTGGCGCAGGTAATTTTACAGGTTCGACCATTGTGCCGAATTTGAAAAAACTGAAAGCACCGATTAAGTACATCGCTTCATCAAAAGGTTTGTCGGGTACTATTTTAGCTAAAAAGCATGGCATTACTCATTCGACAACCAATTATCGAGATATTCTGAGCGATGCCGAAGTAGATGCCGTTTTGATTACAACAAGACATGGCGCGCACGCTGCACAAGTCATAGAAGCCTTAAATGCGGGCAAACACGTCTTTGTAGAAAAACCATTGGCTTTAACTTTTGATGAATTAGACGCTGTTGAAGCGGCTTATCAAAAGGGCAATACAACGCTCACCGTTGGTTTCAATCGCCGTTTTTCACCCTTTATCGTAGATGCTAAAAAACAAATTGGTGGTTCAAATGCACCGATTAATGTGATAGCCACCATGAATGCGGGTTTTATTCCTGCTGAAATGTGGGTACACGATATGCACAGCGGCGGCGGACGCATCATTGGCGAAGCTTGCCATTTTATTGATTTGATTACTTTTTTAACGGGTTCGCTTGTTGAATCTGTTGTGATGAATGCTTTAGGCCCCAATCCTGCAGAAAATACCGACAATGCGTCTATTCTTTTGCGCTATAAAAATGGCTCAACGGGCGTGATTAATTATTTTTCAAATGGCTCAAAATCTTACTCAAAAGAGCGCATCGAAATTTACAGTCAAAACCGCACCATTGTTGTTGACAATTTCCGCAAATCATCTTATTATGGTTTCAGGTCATCGGGTATGAAAAAGACGCAAGACAAAGGACATTTTGAGCAATTCCGTCTTTTTGTTGAAAACCTTCAAAATGGTGGCGATGCGACGATTCCTTACGAAGAAGTTATCAATACATCAAGGGCGACTATTGCTGCGGTAGCCTCTTTGAAAGAAGGTAAGTGGATACAGGTATAGTAAACAGAAAAAAAGATTGATGACATTTTTTTTGCAAAAAAAATG
>JANLQI010000148.1:0-13822 GCA_031367705.1 Saprospiraceae bacterium | reverse complement strand
GCAAAAAAAAAGCAAAAACGAATCAAATTTCTGTCTACTATACCTGTACAATTAATTAATCGGCATCGTATTCACATCCGTAGGCATCGGATACATACCTCTATCCATAGCAGTAGGCATAGTTGACTGTGGAATAGCATCATCAGGCACAGCTTGCATCATTTCGTCAGCGGTAGGAACCGAATCACGAATAACAGGTGCTGGTGTCGTAGCAACCGATGCCGCTGGTGGCGTCGCAATAGGTGCAGGTGCAGGGCGGGGCGCAATCTCATCGTTATTGATATTCAATAAGTTAAGGAAAAAACGCTCTGAAAAACCAGCAATAAACGCCAAGAAAACAAGTGAACCTGCATTTTGCATTTTTACACCTGGAATAATATCCCAACTTAAAAACACAAAGACAATAATGGCTGCCAATGCGCCAATATTCAGTTTCAACTGATTGTTTTTCAAATTTTCTTGAAAGTCTGTCAGAACGGTACGCGACCTTTGTACTTCCATCAAACTGCTTAAAAACGCACCTCCTGCCCCAAAAATAGCGGCACAAATGATGGCAAACCATGGGCGTAGTTCAGGCAAAAACTTATTTAACATGGTGTCATTCCAAACAGTTGAGTCTGTTTTAACAACCAAAGGTAAGAAAACCAAGGATGCAATCAATACATACCAAGACCATTTACGTGAAATATTCAGCCGTTCAATCTGCAAGCCTGTTGAAATAATAGCCGCTTGTTTGGCTTCATTAAGAGCTTCTTTTGTCTTATCGAGTGCTGCTCTCATACCGCCCAGTGTTTGCCCTTCCCGACAAGCTTCGCGTTCCAAAAATTCACCCCAAGGGTTGTTTTGACCTTTCAAATCGGCTGCCAAACCAAACGCTTGTGCTTTGGCATAGTGCGGCGGATAAATCCACACCATGTATTGATCCGTCATATCGAGCATCGTGATGACATCATTGACATCACAATCGTCGTCTTCCAATGCTTCGCGAGACGTTTGAAGGAAGCTGATGATGCGTCTTGCCGTCACCAAATCCATATATGGCGTATAGTAGAAATTGCCATAGGCGGTTCTGAAATCACCTTCTAAACGCAAGTATCGCGCCCTTAGGCTGTTGAGGTAGTACCCTTGATAACCCAAGTTTTTGGTCTTTTCAGCCAAAGTTTGTTTTAGCCATTTAGGTTGTTTCCAAGCTTTTTCATCGTGCCATTTATCCATTTCTGAATTCGCAGCTGCCACAGCACTTGCTAAAACGGCTGGATTTGCTTGCATGAGTGGGTCGTCGGGGTCAATGCCGATAGCCCTTACATTTTTGTCTTCACCTTCTGGTTGACCAGGTTTTTTGCCAATACCCATATTATTAGAGAATTTTTTAGATTAAAAATTGTTTTTCGATTCAGTTTCAAATATAGAAAATATTTTTTTAAGACTTTAGGATTTTAAGAACAAAGATTTTGCAAACTATCGCCCCCCCTTAGTATAAAGACCTTTTTTTATCATTATTTAAGGCTTTTCAAGAGGTTTTGAAAGTCTGGTTGAACTAAGGTAAATCTGTTTTCATCTATCGTTTGACTACCATACCAAACCCTTTCAAAAACTGTTGTAGTCGTTCTGAAAGGCTCAAAAAAACGGTGTTCACGCATCTCACGGACATAAATGCGGTTGGTTTTATCCTTTTTCCAAGCAATATCGCCTTTTATATGCAGTTCTTTCAAAATGGCGAGATAGTACAAACGTATCGCAAGCGTATAGTTTTCATCAGCAATCGCTTGATTTATGAGTGGGTCGAGTTCCGCAATTTCCAAATTTTCCTCTATGTGTTCAAGGTCTATTTTTACTGAGGTGTCAGCGATGCGCCGTTTTTTAGTACCAAAAATATTGCCTTCGCCGACAAAACGAATGATGAGATAAGCCAAGAGTGCAATAGCACCGATGATGAAAAACCATTTTAAAAACTCAAAGAGAACACCCCACATGGGGTTAAAACCGCCTGTTTTGATTTCTTTTTTTTGTTTTTCAACTTTTTCACTGCTGTAATTGATGCCCGATTTGGCTTGTTCCCACCGGTTTTTGTCAATATTTTTTGATTCCAAAGGTTGTGACAGATACTTTTGTTGGGCAGCGGCATAAGGGCTTTCTCTTCGTTCCTGTGGTAAAGTTATTGCATTTTCAAGTGTATCCGTTTCGTTGAAAACGAGTGAGTCTTCTAACGTTGGTTGAATGTCTTTTTTCTTAAAAAGACCTTGTGCATACCCCCCCTCAGTAAAAAGCAGGGTGGAAGCCATGAAAAGTATAAAAAAGAGTTGTTTCATCTCCGAATTTGATAGTAAAGGTAAATTCCTACTCTCGTGCCATGCCCTGTATTTTCCGAGCTTTACCAATTTGTTTGATGCGCTCGAGCAAACTATTGGCTTCGTTGATTTCTAAAAGAGAGTAAAAAAGAAAGCCAATGGATGTAAATATAAGTGAAAATATAGTAAACAATGAAAATGTACTAACAAAAGTCATAAGAATAACAACAATTTCATCGAGTCGTGCTTCTGCTAAAAAAGACATATTCCAACCAATTATCCATAAATAAAAATACAAAAGCGAGGAATTGGTCAATGAAAATATGAGCCAACCGACGAGTAATAATGTCAAATAAGCCCCAATAACCAAACCTAAATGTGCATTGATGAGCCACCAAGTATGTTGCAAAGCACGGACAAATTTGAAACGAAAACCAAAACGAAACATCATAAATGCCCATAAACCGAAAAAGGGAAGGAGTAAAAGGGTTGAAAAAGCGAAAATACCTTCGTTTTGCGAAGTCAGTAGCGACCAAATTTCAAAAATAGCCAATATTTCTATGAAGCTGGTTATTTGTTCTTTTCGATTGTAAGTATGCACGTTTTCACCCCTCAGTATTTTCTTGAAAACAATAAAAGCTAAGGCTGCTAATAGGATACCATTTAAAAAAGGCAATAAAATGACATTTTCATTGATGAAAAATTGAACAATGACACTCGTTTGATTGAAAATATCTGTTTTCAACTTGAAGGTTTCACTCATTTTTTCTTTCGATAAAAAAAAGATTGCTACGCAAAACACACTTGCTGCGATTGTAGATGCTTTGAGATACGTTGAGATATGGCGACTAAAAAAAAGAAAAGTATCGCCAAAAATCTCACCTCCAGATTTTATCTTTTGGTAGTCAATTTGGTAAAAATTGTCGGGCGGCAATTTTGCTTCTTTTAAAGGTTTTTTGAACCCTTTTTTGGCTTTATAAAATGGCAACCAACCGAAATAGCCAATTACGATAACCAAGCAAACCGCAATGAAAAGACCTCTAAACAAGTCACCTGCTTCCGTATGACGTGTCAAATTGCCTTCAATAAGGGCTGCAACGACGAGTAAACTGACAACACCCACCATTATTTTAACACCTCGTCGAGCCGTCATTTGAAAAGCCTGTAAGCGGGTATAAGTGTTTGGAAACAAAAGCCCACGTCCCATAGTGATACCCGCCGCCGTGCCGATGATGATAGCTGAAATTTCAAAAGTGCCGTGCATCCAAATGGTCAAATTGGCTTCACCTAAGAGGTTGTAACGGCTGAAAAATTGTAGAAATGCGCCGACCATAATACCGTTGTACATCATCATCGCCACTGAACCAATGCCCGCAAAGATGCCCAAAAGGAAATATATCATGGTGACACGTATATTATTAGCCATGATGCCAAAAGTCATATCAAAACGCCCACTCGATTTATAAACGGCTAAGGGGTCGCCTTTTTTGATGTTTTCAACGGTCATGCTGACATATTCTTCGCCGAGAATAATTTTTAAAAAGGATTCGTCCATCATGCTTGACACATAACCAATAATAAAAGCCAGTATAAAAAACGCAGTAGCCCAAAAAAACGACCAACGAGACTCGTGAACGACTTGTGGCAATTCATCGGTAAAAAAAAGACGCAATTTACTGAGGGGGGATTTTTTCTGTTTATAAACAGCCCCAAATACGGCTTGAGCTAACCCATTGAGATAGGCACGCACAGAACGAGTAGGGTAGAAAGTACGGGCGTGGCTGAGGTCGTCGGTCACTTGTATATATATATCGTGAAGCTTGTCGGGATTTTTAAATTCGTCGGCAAGCACATTTTCAAAATCTGCCCATTTTTGCCGATTTTGGTCAATAAATTGAGTTTCTTTCATCATTTCAAATTAAAAAATACTGAGGGGGTTAAAAATAGACTTTTTGGAAATATTTTTACACAAAATTAGAAAGTTATGCAACACATAGAAATAACAACGACACAAAATGTCACGATTGAATACGAGTTAGCGAGTTTGCGCGAGCGATTTTTTGCTTTGTTGATTGACCAAATCATCATGGTCTTTTTGTGGGTGGGGCTATTCTTCGTATTCATCGGGGCTATGGGTTTTAACTCTCGCTTCATGCAGCAAATGATTTTTAGTTTTCCATTGTGGTTCACAGTATTGTATAGCCTAAGTTGTGAAGCCTTTTTAGATGGTCAAACGATAGGGAAACGTAGCCAAAAAATAAGTGTGGTTCGAATTGACGGCAATCGAGTAAGTCTCAGCGATTTGTTGCTGCGTGCCTTACTTTTAGTAATGGATTACCTTTTTACATTGGGTGCTTTGGGCGCATTGTTGATTAGTACAACCGATAGCAGGCAACGGTTGGGTGATATGGCAGCTGGAACAACAGTTATTAAAATTGGTTCGAGTCGCCGTTTTGATTTGAGCGATATTTTGAATATCCAGTCGCTCGAGAATTACACCCCTCAGTACCCGCAAGTGCGTCAGCTGTCGGAGGAGGATATGTTGTTTATAAAATCAGTCATTTTGAGGTATCAGCAATATCGCAACGCTTCACATGAAGAATCTGTTAAAGCTCTATTCCAACATTTGAAGGCTGTTTTGCACATACCCATAGAATTAAAATCGCCTTCGGCTATTGTTGATTTTTTTAAGGTTTTGATAAAAGATTATATCGTACTGACCCGTTAGTTTTTGGTTAAACAGATGTGAAATCAAACAGGAAAAGAAGGGGGAGAATTACTGGTTTTTGATTAAATTTGAAAAAAAATAAAAAATAAATAAAAACGACACACCAAAAGTAGTTTCCCGTGCATCTATATAAAAGTGAGCAAAAAAGGCTGAATAACAGGTTAATTGGGTCGAATCAGATAAATTCGTATGCGTTCTTTGAAATTATATTTGCGAAAGATTTGGTTAATTCAACAAAAGTTAAGAAGTTGGGCGCGTCCAAATTTTTAATTTTAAAAAAAGTTCCGTTGGCGAAATTTTTTTATTGATTATGTTGTGAAATCAGTTTTTAATAGTATTATTGCACCGTATTAAGTGTAAAAGGGTTATCTGATTTGGTTCACAAAGTCAAGAAAATTTTCAACACAATCATTAAAAATTTATTGTTAAATCAAAACTCAAACTCGTTGAATTATGAGTAAACCAACAGCTACGGCTAAAAAACAAGACTCAGCCGCTAAGGGTGGAGCATCAAGCAGCGCATGGTTCGCGCCTGCAGTTATCGTCGGTTCATTAATTTTTGCAGAAGTTGTCTTCGCACAAGTATTTGGTGCGGCTTCTAACTTTGAAGGTGGAGACCCTGTTCGTGGGCATCCTATCAATGCAAACATTCTTGGTACTATTTATAAAGGAGGTGTAATCGTTCCTTTATTGATGACTTTATTTTTGTGCGTTATTATTTTTTCAATTGAACGCTATTTGACATTGCGTGCTGCTGAGGGAAAAGGTTCATTACCTGAATTCTTAAAGCGTGTTAAAGCGGCTCTTGAAGGCGGTAATGTTGACACGGCCATTGCAGAATGTGACAAACAACGTGGTTCTGTTGCTAACGTTGTACGCAGTGGTTTAGTAAAGTACAAAGAAATGTCAAGTGAATCTAGCATGGATCGTGACCAAAAAGTAGCGTCTATCCAACAAGAAATTGAAGAATCAACGGCTCTTGAAATGCCTATGTTGGAGCGCAACATGCCGATTCTTTCAACTATTGGTTCAGTTGGTACATTGATTGCACTATTGGGAACGGTTATCGGTATGATCAAGGCGTTCTCGGCACTTGCAAGTTCAGGTGCGCCTGACGCGGTTGCTCTTTCTACGGGTATCTCTGAAGCCTTGATTAATACGGCTCTTGGTATCGGTACATCAGCAATAGCTATCATCTTGTACAACTTCTTCACTACGAAGATTGATGGTTTAAGCTATCGTATTGATGAGGCAGCGTTCTCAATGACTCAATCTTTCGTTGCTCACAACAAGTAATTGATTAATAGTTTTTACTATTTGTCAAACGAAAGAAAATTGATTTATTAACAAACAAAAAGGAACGATATGCCTAAGATTAAAATGAAAAGGCAGAGTATTCATAATGATATGACCGCCATGTGCGACGTAGCATTTTTACTTCTGACCTTTTTTATCTTGACGACTAAGTTTCGACCGAACGAAGCGGTTCAAGTGGATATTCCAGCATCAACGGCTCAAATTCCGTTGCCTGAAAATAATATCCTCATGATAACAGTCGGCAAAGTTGGCGACTCAAAAGATGATAGAATCTTTTTTGGGATTGATGACCAACTTACGCGAATGACCTTGTTGGACGAATTGGCTGCAAAGTACAATTTCACAGTAGATGCTGAGATGCAAAAACGTTTCAAACTACTTGACCAATTTGGTGTACCATTAGATCAATTGCCTATGCTTTTGAAAATGCCAGCAGATGAATTGTCGAAATTTAAACAACCAGGTTTGCTTTGCAATCCTGAAGCTAAATTAATGGCTGGTCAAGTCGGTTCTGATACGGCAAAAAATCAGTTGGGTGAATTGATTATCATGGCTCGTACCATCAATCCAGAATTGCGTATTGCTATCAAAGCTGACAAAGCCTCTGAATATGGTCGAATTGATGATGTCATTGAAACGTTGAGAAAAACAAATTCTAACCGTTTCAACCTAATCACATCTGCTAAAGGGGGCGGTTCTGCTCCAGCAGAGTAATTTTTTAACAATTTAAAAACCCATTCTTCAAATGGCTTCAATACAAACCGGGAAGAAAGGTGCTCCATTTGTGGATATGACACCTATGGTGGATTTGGGTTTCCTTCTTATTACTTTCTTTATGTTGGCAACAACATTCAGCAAGCCCAAAACGATGGAAATCATAAAGCCAGCTAAAGAGGATCCGAAGGATAACGATGCTCCGAAAGTGAATAAAAATCGTGTATTGAGTATTCTACTTGGCGAAAGAGATAAAGTTTATTTTTATCAAGTCGCTGGAGAAGACATTGCCAGTGGGCAACCATTGCAAATTGACTCATCCGATTTTTCTGCTAATGGTGTAAGAGCTGTTATCAAAAGTCGTCAAAACGAAGTACTTCAAGCTTATGGTACTAAAGACACACTTGTCGTTCTTATTAAAGGTATGCCAAAAGCAACTTATAAGAACTTTGTGGATATCATTGACGAAATGCGTATAACGGGTGTGAGACAATATGCACTCGTTGACCGTGATAAGATTGACACAGTAATCATGGAACAGATGAATTTAATTAAGTAATTCTATTAAAAAAAATTTAAAACACATCGTACATGGATAGCAACAAAGACATCCTCAAGATGAGCCTCGATGAAATCGTTTTCATGGGGCGCAACAAGCAATATGGAGGTTTTCTTTTGCGGCAGCTGTATGGTAAGCACATGGTACGTGGTGCTATAGGTGGTATGTTGATTTTTCTTCTCATGATTGCATGGCCTGTTATTTCGGCTAAGTTGAGTGCAATGATGGCAGTTGAAGAAAAATTGGACAACAGAGAGGTTGTTCTCGCTGAACCACCACCTCTTGATAAGGAAGCACCGCCACCACCGCCACCGCCACCGCCACCGCCACCGCCACCAACTAAGCCACAAATTAAATTTGTGCCGCCGAAGGTGACGATTGAAAAAGAACCTGAGAAACAAGAAATCATTCCGCCTATTATTCCAGAAAATGTGGATATCGGAACGAAGAAAATCGAAGGTGATACTGCGGTGAAAACGTATCAAGCGCCTAAAGCGGCACCGCCGCCGCCGCCGCCGCCGCCGAAAGAAAAAGAGGTAGAAAAGCCTAAACCAGAGCAGATCTTTACTATCGTTGAGCAAAATCCTGAATTCCCTGATGGTCAGGCAGCCTTATTTAAATGGCTCGGTCAGAACATCAAGTATCCAGCGATTGCGCGTGAAAACGGTATTGAAGGCACTGTTTATGTCGGTTTCGTTGTCAATACTGACGGCTCAATCGTCGATGTTACCGTAAAACGCGGTATCGGAGGTGGTTGTAACGAAGAAGCTGTTCGCGTTGTCGGGAACATGCCTCGTTGGAAACCAGGTAAGCAACAAGGTCGTGCAGTACGTGTGGCTTACACCTTGCCAATCAAGTTCAGATTAGAGTAATCTTTTTATTCTCTAAATTGGATAAATAAAAAAGTCTCTTGCCATTCATTTGGCTTGAGACTTTTTTATTTTGGAAAATCCAAAATAAGTAGTTCGCTTGAAATAATCGGGAAAATTATTTTTTATAAGTCATTGATTTTAAATAAACTGTGAAGCTTTTGCCTCTTGCCATTTGCCTACTTATCTATTCACTCGCTATTTTTATCGTTGCGTTTTCTATTGGAAAAATTTTAAAATCTAAAGAACTGGCTTCAAAAATCTCTTTAATCCGTTCTTCGTGCGTATCCGTTATAAAAACTTGTCCAAAAGATTGATTTAGAATAAGTTGTAATAAATTTTTGACGCGTTGTTCATCCAATTTATCAAATATATCATCCAGCAAAAGGATGGGCGGTTCGGTTTTTACCCCCCTCAGTATTTCGTATTGAGCGAGCTTTATGGCAACGACAAATGACTTTAATTGACCTTGCGACCCAAATTTTTTGACCGATTTTCCGCCCATTTCAAAGCCTAAATCGTCTCTATGAATCCCTACCGTTGTTCGTTGTAAAATTTTATCTTTTTCACGACTGCCTAACCAAAAATTGATGTCTATGATGTTATCCGTCTCATGCTGTGCTACCATTTTTCCTATTGGACTTTCATAGACAATTTTTACGGACTCCCTTGAATCAGAAATTTGTTGATAAATCTCATTAAACACAGGCTCAAATTCAAGGATAAATTCTTTCCTTTTTTGAAAAATATACTTCGCAGAAGGCAACATCTGTTTCTCATAAATGGACAAAAGGCTCTCTAAATCGCTGTTTTGTCCTTGATTAACCTCTCCTTCAGAGAATCCGTTAGCATATTTTTTTAATAATGAATTACGCTGTTCTAAGATGCGATTGTAAAAAATGAGATGAGTCAGATAGATATGATCAAGCTGTGATAGGGTGTTATCGAGAAATCGTCGTCGGGCTTCACTGCCTTCTTTTACCAAATCGGTATCGTCAGGAGTCATCATAACGACGGGTAAAAAGCCGATATGTTCTGAAAGAACAGGGTAAGGTACATCGTTCCGTTCAAAAACTTTTTTGCGACGGGCTTGTACTTTGACAACGATTTTTTCAGTTTGACTGTTTTTTTTGAAAACCCCTTCTAATCTCAGAAAATCTGCCCCCCTCAGTATCACATCACTATCAGAAGGCAAAAAGTAACTTTTGCACATACAGAGATAATAAATGGCATCTAAAAGATTGGTTTTACCCATGCCATTGAGTCCGACAAAAGCATTCAGCCGTTCGCCAAACAAGAGCGTTTGCGAATCATAGTTTTTGAAATTCGTTAAAGTTATTTTTTCTAAGTGCATCGCCGCAAAAATAGCTCATTTATCCATCTTTTTACTCTCTTGTGGCACATCAAAAATCCCTTTTGTATTATCAACCCAACGTATATTGCGAATATTGGCTTCACCACGCACTTTTGTAAAGCCTTTTGCCTCATTCCACTCCGTAAATTGCCATTTTGTAGGAAACTGAACACCGTCTAAAGTCGTCCAACCGCCATAAGTAATGGCATTTGGTGTTGCCTCATCTGGTGTTTTTCCACCATAAGTGACGATATAAGCCATGCCTTCAAGCAAATTTGATTGTGCATTCCGATACAAAATATACCAATCATTGGGCGAGTCGCCTGTACCATTTGCAAATGTCATTTTAGCTGTTGGATAAGCCAACCCATTGTTCAAACGGTCAATATCCGCCATAACAGTCACGCCTTTGTCTCTTAATTTGAAAGGAGCAAAAAAGAAATAATGCCACGTCAAAACATCAAAACGCGCGCGTTTATAGTCAGCCGAAGCGGGATACATATAGACATCTGTGCCATCAAAATAAACACTTGTGCCGTTTTCAAATGCCAATTTAACCTTACCTGAATTGGTCTGTGAAGTCAAAGTAGCCTTCAAAGTCGTTTTTCCACCCCAAATAACCTCAATATCGGCTGAAAGTGCTTTGTGTTTGAAAAATGCTTGGCTGTTATGTGCTTTCTCAATTAAGGCGATGAAATCATCAGCTTTTTGAGGTTTGGGATTAAAAAGCACTTGGCTGAAAGTGACTGTGATGTTGAAAAGCAATATGCTTAGAAATATACTTTTTTTCATAAACAAAGAGATTTTGAATTTTATGAGGGCAAAGTTCGCTTTTCAACATCACTAAAATATCACAATGGACTGATATTATTAATTCTATTTCTGAGCATAAAAAGCAGCCGTCTGTTTTATCCCCTCAGTATAAGGCGTTGGTTTCCATCCAAATTGCTTTTCAAACTTCGTTGAATCGAAATGATAATCCACTTCATATTGATACAACATCTCTTGTATTTCTCTTAAAACGGGGATGAAAATGCCCAGAATACGGTTCATCGTTTTGCCCAAAATCATTGTTTTAGGTTTAATGCCATATTCTGCTGCTGCCATTTCGATGAGTTCACGACCCGTCGGTGCTGGGTTTGAAGTAGGTAAATGCCAAACTTGATTCCATGTATTTGTATCGGCAGAAAGATCAGCAAGTGCTTTCCCGATGTCAGGTGTATAAGTAAAAGAATGTTTTACATCGTCACGTATGAGGTATTGAGCCGTTTTGCCTTTGGCTAAATTTTCAAACACCATGGCGGTCAACATACTGAGGGGTGTCGCTGGCCCATAAAAATCGGCAGCGCGGGCGATGATGGCGTTGAGATTTCCTTTTTTCGTTTCTTCCATGAGTTGTATAGCAATTTTGGCACGCACCTCTCCTTTTTTGCTGCATGGATTATAAGGTGTGGTTTCAGTCATAATACCTTCAACTTTTCCGTAAGCATAGACATTGTCGAAAAATATCAACTTTGCATTGTGTCGTTTACAGGCATCAATAGCATTTTGCATCAAAACAGGCCATTCTTGTTGCCAAATTTTTGTTTTATACGTCAATCCTGCTGTTAAATATACAATATCTGAACCTTTAACGGCATCGGAAACAGCTTGTGCGTCGAGTAAATCGGCTGCTACAAGGTCTGATACACCTTGAAATGGCTTTGCAGAACGACTCACAAGACGGACATTTTTACCTCGTTTTAAGAGTTCTGTTGTTAAATTATTGGCTATAACACCACCTGCGCCTAAGATTGTTTGTTTCATCTTTCTATTTTTTGATTTAATAAAATAATAGTGCAAAGATGGGTAGGAGAGAGAGCCGTTTTCATTAACAATTGTTAAGAAATAAGCAGAATGATGAAGTTTTCGAGAAGTAAGGGCAAAAAAAAATGCCAAGCGGAAAAACCCGCTGGCATAAACTAACCATGAAAATAATTAACCAAACGTGTTGATATTTACCAAAACAATGCCAAAAAAAAACTATGTGTTATCTAATCTTTTTTTTGAACCACTTTTACTTGTTTTATGACACTCAATATTTACTTTTATGCAAAATTTGCATTTAAAAAATATAAAATAAAACCTTCTTATGAACAAGTTATCAAGCATTTTACGCTCATTTACCTGTTTTTTTATCTCCTTCAGCTTCTTTTTGGCTTCATGTCAGCCAATCAAACCTTTTACAGGTTATAAATCGCAGAAATCTGTTGTTGCAGACAAAGCGGTTGTTTCGGCAGCCCATCCTTTGGCAACAAAAATAGGTTTAGACATCATGAAGCAAGGCGGCAACGCGATTGATGCAGCCATAGCTGTTCAGTTTGCTTTAGCCGTTGTGTATCCGAGAGCAGGAAATTTAGGCGGTGGCGGCTTTTTGGTTTATCGCAGTGGCGACGGCAAAGAGATTTCAACACTCGATTATAGAGAACGTGCGCCTTCAAAAGCCTCTCGAGATATGTATTTAGATGCGAATAAAAAAGTCATAGAAGGCAAAAGCCAAAAAGGGGTTTTAGCAGCAGGTGTGCCAGGAACAGTTGATGGTTGTTACAAAATGTTCCTAAAATATTCAAAATTGAAAGATTGGAAAACGCTCGTACAACCTGCCATAGATTATGCCAAATATGGTTTTGCCATTACTGAATCAGAAGCCAATCGTTTGAACAGCAATAAAATAGAATTTATAAAAAATAGTACTAAACCAACTGTTTTAGTAAAAAAAGACACTTCTATTGCTTGGAATACGGGTGATGTTTTAAGACAAACCGAACTCGCTGAAACCCTTGAACGCATCAGAGACAATGGCAGAGACGGTTTTTATGAAGGTAAAACGGCTGACCTCATTGTAGCTGAAATGCAGCGCGGCAATGGTTTTATATCAAAAGCAGATTTAAAAAACTACGATGCCGCTTGGCGTAAGCCCCTTGTTGGCAAATATCGAGGCTACGATATTATCACGATGCCACCTCCGTCAAGTGGTGGCATTGCCTTGTTGCAATTGCTCGGAATAGTTGAAGATTACCCCCTCAGTAATTACGGCTTTCACAGTGCCGAAGCGATTCATTTGTTCGTCGAAGCGGAACGCCGCGTGTATGCTGACCGTGCAGAACACATGGGTGATGCCGATTTTTATCCTGTGCCTGTGTCTGGTTTGATTGATAAAACCTACGTTATCAATCGTTTCAAGGATTATATGCCCAATCGAGCCACCCGCAGCGAGGACGTAAAAGCGGGCAATCCAAAGCCTGAAAAAGAAAATACAACCCACATGAGTATCGTGGATACTGAGGGGTCTGCTGTGAGTATCACAACGACCTTGAATGACAATTATGGCTGCCGAACAGTAGTAGGTGGTGCAGGTTTTTTGTTGAATAACGAAATGGACGATTTCAGCGTCAAACCAGGCGTGCCTAATATGTATGGAGCGATAGGCGGCGAAGCCAATGCCATTGTTGCCAACAAACGCCCCCTCAGTAGTATGACCCCTACCATCGTTGCTAAGGACGGGAAACTCTTTATGGTTGTTGGTACGCCCGGCGGTACAACTATCATAACCTCTGTTTTTCAAGTCATTACGAATGTAATTGACTTCAATATGTCTATGACAGATGCCACACAAGCCAAACGTTTTCACAGCCAATGGCAGCCCGATGTGGTCATGGTTGAGAAAGAGGCATTTACAGATTTGACCGTTAAAAAGCTGAAAAGTTTGGGACACAACATCGTTTATCGCCCTTATATTGGTTTGATTGAAGCTATTTTACTTCGCCCTGACGGCAAATTAGAAGGCGCAGCAGATAATCGCAGTGACGATGATGCAGAAGGATTTTGAAATAAAATCAAACAACAGGGCAATATTTTGACAGACTTTCAATAATATTGCAAGAGGTATAGTAAACGGAAATTGAATAGGTTTTCTATTTTTTGCAAAAAATAGAAAACCTATTCAATTTCCGT
>JANLQI010000144.1:0-5330 GCA_031367705.1 Saprospiraceae bacterium | reverse complement strand
GCAAAAAAAAAGCAAAAACTAATCAAATTTCTGTCTACTATACCTTATTTCCAAACAAACAGAAATCAAATATTAAAATGAAAAAGCTTCTTTACTTACTCTTTGTCCTTGCATTTTTTAATGCTTGTAAAACCGAAAATTCAAAGTCAACGACAAAAGACGTTGTCGCTGCCAATGTGGACACAGCGGTCAATCCTGCCGATGATTTTTTCCTTTTCGCCAACGGTGGTTGGATTAAAAACCATCCGATTCCAGGGAGTGAAAGCTCTTGGAGTATTGGCAAAATGGTGAATGATGACATTTACAACAAAATGAAAGTGGTGAGTGAAAATGCCGCAAAAGCAAATGCTGCCAAAGGCTCTAATGAACAAAAAATTGGTGATTTTTGGTCAACAGGCATGGATTCAGCAGCGATTGAAGGCACTGGTTTAACCGCCATTCAACCTGAAATTGATAAAATTGCAGCCATTAAAGACATAAACGGCTTGTTGGATGTGGTTGCAGAGATGCACACTCTGCAAATCAGCCCGATGTTCGGGGCTTATGTTTATCAAGACGAAAAAAATAGTGCGGTCAATACATTGCACTTTTCACAAGGCGGTTTGGGTTTGGGTGAACGCGATTATTATTTCAAAAAAGATGAGCGCAATGTCAATATCCGAAAAGAATATGTGAAACACATTGCCAATATGCTGCAACTCATGGGCGACAGCGAGGCTAACGCTGCAAAGAATGCCGCTTCAATCGTCAAATTAGAGACTTTCCTTGCAGAGAAACACCGCACCATCGAAGCCTTGCGCGACCCTCATGCCAATTATAACAAAATGAGTGTCAATGATTTACAAAAAATGACCCCCTCAGTAAATTGGGCAAATTTGTTGGTAAAAACAGGCCTAAAAACAGATACAATCATTGTTGGGCAACCTGAATTTTTCAAACAATTAGATGCCAGTTTGAAAAAATTTAGCCTTGACGAATGGAAGGCGTATTTGCGCTTCAACCTTGTGAGTTCACTTTCTCGCTATTTGCCAAAAGCTTTTGACGAAGAACATTTCAATTTTTTTGGTAAAACCTTGGAAGGTAAAAAGGAACAAAAACCCCGTTGGAAACGCGTACTTGATGCCCAAGAAGGACAGTTAGGAGATGCTTTGGGACAGCTTTTTGTGAAAGAATATTTTTCTCAAAAATCGAAAAAACGGTACGAAGATATGTCCGAAGCCATACGTGAGGCTTTTGCAGAAAACATCAAAGAATTGGACTGGATGAGTGCTGAAACCAAGGAAAAAGCTCTTGATAAACTCAAAAAAGTGTCAAAAAAGATAGGTTATCCTGACAAATGGAAGGATTTTAGTGCCCTGACAATTGACCGTAGTAGTTATGTTTGGAATAATTTGAACGCCAATAAATGGTGGTTCAACTATCAAGCGAACAAACTCAACAAGCCAGTTGACCGCACAGAATGGGATATGACTCCGCAAACATATAATGCGTACTACAACCCGTCTAACAATGAAATCGTCATGCCCGCCAGTATTTTTATGATTCCAGGTTTTACCGATGACCAAGTTGACGATGCAGTCGCTTATGGCTATGCCGCAGCGTCAACAATCGGACATGAAATCACGCATGGTTTTGACGACCAAGGACGGCAATTTGATGCCGAAGGCAACTTGAAAATGTGGTGGACAGCCGAAGATTCTGCTCAATTCGCTCAGCGTGCCAACAAGTTGATTGCTCAATTCAACGAATTTATACCTGTTGACACCATGCACGTCAGAGGTGAAGCAACTTTGGGTGAAAATATTGCCGATTTAGGCGGCGTTGTCCTTGGATTACGGGCTTTCAAAAAGACTGAACAGTATAAAAAAGGTGAGAAAATAGCGGGTTATACCCCACTCCAACGCTATTTTATGGGTTATGCACTCGGTTGGATGGGTCATGCCACAAAAGAACGTTTGGCAAGGCAGTTGATGACAGATGTTCATTCTCCCGCCAAAGAACGCGTCAATGGTCCTTTTGTCAATGTGCCTGAATTTTATGAAGCGTTTGGTATTAAAAGCGGTGCGAAAATGTATCGTGAAGAAGCTAAACGGACGAAAATTTGGTAATTCAAATGGCTTAATAATTATAAAAATTTAAACTGTCAAAAGTGAAAGTACATGAAAAAACAATTCCTCCTTTTTTTCCTTATTTGTGTGTCTGAATTCGTTTTTTGTCAGACCTATGCAGAGAAATTAGGCTTTCCTAAGGGCGCAAAAGTCATCATTTTGCATGTTGACGACGTGGGTATGTCATATGACTCAAATATGGGTGCCATCAAAGCGACCGAGCAAGGCGTTGCCACATCAATGAGCGTCATGATGCCTTGTAGTTGGGTTTCAGGCTTTGTACATTATTTAAAAGAGCATCCTAAAACCGATGCAGGGCTTCATTTGACGTTGACTTCAGAATGGAAAGATTATCGCTGGGGTCCTTTGTCTGGCAAACCGACTGTTGCAGGCTTGGTGGATACTGAGGGGGCATTGTGGGGGAACGTAAAAGACGTGGTAACACACGCCAAACCCGAAGAAGTTGAGAAAGAAATTAAAAGTCAATTGGAAAGAGCCAGAACAATGGGTTTTGAACCAACGCACCTTGATTCACACATGGGAACACTGTTTGCTACACCTGAATTTTTAGAAAAATACATCAAACTTGGCATGGAAAATAAGATACCTGTTATGTTTCCAGGCGGACACAACACCATGATTTTGAAGGAAACAAGCAGTTCTGGTTTGAATATTGAACAAACGACGGCTGTAGGCAATATGCTCTGGGCTGCGGGTTTACCTGTTCTTGACGATTTACACAATGTGAGTTATGGATTTAAATATCCAAAAGATAAAACATTGACTGACAATGAGTTGCAACAAATCTCGACGCAACAATACATTGAATCTTTCAAACAATTGCAAGCAGGTGTTACAATGGTCATCATGCATTGCACTGCCCCAACAGAGGTTTTTAAGCATATTTCAGATTCTGAAATGACAAGACGTGGTGATTTGTTGGCTATGTTGTCACCTGAATTGAAAAAATATATAACAGACAATGGTTTTATTTTAACGACATGGCGTGAGCTTAAGGAAAGGCGGGATAAGGTTAAGTAGAAAATACTTTATTTTTGTCATTTGAGCGCAGCGAAAAAATCTGAACATTTAAAGATTTTAAATCCAGATTTTTTCGCTGCGCTCAAATGACAAAAATATAAAACTAAATCAATGCGCTACAATTTAACAAACTTCTGACTTGACAAACGCTCATTGGAAGACAGTTTCAAGAAGTAAATGCCGCTTGGCAATTTTTGAACATTGACACTCACATTATTCTCACCTACAAGAATATTTCTTTTTTCAGAAAAAACGATTTGCCCGACTTCATTTAGAATCTGAACATCTACTTTTTCAGTTTTATTATTTTGAAAATTAAAGGTTAAAACAGAAGAAACTGGATTGGGTGAAACCGTTGTAAGCCATTGATTATCAATTTCTTGTGTAGCTGTACAAATACTCCAATTGATTTTATTGTTCTTTGATAAAATTTGGAATTCTGGATCGATAACAACACTATCAATGAATCTATTCAGTTTATGTTGAACCGTAAAAGTTTGATCATTACTGGTAATGTTCAAAACAATCGTCGTATCCTTTCCTAAACTTTTACTAATCAATTTTACTGGAATAGGCATTTCAAATAGCGGAACAGATGTGTGAGAAGTAGTTTGTCTGATTCTAACTTTAAATGCGCCTGGAATATCGCCAGTATTACATCCATCGAGTGTATAACTTGGATAGCCTTGCCCATAAAAATAATCATTAAAAAACTCTGTCAAATCCTGACCACTTGCCGCTTCAATATGCCGTTTCAAATCTGCTGTTCTCGCAAATCCATACGCCAAAGTTGGGTCATTGAGGTAGTTGCGTACACCTTTGAAAAAAGCGGTGTCACCTACTTTCCAACGCAAGGTATGCAGCACATAAGCCCCTTTGTTGTAGCTTAAAGAACCATTAAAAATACGATTTATGTCTGTTGTATCTGTACAAAAAACAGAACCGCTTGTTCCCGCTGTTGCACTGCCGAGGGCATCTTTTCGCCAATTTATCCAATACAAAGGTTCGACATATTGATAATATAAACCCGTCAAATAGGTCGCAAAACTTTCATTGAGCCATATATCCGACCATGAACCGCACGTCACACGGTCGCCAAACCATTGATGTGCCAATTCATGCGCCATTAAACCAGCATCGGTAATATTGACCATAAACGACATGGTTTGATGCTCCATACCACCGCCCCAACCGAATTGAGCATGACCATATTTCTCTTTTTTGAAAGGATATTCAATGAAAAGGGAGTCATAAAGGAGCATGGCATTGCCGCATTTCCAACTCCATTGTTGCGAAGAAGTTAAAGATTCAGGATAAACATAATTGAGCAAATTCATGGTATCGCCCCTTGAAAGTGGTGCTTTATCAATGTATTGCGTATAATTTGTCACGGCAAAACAGACCAAATAATTGGCAATCGGATAGCGATGTTTCCAATGGTATAGTTTATTATTGGCATCTAATTGGATTTCACGCACCAATAAACCGTTGGAAGCGACTCGATACTGAGGGGGTGTCGTGACGATGACATCAATCGAGTCAATCTTATCCGACAAGTCCATTTTGCCAGGCCACCAATCTCTGCCGCCATAAGGTTCTGAGAGTGTCCATGTTTCAGGTGTCGTACTATTTCGCAAACGTTGATTGTAAGAACCAAAGCCAGTATTGGGCGGTACGCCACCATAATACACCGTAACAGAGTCGAGTACACCCGCTTGAATGGTTGCATTTGTATTGATTTTCAATGTTTTATCACTTGCAAATTGTGCAAAAGAGGCTTTTGCGCCGCGATGAATAACACTATCCACTTTGAGCGTTTCGTCAAGGTCAAAACTGATTTCTGTTAATGTTGAGATGGCTTTAAAATAGGTTGTAACAGCTCCTGAAATGCGCCGTACTGAGGGGTCCACTTTCCACTCAAAACGATGGTATTTGACATCTATATTTTGCCCCGCACCAGATGTTTCAAAGTCGTATAAGACTTCGTGGCGTTGCCTTTCAGCACTTATAATATCATCAAGGGTTTTGTGAATATCTGTTTGTGTTTGAGCATAAGATATTGACAATGAAGCAATTAAAAAGATTAGTGAGAGGTATTTTTTCATTTTTTTTATGTTTTAGATTCTTGTTTTTTTGACCACTGATTAGACTGATTCGACTGGTTTTCACTGATTTTTATTT
>JANLQI010000098.1:0-1962 GCA_031367705.1 Saprospiraceae bacterium | reverse complement strand
TGATTATGTCGGGTTTGATTGACTCGGTGCAGTTGATTTTCAATCTTTTTGACCCGACGCCATTGGATTGTGTGATACCGATTTGTCAACAGTACAATGTCGCCGTCATTGCCCGTTGCGTGATGGACGAAGGCGGTTTGTCAGGCTTTTTGACGGAAGACATGGCGTTTGAAGACCAAGATTTTAGAAAGACCTTTTTTGAAGAAGTACCACGCTCTATGTATATCGAAAGAGTGAATGCGTTGCGGTCATTCATTCCCGAACATGCGGGTTCATTGGCAAAATTAGCCTTGAAATTTGTCTTAAAACACCCTGCTGTCACCACTGCGATTAGTTCGATGCACATCGAAAAATTTGCTTTGGAAAATATTGAAGCGGCTGATGAAACGCCTTTATCGGACGACATTTTCTATGAATTGCAGACAAAATACCGCTGGATTCGCAATTTTTATACAAAAAAATATTGGATGAAAAACGATTTGGATTTGGCAAACGAAGCCGAAGCCCAAAAAGCATAAAAAATTCTGTTGAGGTACGAAATCCCGATTGTTTCGGAAGAGGTCTCTATTTTAAAAAACAAAACAAGATGACTATAAAAACACGCTGGGCAGACCTGTTTCCCGATGAATTTTTAGAAAGACAAAGGCAGCAATCCATCGTCTATCTACCGCTGGGTATCTGTGAACCCCACGGACATATCTCGACATTTGGACTCGATACCTATAAAGCCGATTACCTCTGCGATGAATCGGCTCATCGGTTTGGGGGCATTGTTGCGCCAACGTTGGCGTATCAAATCCACGAATCGGGTTATCATGCCCTGTGGTTAGCCGATGTTTTGGGCGAGCGACCTACCTTGATGACAGGTATGCCGCCTCATGTAATGCTTCATTTTTTTATGTATCAATTGCGTTCTTTTTATAATGCAGGCTTTAAAACGACTATTGTTATTTCGGGTCATTCGGGCGGCAATCAGCGTGATTTTAGGTTGGCTGCGCGTATTTTTGAAGCCTTTTCGGGCATGAAAGTGCTGGTTTATTCAGACCCCGAACTCGTCGAAGGGCTTTACGAAGGCGACCATGCGGGCAAATATGAAATTTCACAATCGCTGTATCTGCGTCCCGATACCATTGATTTATCCGCCATTAATCGAATGAATGACCCCCTCAGTATGGGCAGGTTTGCACAAGGTGAAGATGCCGCCGAAGCGACTGCTGAAATGGGAAAAGATATTATAGAAAACAGTTTGGCATTTATCGGAAAAGCCCTTTCAGAAATACCTGAAACCGCCGAAAAGTCGCGTAAAATGCTGCATTATCAAGATATCGAACAGCTTTACAAAGAGCTACTCGACCGCAAAGCCGAATGGTGTACTTTACAAAAATGGAACGACCAGAAACCAACGCCAACGGGTTCTCAATGGAAAGTTTATGAGCATTTTGAGATTTAATAATTATTGAATATGAAGTTTCATTAAAAACAGACTAAATATCTTTTTAAAAAAGCTATTTTTCTAAAAGTCATCAATAATTACCGTTATGTTTGTAATGACTTAATTTGTGGTTGTCTTGTCCTAGTGTCTTGTCCTATTTCAACGTATACCTCAATACAGTGACGTATATGAGGTATACGTCTTAAATACGCACGTATTCCGCAGATATACGTCGTATACGTCAAAGAATACGAGGAAAATACCATTTTTGGGGAATAAAGACAAAAAGAATACACCATTGTAACTTTGATATACTTCTGGCGTATACGTGTACGATAACTTACATCGTGAAGTATTTAACTATACAAAGAAAATGGAGAAAAAAACAAACAAATATGACTGGGAATCCATCAAGTGGATATTTATATTTTTCGTAGGAATAATAGCTTGGATTAGGTATCAAGCACAAAGTAAAAGGAAAGAGCCTTATGTTACAACCCGCAAAGCCTTAGCAAAATTATACTGTGTTG
>JANLQI010000043.1:0-17601 GCA_031367705.1 Saprospiraceae bacterium | reverse complement strand
TTTGATACCAAATTTTTGAGAAATATCATACATCGTTTCGCAGTCTCTGACCTTATATGATTTTTCTCCACCACGCCAGTAGTTACGTTTTTTCTGCAAATAAATGACTGTACCTTCAGCTAAAGGAGTGCGTGGGTCAGGCAATTCCTCATTATAGGTTTGAATATTGGCAATACTCACGCCGTATTTACCTGCCAACTCATAAGGGGTCATTTGATTGAAAGCACGGGCATATTTGACGTTATTACGCTCCCCCTCAGTATCTGCAGGTGTATAAGTAGGCTGTTGCGGTTTTGCATTTTCCCAACCTGGCAGCCAAGAAGTATTGGGGTTAGTGGTCGTCGTTGGTTGGTTCGTATTGCCCGAAGGTAAACCCGATACAGGAAAATCATCATTGGGTCTGACACCCCCATTCCCACTATTATTAATGTTAGTCGCAACATCTCTCAAGGAAAGATTATCATATTGTGCCAATTGATAATCCTGAATCAGTTTAATCAATTTGTCTGAATAGTCTTGAGCCGTAGCATAACCTGAACGTTGCAGTCCTTGAGCCCAACCGACATAATCATTCCGTTGCAATTGGAATAACGCACCATAACGATTCACTTTTGCTGGGTCGCGCAAAAATTCAGAATGTGCGATAAAAGACTCATCAGCGTTTCTGTAAGCTCTAAAACAGGATTTAATCAATTGCCCCGTCAACGGGTCAATATCATCATCCTCTTTATAGAAGCGTTCACCTGTCCATGTAGAATGACATTTTATGCCAAAATGATTATTGTAATTGGCAGAAAGTGTACTGCGTCCTGCATCAGATTCAAGTAAGCCCTGAGCCAATTTGATACTCGCAGGAACACCTGTTCGCTCCATTTCGCTGATGGCGATACGTTTAAAACGTTCGATATAGCCCATTCGGGCTTCTTGATTTGACATCGGCGGCGTACCAGTCTTGTTGTAAGATGTTGGTACTTTATTTTGTGCCGTTTTTGATTGACTGCTACCACGGTTGAATATCCCACAAGATGACATGGTCAATAAAGCAACACCAGATAACATAAATACCCAATTTATAGTGGGCGACTTGAAAAATCGTCTTTGTTTCATAGTGATTTATACAATAATATTAGGTAAAAAAAATAATTATAGATTTGTACTAAAAAAGCTGTTTTTCAAACGATTTTACATTAGTTTTTATTTTTATCACTAAAAAACAAAAGCGAACTTAGATTGTTTGAAGTTCAAAGTTATAGTTTTTATATCAAATTATTGCTGTAAAAAAAGTTTTTTCAACTTTTACAGATTCAATAATCCTATTGGAAAGTACAAATATTGAGTTAACCTCAGATTTGTTTGGACTTAAATAAAAACAACAAAAACGTTAAAAACAAAATATTTACAAAAAAATTGACTGTCAATTCTTATTTTTGTGCTTAATATATTTTTCAACATGCTCAATAAGACTGCACTATGATAGATGACATCGTATATTCTATAAAAAAAAAGAGACTAACATGGGGTTTGGGCTTATTGCTCATGTTAAATACTTGGACAATACAAGCTCAAATAAATGCATTTGTTGGTTATGCCTATTCTCAAAATAACGACGGTAGAGTGTTTAACAATATTATTGACCGTTATAATGCCCGAAACCCCACACTTCTAAAACCCATGTCATCTCTAACATTTTTGCATGGTGTTGATCTCGGAATCCGCTACCGCATTCCCTCTGTTAGTTTTGAATTTAATTGGATTAATAAGTTCAACCAAATAAATGATCGTGTATTAGCAAGTGACAATACTGAATATAAAAATAACATTTATTACAAAAGTCAAACATTTTGCCTCGGCACTGAGTTTTTTTATAACTGGATTGGCATTGGGGCTTCCATTGATTGGAATCATTTGATAATAAAAAAAGAGAAATCCTCAGACAGAATTAAAGAAGAATGGGTTTCACAAAGTGGACTTTCTAACCATATTTATCTAAACTTTGAATTCAATATGAACGATGCTATGGCGATGAGTATTCGCCCTTATGTTCAATTACCACTGTATAAAAACGATTTTTACGAAGTAGAAGCCAAATTAAACCCTGATATCGCACACACTTCTGACCCCGAAACATATAAATCAAAAGTCATTAATTGGGGTTTTAAAATCCTTTTTGTGAATGGTACAAAGACGCGGTAGGGAAAATTATACTAAATGAAAAATGAAAAGAGTAAAATGAAAAATATAAAACGTTGTTTTACATACATTTAGAAAGCTCATTTTAGGCAAACCATTTTCTAAAGAGTATATAGTTGTTAGCTTTCTAAATTTTTCGTACATTTAAGGAGTATTTAAAAAAAAAATCCATTTTAGATAATAGATATATAAATATAATGAAATCACTTATCTTTTCAATCTGTCTGTCAGCAGTAAATTTACAGGCTTTTGCACAACAAAACGTCCCAAATACGGCAATTGAAGAAACTCAATCTGATTTTACTGCGCCCCAAACCAATTCATGGCTCGATAGGTTTGAGAAAAAGCAGACTAAAATGCTTAAACAATTAAATCTGACAGAACAGCAAAAACACAGCTTGGATACGCTCAACGACCGTTTTGTAACTCAGAGGGTTTTGCTTCAAGAGGATAACACGCTCAATATGCGTACTCGAACAGCGCATCTTGAAACCATTCGTCGGGAAAGAGAGACAAAGTTTCGAGATTTACTCTCTGATGTTCAATTAACAAAGTGGAATAATCTGAGAAAAGGACAGAAAAAAAAGACTTTCCGTAAAAAATAGAGGCACAAAACCTCCAATCGTTGCTTATACTGAGGGGGCCTATTGGCATAAAAAAGGGCTGCTCACGGCAGCCCCTCATCAAAAAAACAGCATATTTATTAATTCCCAGAACAAATCAATATCTCTTTATAAGTGATTGGTTATTGGTTTTTAGTGATTAGTTTTACCATTAACCACTCTACATCTTATCCAACTGATAAAGCCGATAGGTGTCTATAATTTTTATCAAATCATCTGCTAAGTGTGCACTATTTGATGGATAACCATTGTCTTGCAAACCCTTTGCCCACGCCTTATAATCCTTGTCACCAAATTGTTTCAAATTAGCGAATTTCCCAGAATTTAATACATTGCTGTGGTCACGGAAACTGGCCCATGCACTCTCGTATCGGCGCAAACATTCCTCACCATATTTGTCGCCAGCACCCACCCAATCAACCGTACAAGGCAAGCCAAAATGGTTGTTAGAACGGCTTGAAAAATCACGTTGCCCCGCATAACTTTGCCGTAAAGCATTGGCTAAAATAATACTCGCAGGAATGCCGTATTTCCGACGTTCTGCAACCGCTACCTGAGCAAATCTTTTCATGTAGGCAATCTTAGTCGTTTCTTCAATTGTAGGCATTTCCTCCGTTTTTCGACGAAAAGTGCCCCCAGAACTAAATATACTGAGGGGTATCTCTTCGGTCGGATTGTTCGCGGCGATTGTAATTTTGTTGTCCTTTATTTCTTTTTTAAGTTCTTTTGAGCCAATTTTCAAGTTGACGCTTAATTCTTTTTTATATAAAAAAACGAGTATTAACGTCAGTAAACTGAGCTTGAACCAATGTTCACGACAGTAAGCCGTGCTGCGTTTAAGAATGTGTGTTATGTTATTCATGACGCTCTTTTTTATGTTAAAAGTTCAAAAATAAAAAGCATCTGCTTGCTCTCTGATGTTGAGGCAAAGGTAAAACAATTTGGTTTAAATTGTCAAATAATTTAAAACAATTTTTTAAAATAATTTCACTTTTAAAACAAAAATAAAAAGCCAAAGTATAAAACATTGTCAATCAAACACTTAAAAAGTCACATTGCGATACCCCTCAGTATTTTTCTTCCAACACCTCATTAAAATGCAAAGCCATCCTGTAATTTCATCATTCATATTTCATCTTTCATACTTCATCTCTCATATTTCATCTTTCTCAAAGTATTTTCTAATTTTGTAAAAAATTAAATATCTCAGCATTATGAAGAGACAATTCTTCCTCATCACACTATCTTTTTTAGGTCATAGTCTTAAGGCACAACCTAAAATTTTGAACTCAAATATCGAACGTGTCACCGTCTTTTTCACGGGCGCACAAGTGACACGCACCGCAAATACCCCCCTCAGTATCGGCAGGACTGAATTGGTTTTTAAAGGCTTAACACCCAACCTCGACACACGCAGCGTTCAAGTACGTGGCGAAGGTGATTTCACTGTCCTTTCCGTCACCCCACGCACCAATTTTTTAGAATCTGCTACGAAACGTGATACCATTGCCGACCTTCAAGAACAACTCGATGTTTTGCAAGACCGTGTGGCTCTTGAAAACAATAAACTCTCTGTTTTACAACAAGAAGAAACATTTTTGCAACGCAATCAAGTACAAATATTGGGCGTTCAAAATTCTGCTTTGAAATTAGACGACTTAAAACAAACAGCTGATTATCAACGTGTTAGACTATCTGAAATTTTAAATAAAAAATTTGATATTCAAAAAGACCTTACAAAACTCAAATTGAATATCGGGCGTGTCTCTTCTCAGCTTCAAGAAATGAATGCCCATAAAAACACCATTACAAGTGAAATCGTCGTCGTTGTAGATGCCAAAACAGCCGCATCTGCTAAGTTTTACCTCAGCTACGTCGTGCCTTATGCGGGTTGGATACCGACTTATGACCTTCGCGTAAAAGACATTGCGACACCCCTCAGTATGCAGATGAAAGCCAATGTGCAACAAGCCACAGGCGAGGAATGGAAAGACGTGAAACTGACCCTTTCATCTGGAAATCCGATGGAAAGTGGCGTAAAACCAGAGCTTGAGCCTTGGAAACTGGGGTTTTATCAACCTGTTTCTATTCCTCAAAGTTATGCCTCGTATGAATCCGTTTCACCTAATTTTAGGCGAAATCCGACCATAACACAAGTTTCGGGTATTATTTCTGATAACGGAGAGCCGCTTCCTGGTGTAACTATAATCATAAAAGGTACTTCGATTGGCACTGTAACAGATATGGACGGCAAATTTTCTTTGACTTTACCACCCTCGGGTAATGTTTTAGTGATAAGTTCTATAGGTTATAACTCAAAAGAAGTCGCTATTTCAAGTAATAATTTAAATATATCATTACAGGAAGATGCACAGGCATTGAGCGAAGTGGTTGTTGTCGGATATGGTACAAGAAAGAAAAGTATTTCACAATTATTGAAAGGCAGAACGGCGGGTGTTCAAGCAGGAACCCCTAAAAGCTATAATATGAATGCCGATGCACCCGAAACCGATGAAGTCGTCAATCCTACAACCGTCAGTTATGAAATCACGCAACCTTACTCTATTTTGAGCGATAACAAACCGCAAACGGTTGAAATTAAAGACTTGGAACTACCTGCGATGTATCAATATTTCGTCGCACCAAAACTCGACAAAGATGCTTTTTTGACGGCTCAAATTGTGGATTGGGAACAATACAACCTATTGAGTGGCGAAGCGAATTTGTTTTTTGAAGGCACTTTTATGGGTAAAACCGTATTAAATACCTTGACAACTGACGATACGCTCAATATTTCGCTCGGACGGGATAAAAACGTGGTGGTGACTCGGACTAAATTGAAAGACTTTACAAAAACAAGATTCCTTAGCGATAAGCGGACAGACAGCCGAGCTTTTGAAACCACCGTCCGCAACAAACGTGGGCAACCCCTCAGTATCACCGTCGAAGACCAAATCCCGATTTCGACAACAAAAGAGATTGAAATTGAACCACAAACGGGCGATGCTGTTGTAGAGGCGACGACTGGCAAATTAACGTGGAAACTCGATGTACCTGCGGGCAAAGAGAAAAAAGTGAAATTTGATTATAAAGTCATTTATCCAAAAGCAAAAAAGGTGATTTTAGAGTAGTATCTATGCGTTAGGAAATGATGAATTATAAATGATAAATGATGAATTTGCAAAACCTTGATTTTCAATAGCTTTGCAAAACATAGTTTGGTATTTTATTTTTTCACTATACCTTATGAACGAAGTGATATAAATTCTCACATCAATTATTCAAATAGCCGAATCTTTATATTCTGTTTAAATCAGTAATTTTTAATGAACAAAACGATAAACAGTTTCTCTAAACTAACAAAGCAGCAAAAAATTGACTGGTTAGCTCAAAATTTTATCCAAAATGAGGAAAATACTGTTGAGGAACGAAATCCCGATGCTGTCGGAAAGGGAGGAGATTTAAGTTTTTTAACAACTTTTCAACTACCCGATGCTGAATTACAACGCATTTTCGACGGTTTTTCTGAAAATACCATTGCCAATTTTCCGATGCCTTATGGCATTGCGCCCAATTTCGTTATTAATAATAAGGTGTATGCTGTGCCGATGGTCATTGAGGAAAGTTCAGTCGTTGCGGCAGCTGCAAGCGGTGCAAAGTATTGGAAAGAACGTGGCGGCTTTCATACAGAGGTTTTGGGAACAGTTAAGGTTGGTCAAGTGCATTTCACATGGTCTGGTGAGGGCGATATACTGAGGGGGGGCTTTGAGGATGTCAAAAAGATATTAATCACTGAAACCGAAGGACTTACAGCCAATATGACGCAACGTGGCGGCGGCATTTTGGACATTGAACTGATAGATTTTACGGCAGAAGAAGCCGATTATTATCAACTACGCTGCACTTTTGAGACGTGTAACTCGATGGGTGCCAACTTCATAAACTCTGTTTTAGAGCAGTTTGGACAAACACTTGAATGGTTTTTGGCAGAAAAGACAGGTATTGAACCCGTCATAGTCATGTGCATTTTGTCCAATTTTACCCCAAATTGTGTTGTTCGGGCTTGGGTTGAGTGCGACATCAAGGATTTTCACCACGAAGAAGCGGCTTTTTATGCCGAAAAATTTCGTCGTGCTGTCCGCATCGCGCGCATTGACCCTTATCGAGCCGTGACGCACAACAAGGGGATTATGAACGGCATTGACTCCGTTGTGTTGGCAACTGCCAATGATTTCCGCGCCATCGAAGCTTGCGCTCATGCTTTTGCAGCCCGTGATGGTCAGTACCGCAGCTTGTCAGATTGTACGATTGAAAACGGACGTTTTCGCTTTTGGATAGATATGCCTTTGGCTTTGGGTACAGTGGGCGGTTTGACTTCGCTGCATCCTTTGGCTCGTTTGAGCCTTGATATTTTGGGAAACCCATCAGCAGCAGAATTAATGCAAGTGATAGCGGTAGTCGGTTTGGCACAGAATTTTGCAGCCGTGCGCTCACTCGTAACAACAGGAATTCAACGCGGACACATGAAAATGCACTTGACGAATATACTCAATCATTTGGGCGCGAATGAAGCCGAAATGATAGCGGCACAAGCATTTTTTATGAGTAAAACGGTGTCTTTTACGGCTGTAAGGGCGTTTTTGGAGACTTTGAGAGGATAAAAAATAAGCCTTGCAAACACAACCGTTGCAAGGCTTATTTTTTTTTATACAAAACACTGATAATCAATTAATTATAAACTTGAAATCAATACCCAAACACCTCTTCCAAACTCAACTCCTGCACTTCTCCTATTGATGTCAAATAATCAAAATCCATCTTTGAACGGTCGCCTAAAACCAAAAAAGTATAGTGTCGTCCTTTGACATATTTTTGTTGAAACGCTTGTAAATCTTCTATTGTTGCCCTTGAAATCGCTTCGTAAATGTCTTGGCGCACGTCTTTTTCGATACCTCTGTCCTTATTGTTTCGATACGTCCAATAGACATTGGCACGCGTAACCCGTTCACTTTCAATGGTTTTTAGTACCGATTGACGGGCTTGCTCTATTTGCGTTTCACTTAAAGGCATATTATCAATGATATCGTGCATCGCTGAAATCGCTTCTTTCAACTTATCGGGTTGTGTGCCAACATAAGCATTCAAGTAGTGCCCGCGATTTTGTTTTGAAGGAGTTCCATAAAAAGCATTGGCAGAATAAGCCAATGCGCGGGCTTCACGGATTTCTTGAAAAACAATGCTCGACAAGCCTGAACCGAAGTAATTATTGTAAAACGTGGACATAATCTGTTCATCTACGGAATACTGAGGAGTCCCTTTCGAAACCATCAAAATCTCCGATTGCACCATTGGGAAATGAACAAACAGCACTTTATGATGCTCCATTGGCAATTCAAGGTATTCTTTTGGTGCAAAAATGGGCTTCAAGGTGCTTGAAATATCGTGTTCAGCTTCCAATATTTGAGCCACCTCTGCTTGTTCCTTTGTGCCATAATAAAAAATACGGTGTTCAAAATTAGACAAATTTTTGATTTTTTCTACCAACTCAAGGCTTGTCAATGTGTTGAGTTCTTGCTCAGTCAAAGCATCAGTAAAAGGTGAAATTTTACCATATTTAGCATAGCTCGACATGGCGTTGCGTAGGATAATGCGCTTGTCTTTTTTGTCATTTCCGCGCTTCGCCAGAATATCTGCAACCATATTTTTCAAGGCTTTATCATCGCCTTTGACTTTTTTCAAAATGTGTTCAAACAATTTGACCCCCTCAGTAAATGACTCCTCTAAACCGCTTAATGTCACATAGCTGCGGTCATCGTTTGAAAGAACATCAAACGACAAACCTAATTTGTAAAACTCCTGTTGAAGTTCTGCGGCTGTGTATCTATCTGTTCCCAAAAAAGGCAAATAATTGACAGCAAGGGCAAGCAATTTGTCCGCATTTTTGCCCATTTCAAGGATATAATACAAGGAAAAAGTTTCATTTGTCTGGTTTTTGATATAATCGAGCTTCAAGCCATTTTTCAATGTTATGGTTGAAATTGCCTTTTTATAATCAATAAATTCAGGCGAAAGGCTTGGGCTTGCTTGTTTCAAAAACTCTGTTGCAAATGCCGATTTGTCTTTTCGATTGAGTGTTACAGGTGTAATGGTCGGTTTTTCGACCTTCAATACTGAGGGGTCGGTTCCCGTTCTTTTATAGACAACAACATAATTATCATTCAAATATTGATTGGCAAACGCGACAATTTGTTCTTTCGTTAAGGCTTTTATGCGTTCAAGCCGTCCGATATAATCAGCCCAATTGATGTCTTTTATAAAAGCATCGGCTATCGCAGTCACTCTTGGGGCATTGTTTTCAAAACTTTTGGTTATTGAATATTTATAATCTTTCACAACAGCAGCCATCAACCAATCGGGAAAATCACCTTTTTTTATGCGGTTGACTTGCGCTATCAATAACTGTTCAACTTCTTCCAAAGTTTGACCTTCGCGTGGACGACCATACAGGATAAAACTCGCATAATCCGTCAAATTCATCACACCCGCAGACGCTTCCAAAACCTTTTGTTGTTGCACCAAATCGAGGTCAATCAAACCCGCTTGACGATTGTAGAGCATCGAAAAAATCATACTCGATAAGTCCGCATCTCTTGATTTTGCGCCATTCAATCGCCAAGCCAACTGCACATAAGCCGCTTGATGACCGACAACTTCCCGTTTTTGGACACCCCTCAGTATCGGCTGCTCTTCAAACGAGAAGGGCGGCACTTCTTTCGATTGATAGTGTCCAAATGCTTTTTCAACCAGAGCTACTGTTTCGTCGGGGTCGAGGTCGCCAGACAAGACAATAGCCATATTATTGGAGACATAATAGGTCTCAAAATATTTCAAAATATTGTAGTGCGAAGGGCTTTTCAGATGTTCACCTTTGCCTATCGTCGTTTGCGTGCCGTAAGGATGTGAAGGAAACAAGGTTGACAAAAGTGCTTGATACACTTTCCGCCCGTCATTGTCTTGACCAATATTAAATTCTTCAAAAACAGTCTCTAATTCTGTATGAAACAAGCGCAAAGCGACCATTTTGAAGCGTTCTGCTTCTAATTCAAGCCAACGCTCCAACGAATTTGATGGGATGTCATTGACGTAAATGGTGTGTTCATGCCATGTGCTGGCATTCGTTCCCTTCGCACCGAGTGAGGCAACGAGTTTATCATATTCGTTTGCCGCAACAAATTTGGCTGCCAGATTTGAAACCGAGTCAATTTGGGCATACAACGTCTTGCGTACGGAGGGGTCGGTTTCGGCTTTGTGTTGTTCGTATAAATCAGCTATTTTTTTCAACAAAAGACGCTCATTTTCCCAGTCTAATGACCCGATTTGGTTCGTTCCTTTGAACATCATATGTTCCAAGTAGTGCGCCAAACCTGTTGTTTCGGCAGGGTCTTGTTTTGAGCCTGCACGGACTGCAATATTCGTATGAATGCGTGGTTCGTTTTTATTGATAGACATAAACAGCTTCAAACCATTCTTCAAGGTGTACATTTTTACACCGATAGGGTCACCAACAATGCTCTCAAAATCGTATTTAGGTTTCGTAGGTACGTAGGATGCCGTAACATTCATATTGTTATATAGTATTTTTTGTTCAGAAAGACTTTAAGCTGATTGCGTGGAACAGACAAAGCCAGAATGAGAATTGTTTGTAAAATGTTGGGTTTGTAAATCTCTGCTTCTGAAAATGTGAATTGATGTGTAAATTCTTTAAAAGTTGACAAACTTACAAATTTCAAAACGTTTTTTCTAAGGGTTTAGTTTTTAAAATTTCGTAAATGTGCGTTTTCACATTAAACTCGGCATTCGTCCTTGAATCCCATCCAACAATTTCTGATATTCGCTCGGCAAAACCGTCGCCGCAAAATTTTGCTTGAAAAATGCTAACATAGAACTATAAAACGCTTGTAGTTTTTCGCCTTCTGCCTTTGTGCCAACTTTGCCATTGATATACGTTAAATATTGAATCGTAAATGGCTCATAAACGCCTGACCGATTGACACGCTCAAAGGCTGCAAGCAAATTATCGAGATTATTATCCAATTTATGATACTCTCCCGCCATCCCTGCCCACATTTTCAAGGCGGCACTGTACTTCGGTAAAATTTGAAGAGAACGGTCAAAATAAGGCTTCATTTCATCTAAAAGTACCTTTTTTTGCTCATTTGTTGCGGTGGGAGGTAATTTCAAAAACTTGTCTTCCCATATTGAAATAGCATAAAAACAGTTCGCACGCGCACTGTTTGGCGAGTATTTTATAGCAGCGGCATTGAGCGTTGCGCCACTATACCAGTCTGGCACACGCATGAGTGTCTTTATCGAAAAACCAACGACAAGTAAGGCAGCAATGCCTAAACCAAGCACATTTTTATTGTTATTCTTATTTTTATCCAAAACAACCATCAATAAATAAGCGGCAGCAATACAAAAACCGAGCGAAGCATGATACACAAAACGCTCATTCATAAACGTACCAACCGACACAACGAGGTTGGAAACGATGCTCAAAGTGATGATATAAAATGACGCAGTGTAAGCCCAAACTGTCCGCTTTTTCCACCCCCTCAGTATAACAGCCACCAAACCCAAGTGTAACGCCAAAGACAGCAGCGATTGCCAATCCGACCAACTCATTTTGGGTATTTGGAACGGATAATAATCATGCGTCAATGGATGCGGAAAGATGTGCAGTTTCAGGTATAATAATAAGGTATAGAAAACCGTCGCCAAACGGTCTGCCAAGGACATGCCATAAAACGGATTGTTCATCAAGTCCGTTATTTCCTTGTTATCAAGTAAATAACCGATGGCGTTGACCCGCATCATTAAGTAAAATAAAGTGCCAATAATAATGGGCAAAGTCACTTTTATCTTTTCACCAAAAGTCGCCTTTGTAAAAAAATGAGCCGTCAAAGGCACAATTGCCAAAAAGGTAATGGCACTTTCTTTTGAAAAAATACCGACTAAAAATGCTGCAAATGAAGCGATTAAATATTTAGAATTTTTATCACTCAAATATCGAAACGTAAAATAAAGCGTTCCCAACTCTCCCAACAAACAGAGAATTTCGTCACGTCCTTTGATATTTGCCACCACCTCAACGTGTAGCGGATGAGCGATAAACAAAGCCGTTGCAATAAAAGGAACAGAGAAAAAAGCGGCGTATTTAGATTCACTTTTTTCTTTTTTGGGAAACATAAAAAGTAAAACCCGATACAGCAAAATAGCCGTCAAAACATAGAGCAAAATATTGATAAAATGCCCTGCCGCCTTATTGCCTTTGCCGAATATACCAACCTCTGCCGCAAAGGTCGCTATACTGAGGGGTCTATAACGGTCGCCTTCGAGCAAGTTTTTTTGCTCACCAAAATAACCCCGAAAACTTTCATAGCGAAAAATATCGCCTATACCATCAAAGCCCCGTTGTGTAAATTTGTTACCCGTGATAACCATCGTATCGTCCAAAGCGTAGTCAAAACGGACAGTTGATGCGTAAAGAGCAAATGTTAAAACACTCAAAACAATTAAAATCAAAACATTTTCCTTGAAAAATGAGGTTTTGATAGCTGTTTTTGATGGTATGGATACTGTTGACTTTGTTAGCGTTTTAGAAACGGTTGTATTTTTTTTATTCTTAGACATATCGTTCTGTTTTGTAACATCTTACTGATTGTCAAAGTGAATGTTTCAAAGACGTTCAATAATCGTTGCAACACCCAAACCTGCGCCTCCACCCAAAGCAATCAAAGCGCGTTTAAGTCCACGGCGTTCCAATTCATCAAGCACCGTTCCGAGTAGCATCGCTCCCGACGCTCCTAACGGGTGACCAAGTGCAATCGCACCGCCATTGACGTTTAAAATGGTATCATCAATCGCCATATCTCTTTGAAATTTTAGAACAACTGAAGCAAAAGCCTCATTAACTTCCCATAAATCGATGTCTTTGGGTGTCAAACCTGCTTTTTTCAATACTTTTTTTGCAGCTGCACTATGACCTAATAACATAATCGTCGGCTCACCGCTAACGGTTGAGGTCGCAACAACCCGCGCACGAGGAGTCAAGCCGAGTTCCTGTCCTTTTTCCAAACTACCAACCAAAACAGCCGCAGCACCGTCCACAATACCCGACGAATTACCAGCCGTATGCACGTGCCGAATATATTCTACTGAGGGGTACTTTTTTTGCGCCATCGCATCAAAACCCATTTCACCCATGCCCGAAAAAGCTGGTTTCAAAGCAGCCAAAGCCTCCGTAGAACAATCAGGGCGCACATGTTCGTCTTTGTCCAAAATGATTAAACCGACCCAATCACGAATGGGCACAATTGATTTATCAAAATAACCATTTTGAGTCGCAAAAGTCGCTCTTTGATGCGATTGCAAGGCATAAGCATCGAGTTCTTCGCGGCTAAAACCCTCAATTGTGGCTATCAAATCAGCTGCCACGCCTTGTGGCAAATAGTTGATTTTCCCCACCACATCGGGGTCAAAAAGCATCGGGCCGTCGTCAGAGTGCATCGGCACACGGCTCATGCTTTCAACACCACCCGCCACAATCAAGTCTTCAAGACCAGAACGAATTTTCATAGCCGCCAAATTGACCGCTTCCAAACCCGAACAGCAAAAACGGTTGATTTGCATACCGCCCACCGTCTCGTGCCAATCGGCAAACAACAACGCCGCTTTGCCAATATTGCCGCCTTGATCGTCCATAGCCGTCACGCAGCCAAAGATGCCGTCATCAACTTGCGACGTATCAAGGTCGTTTCGGCGTTGCAATTCCTTTAAAACATCGCCCAAAAGGTCAATCGCACGAACTTCATGCAGTGAACCCGATGATTTGCCCTTGCCACGTGGCGTTCTTATAGCGTCGTATATATATGCGTCAGTCATTTTCGATTGATTAATGTTGATTGCTTATTGAATATTTCTGAAAGGCTCAAAATTAAGAAAATATATAAAAAATGAATGGAATACTGAGGAGTGAGATTTGAAATAAAAAAGTAATTACTTTAATGGTTTTCAATTCAGTTACACAACTTATCTTGATGGACTCTTTTAATATTCTTTTTTCTGTATTCAGCTAATATTTTGTCCTCACTTAAGTCTCGAATTTCAAAATGAAATCTTGAAAAATTATCAACTACTAACGGCTTCTCAAATCCAAAAAGGTAAATAATGTTATCATTTCTATCTGAAAAACCACCAATTGAATTTCCTTCTGCCAAAATCTTATCTTTTGAAATATTACAAACATTGTCTGAAACTGAGATATAAACTTTTTCTCCGCCGCCTAAAAAATCACTACAAATGAAAGAATAAAGTGTTTCTCGCTCATTTATTTTTAACGAATCCAAAAGTATGTAATCATCTTTTGGGCTATCACTATCTACCATTTTTGCTATTTTATCTTCTTTTGAATTGCATGAAATCAGAAAATAATACAATAAAAAACAATACAGAGCTAATAATTTATTCATACTTTTCAGCTTTATTACTATTTCAATTACTTTTAAATTTTCGCTCAATGATTAAGAAAGGATTAGATTTTCCCTAATCTGAGGCACAATAATACACAAAAATTTACTTCTGATATTAACATCAAATCCGCAAGATTCGGGTTGTCACCTCATCCCTATCTCCCTACTTTTGTATCAAAAAAAGACATGGAGCAAAATATCAATTATCAACGCATCGAACAAGCGATCCAGTTTTTATCAAAAAATATTAATCATCAACCTGATTTAGACGACCTGGCGCGGCAAGTGCATTTGAGTCCTTTTCATTTTCAACGGATTTTTACGGAATGGGCAGGTATCAGTCCTAAAAAGTTTCTTCAATTTTTGACAACTGAATATCTGAAAACGAAGCTGTCTGAAACGGCAAACGTGATTGAAGCTGCCAATATCGTCGGTTTGTCAAGCCAATCGCGGGTTTATGACCTCTTTGTAACGCTCGAAGCCGTCACACCACAAGAATATAAAACCAATGGAGAAGGCATCAAAATTGAATACGGTGTGCATCAAACACCACTTGGCGAATGTCTTTTAGCGACGACGCAACGCGGTATTTGCAGTTTGACTTTTATAAATAATGACGACAGACAAGCCGCTTTGGAAGAGTTGAAAAGCAAGTGGAAAAACGCTCAATTCGTTGAAAATCAACAAAATACTGAGGGGGTCATTTCAAAAATATTTGACGAACAGGCAGCCGATAGAAAGTTTCATTTGCTCATAAAAGGGACTAATTTTCAAATAAAAGTATGGCAAGCCTTACTCAAAATCCCGTCAGGCAGTGTCGCTTCTTATCAAACCATTGCAAAGGCTATTGACAATCCAAAAGCGGTACAAGCCGTCGGTTCGGCGATTGGCGCAAACCCCATTGGGTTTCTAATTCCATGCCATCGCGTTATCAGAAAAGAAGGGCAAATTGGGGAATATCATTGGGGTTCTGCTCGAAAAACCTTGATTTTAGGGAAAGAAATGGCTCAAAATCAAACAGGAAATAATTAAAATTCATGCATTTCGAACGTAAAAAAAAGAACAATATGGAAAATAGTTTTCAAGTTTTCGCTTTAAAAAAAACGCAATTTGAGCAGTTTTTTGATTTAAATGAAACCGAATTAGCCGAAAAAGGCATAAAAAAAATGATCGTTGACGAATTCCCAGGATTTCCTTGTAGGGTCAGTTTGGCAGATGCCGAAGTGGGTGAAGAGGTGATTTTGCTAAATTATGAACCCATTGCCTCTTGCTTATTGCCCTTTGCCTACTTACGTTTGAGGTCTTGAACAACTTCCAACATCAGCCCCGTTTCATCCGCTATTTTTTGGATTGAATGATTTTTGTTTCGCAACATAACCAACGCTTTTTCATAACCAATTTGGGTATTTTGGACAAATTCGACAGATACTTTCACCAAATTGGCAATCGAATCTATTGAAGTCATACCATTTTCTAAAAAGCTGATGACAAACTCCTGTGATTTTATAGTGGCTTCTTCAAGTTTACCTTCAAGTTTGCCTTCTTGGCTACCTTGCTTGAAGCGTGTATCGTTGCGAATATCATAAGTGATTGGCATGGTTTCCATAATTTTAGTTAATAATGGTTGCAAATTACGCAAACTCGAAATAATTTCCAACTGAACAAGGTGTTTTTCTAATTTTAACCCACCTTTATCCAACTTTTTAAATTAAATTAAATTTTTATTATTAAAATATTGAAATTCAATTATTTATGAATTTTTCAGATAAATTACAAAACGAGGAAACACTCGACCCACAAGACTGGACATCACTCCGTCACCTCGCCCACAATATGGTTGACGATATGCTCGATTACCTTGAAAATGTCAAAAATCGCCCTGTTTGGACACCTATTACTGAGGGGGCTAAATCTGCGCTAAATCAACCGTTACCAACTCTACCGACGCCACCTGAACAGGTCTATGAAGACTTCAAAACGCACGTTCTGCCTTTCAATATGGGCAATGTACACCCGCGTTTTTGGTCGTGGGTCAATGGCAGTGGTACGGCGATGGGTATGTTGTCCGACATGCTTGCTTCGGGCATGAATCCGAACAATACAATAGGTGAACATGCAGGACAATACGTTGAAAAACAAGTGATTACGTGGTTAAAAACGATGTTTGGCTATCCCGAAACGGGCAGCGGACTTTTGGTCAGTGGTGGCTCATTGGCGAATATTACGGCTATTATTGTCGCCAGAAATCATTTTGATGCTCAAATTCGAGCCACTGGAAACGCTTCTGTTGGCGGTCAATTGACGATGTATTGCTCCTCTGAAACGCATAATTGTTTGTTTAAAGCCGCTGATGTGATTGGCATTGGCAACGATAATTTGAGAAAAATTCCTGTTGATGCCGATTATCAAATAGATGTCGATGCCTTGAAAAAAGCGATTTTAGACGATAAAAAAGCTGGAAATGTGCCTTTTTGCATCATTGGTAACGTGGGAACGGTCAATACTGGAGCAATTGACCCCCTCAGTAAACTTCAAGATTTGGCGCACGAACACGGCATGTGGTTTCATGTGGACGGTGCATTCGGTGCTTTAGCAAAACTCGATGCTGCTTTTGATACCCGCCTCAAGGCAATAGAAACCGCAGACAGCGTAGCTTTTGACTTGCACAAATGGATGTATATGAACTATGATGTCGGCTGTGTTTTAATACGAGATGAGACGATTCACCGCGCGGCTTTTGCACAAGCCGCTTCGTATTTGGCGCATCATGAGCGCGGTTTGGCAAGTGGCATTGAACCACGTGGCAATTTTGGTTTGGAATTATCTCGCAGTTTCAGAGCGTTAAAAGTGTGGATGTCTTTGAAAGAACATGGCGTTGAAAAATACAGTCGGCTCATTGGGCAGAACGTCGCACAAGCCTTTTATCTTGCCCAACTCGTTGAAAATCAACCCCTTTTAGAACTTTTGGCAAAGCCTGTGATGAATGTTGTGTGCTTTCGATTCAACCCAAAAGGGCTTTCTGACGAGGCTTTGAATGCTTTGAATAAAGAAATTTTGATGTGCCTGCACGAGCAAGGCATTGCCGCGCCGTCTTATGGTTTGCTCAATGGTCAGTATGCAATAAGGGTTGCAAATGTCAATCACAGAAGTAAAAAAGAGGATTTTGAAGCGTTGGTCGATGGCGTTTTAGCAATAGGTAAAGAATTAATATAGTTATTTTTTGTCATTCTGAACGCAGTGAAAGAAACTGTTTTTGT
>JANLQI010000515.1:0-4339 GCA_031367705.1 Saprospiraceae bacterium | reverse complement strand
GTCAATTTGAGTAAATTCAGGTTGACGGTCTGCCCGCAAATCTTCATCACGGAGACATTTGACAATTTGGAAATATTTGTCAAAACCAGAAACCATCAACAACTGCTTAAACGTCTGTGGCGATTGTGGCAAAGCATAAAATTGCCCCGCGTTCATACGGCTTGGCACAACAAAGTCACGCGCACCTTCTGGCGTTGATTTTATCAAATTGGGCGTTTCTACTTCAATAAACTGCTCATTTGCTAAGTATTTACGTGTTTCAATCGCTACATTTGAACGGAAAATCAAGTTTTTCTGAACCGAACCACGACGTAAATCCAAATAACGATATTTCATACGAATGTCGTCACCGCCGTCTGTTTCATCTTTAATGGTAAAAGGTGGTGTTTTTGAGACGTTCAAAATCTCCAAAGTCGTTGCCACAACTTCAATATCACCTGTCGGACGGTTTGCGTTTTTAGCTGTCCGTTCACGCACAACGCCTTCAATTTTAACGACAAACTCACGACCCAAAGTCATCGCTTGCTTATTCAGTGCTTCGTTATTTTCAAAAACGACTTGCGTAATGCCATAACGGTCACGTAAATCCACAAAAGTCATGGGTCCAAAAGCACGGGAAGCGTCCACCCAACCACTGAGCGTTACTGTTTTTTCTACATCTGTCATGCGGAGTTGACCGCAATTATGCGTACGATACATATTCTTATTGATTATTTTTTATTGAATAATGCTTAATTTTTACGATTATCAAGGTGTTTTGTTTATTTAAAAACAATAATCGTTGAAAATGGGTGCAAAATTAAAACAGTTTTAGTGGTAAAAAGCAAAAAGTTCGATAATCTTTCGAGATTATCGAACTTGTCGTCTTGTAACACAGAAACAAAAAGATAAAATACTGATGGATTTACTTGATTGCAAAATGAGGTGGATGTAAGCCACCCATTTTCAGTAATTTTCGTAGGTTGAAAGTATTAATGCGGTTAAGTTTCAATAAATCAATCGTCGCACGTCCAATAGCTGTAAGACCAACAATATACAAATCGTCATCAGTCCATTGAAAATGGTCTGTCCAAATATCTTTTCGAGGGTGATAAAGCCGCACAATTTCCTTAGTTAGCGGGTCTATATGCTCAATTTTATCGCGTTTATTGTTGTTGCAGATGCCACAACTCCGTGCTAAATTGCCTAATTCTGTTTGACCATTCAGAACAAGCGGGGTAATGTGTTCATAATGAAAATAGTCTGTTGAAAAATTAGAAGGTATGACGCAATACTCACAATAGTCTCGTGATAATTCAAGGATTGTGCGTTGAATGGCAACAGGAATATAGATTTTAGACATGCGTAAGTGGTTTCAAACCCAGCGATTCCATGACTTGCGTTAAAGTAACGGCACGAAGTTGTGCCAATTCAATCATGTATTTCACTCGTTGGTTGCGTAGTTTTTCTTCTTTGTTGCCTAAAAGGTCGAATTCGGTGTGTTCTGCATCAGTCATGGTACTTAATTCTAATTTTTCTACCAAAACGTGGTAGCGTTCTGTTTGTGCAGTGTCCAAAACAGTGTTGTTGATTTTATGCAGAAGTTGACGCTCCCGCAAGGCTTTGTCCTGAGTTCTTTTACGAAGTAACATGGCATTGATGTCATTCAGAAAACGCTCCAATTCATTGACGGGCATTCTATCTGCATCGCGCAAAAGCCTTTGGCTATCTATATGTACAGCTTCCATATTTCTATATTTTTAGCAAAAATAGTTTAGTTTAGTCAAAAATGAAAGTTCTACTAAAAGTTTGTCGGTTTTATACTGAGGGGGCTTTTTATATGTTAATAAAATGCGAATTGATTTTGCTTGTTGAAAATATAAATCTACTTTTGTCATATAATTCCTAACATACACTTTTAACGCAAAAATGGTTTTTCCTTTCTGATTTGCTTCGGTTGAGAATTTCTTTTCTAATAAAAATAATCCCTTTAATGCCAATGCACAATATAATCACAAGTATAAAAATTAACAACATTTAAAATGGAAAATCATATCTCAAACCATGACTTGGAATCTTTAGAAAATGAATATCAAACGCAGCGCACCATTGAGGAGGTCATTGATGTAGAAACAGGTGAAATCGTTTATGCAGAAGAGTTTTTTGCACAAGATGAAGCTACAATAATACGTGCAAGAGCTATTTTAGAAATCTCAATTCAATCAGATATTCCAAAGTATAAGTGTTTGTTTTGCGAACAAAATATAAAAATTAGTGGACGAAGAGTTTTTGAAAGAGGCAAAACGGTGTACTTTTTTGCTCATTTTAAAGATAGTGATGAATGTCCTATCAAAACTGGAATAGGTCTTGGTCTTAAAGCCTTATTAGCCCAAAAATATCATGGATTAAAAGAAAGTGAATTACATCATAATTTGAAGACCTTGATTGCAGATAGACTTCAAGCAGAAACAGCTATAGAAAAAGGTGTTAGAGACGTTTTTGTTGAAAAAACATTTAAAAATTTAGAAATTTCTGATAATTGGCGACGACCTGATGTGAAAGCTGTTTTTAATGACAAATCTTTAGTTTTTGAATTACAACTTTCTACTACATTCTTGAGCGTCGTCATAGGGCGAGATGCTTTTTATTGCAAACACCAAACATTTATTATTTGGGTATTTGGCATTTTTACTAAAGAAGCTGATTGGCAAAAGCTCATGGAAAAAGATATTTACTACGCTCATAAAAGGAATATATTTTTATTGGATAAAGAAGCAAAAGAAGCTTCGGATGAAAAAGGAGAATTAGTATTACATTGTTATTGGCAAACACCTAAAATTATAGATAACAAAGTTCGAATAACATGGCACAAAAAACTAATCACTTTAGACGAACTTACTTATGATAATGAAACTTATGAAGTTTATTACTACAACAGTGATAAAGATTTTTATGATATTGCTGACCCTAAAGAAAAAGAAATTATTGAACATTGGGAAAAAGCTAAAGAAGAACGGTGGGATAAAATCAGATTCAATATCGAAAAAAGAGAGTTTTCAAAAGAGCAGCAGGAAAATAATGAGAAAAAACTCAAACTAAGAGAAAAAGAACTTTTAATCAAAATTTCAAACAAAGAAATTATACCAACTCGTTTTAACAAAGATGGGTTATGGGGATATAAAGTAAAAAATCATATAATTATTGAACCACAATATACAAGTGCTAGTGCTTTCAAATATGGAATTGCTATCGTTAAAGATGAAGATAATGATAAATATATTATTGATTTCTCTGGAAATATTATTATTAATCTTGGTAACGTTAGAATAATAGATAACATTTCAATTTACAATGAAACGCATTTTAAACTAAAAATAGAAGAAGTGTTTTTTCAACAAGTAAGACATTATGAAAAAATGATTGCAGTAAAAGCTCAAACAGAGCAAATTTTTAGTCTTGATGGTGAAATGTATAGTTTATTAGAAGGTTTTCAGGAGGGAAAAGCAAAAGCCCAAAAGAATTACTTATGGGGTTATATTGACGATAATTTAAAGGAGATAATTCCTTGTATTTATAATAAAATAGAAAAATTTCAAAAAGGCAAAGCAAAAGTCCAAAAAAATAGATTATGGGGTTATATTGATGAAGATGGAAATGAAGTAATTTCTTGTATTTATAGCGAAATGGAAAGGTCTGTAAATGGAAAATTAAAAGTAAAAAAAAACAATCTATGGGGCTACATCGATATAGATGGAAATGAAGTTATTCCTTGTATTTATAATAATATTGATCGTGGGTTTATGTTTCAAGAAGTTAAAGCAAAAGTCCAAAAGAATAACTTATGGGGTTATATTGATGAAAATGGAAATGAACTAATTTCTTGTATTTATAGCGAAATAGAAAGTCCTATAAATGGAACATTAAAAGTAAAAAAAAATAATCTATGGGGTTATATTGATGAAAATGGGAACGAATTGATTTCTTGTATTTATGATGAAGTAAAAAATTTTATCAGCGGCAAGATAAAAGTAAAAAAAGATTTCAAATATGGCTATATTGATGAAAAAGGAAATACACTAATTCCTATGGTTTTTTCAGAACAGTTGGCAGATGAAGTTGCTAATATTAAAGAAATAAATGGTGGGAAAATTTATGAAAGCAAAAATGGAGGTTTCATTATTCCTTCATTAAGCTATTTAAAAGACAAGAATATTTTGATTTTTTGTAACTGCTTAGGATAATTTAAATAGGAAAGTTTTTCGAGCGAAAATATCTTTAATAGCGTCAAAGACATTCATCTTATGTTTACGGCAAGTAGAGACAAACCCTCTAATCCGAGCGAAGATTTGAATACCTTCGA
>JANLQI010000512.1:0-13170 GCA_031367705.1 Saprospiraceae bacterium | reverse complement strand
TGCTTACATTTTAAATTTAAAATTATCTAAACTTTTATTTAAAAAATTATTTTAACAAATTTAAATTAATAAATATCATGGCTAAAAAAAAGGTTAAAACAACTGCAAGTGTAAAAACAAAACAAAACATTGTAGCTGCTGCTGCTGGTCAAGAAGTATTAGGCTGTGCCCATATTGTAGGAATAGGCTTTTTACCACCTAACGGCAAAACAGATGATTTTGGTGATTCTTACATTGATACTGCAAAAAGAGAGTCTTTAATACAGAAGTATTGGAATGGACAACCCGAAGTAAAATTTGAAAACAATGCAACAGAATTTGAGACATGGTTTAATGCCGATACAAAAATAACGAAAAAGGATAACAAAGAGATTATGTTTTATTTGGCAGACGATAAAAACCCAAATCCACAGACAGACGGTTGGCGAAAATATGACGCACAAGAAATCCAAAATAAAGCGGGTGTGTATTTTATCTTACAACGCAAATTTTTTGACGGGCAATTTCCGAGAAGACCCTATCCATCTGATGGTTTTAATTTTATCAATTATGCCAAAATAATAACCAAAATAGGGGAACAGAAAGACGGTAAGACATGTATCCTTATTTGTATCGCAGATAATACAGGGAAAATAATTGATACCCCTTATGGCGGCGAACCAGATGGTATTGGCGCAAAAGTCCCACCTAATCCAGAATAATTGACAATAAAAACTATAATATTATGTGGAATGATAGAGTATTTCTGGAAAATGCATTGGTGATGGCAGGAAAAGTCGCAGCTGGTTTTATGCTTATTCCAATCTTCTTTGCCTTGCGAAGGTGGAAATATCTAAATAAACCTTTGAGAATTTTCTTTTGGTATTGTATAGTACATTTTTTAGTCAGTTTGACGCATCAAATGTTTATATGGGCTACAGGTTACTTTCGCGCCTTTGCTGTTCCGTTGCTTAACAAATATCATATAACAGATACAAACTTCATGGGCATATTGGCTTATGCAACCAATTTCGCCTTTTTGGGTTGGTATTTCTATAAAATTATGCCGCATGAAAAAACCGCGAAAGGCATTCGTTGGTTAAGCAGCGGTTTGTTTATTGCTGCTATTATTGACTATTTGTTTATAGGCGATTTTAGAGACTATGGTGTTTTTACGCCCGCAGCATCCACAATTTTTTGTTTTGTTTTACCTGCCATACATCTTTGGTTTTTGTATCGCGATGATGCGAAAGTACCCCTCAGTAAAAATCCTTATTTTTGGATAGCTTTGGGGTTGTTTTTACCACATTTAGCAGGTTTTTTCTTGTATTTGATGGGCGATAGCATTTATAAAGGAGATTTTCCTCTTTTTGTTAAAATCTCTATTGGCAAAATCAGTTTATCAATGATTGGTCAATTGTTATTAGCAGTTGGGTTTTATTATGCACGATACAGCAAGTTTTTACCGTTAAGGGCGAAATGACTTATTTTGGTATTTATTAAAAAAATCATTGACGGTTTTCTGTAAAGGAAATTCGCAATGATTTTTTTTTGCTTAAAGCAATATAATCCTAACATTTTTAAATACTTAAATTAGACAAAACTTTTTTTTAAAATAGTATGATTATAATTTGGTATGTTCATTTTTTAAAAGTTAACTTTACACGGGAACACTATTGATAATAACTTTATTTTTTAATTAAAAACTTTTGAAAAATGAAATCAAAACTTTTTCTTTCTTTGGGCTTTATCAGCATACTCTTCATCAATGCTTGCCAACACAATGCTGAAAACAAAGTAAGCCCTGCACAAAACAAAGTTAATTCAGTTGGTGAGTTCATTGTCACAGATGACAGAGTCGGTAAAACCGACCTTCCTTACGCCACACAGTCGGAAGTTCATGCTTTAATTAAAAACTATTCGGGCGATGACAAGCCAATTTCTGTACTTAACGAGAATGTTTTTTCAATCGAAGATTTATTAACGCTTTATGGTTCAGATGATAAAATTGTATTCGCCGTTGAGAATATTCCTACGCAACAGGTAAATATCAAGGCAATGGCTTATGCCGATGCCCAAAAACTATTTGCCGATGCAGAAAAAGGCACTATTTATTATTTTGTTTTAAATAAGTCTTTTCTTAATCGCAAAACGCCTTCTGATAGCGAACCAAACGGTGTCATGTACAACAAAATGTCGAATGGCGAAATTATAAGGCATCTTTCATTTTCGATTGGTACAAATGTTCACGGCACTCAAAATTGGTATTATCTTATTGTAGAGCCTTATAATAACAGTAATGCTATTGAACTGCGTGGTGAACCTGAAGGCGTAGGCGTAAAAATCCCTGACACACCAAATTAAAGAATAGATAAAAATATCGCCCTTCTGTATCAAAAGCCACTTCTCCTTAGAGGTGGCTTTTGTTTTAGGCATAACCTTTATCTCTACCTATCCCTAATATGAGGGATTTATTTTATGACCCAATGCGGTCACCTTTGTATCATCAAAAACAAAGCATCTATTAACATTCTGTATGGTTTCAAAATTTCAAATGAAAACTCATGTCCTTTCTTTAACCAGACTAATCTCATTTACTTAACCCGTCCCAAAAATCACCTTTTATTCAACTTAGCTTAAGTGGTTGATAGTAAGTTATCGAGTAATTCAAAATTGGAACAGATTTTTTTTCAATAAATCTATGAAAATTTGAAACACCTGATTATTTACTGTCAACTGCTTAATGTCTTTTTGGCGTACAAATTGAATAAACACAATTTCTTTTTTTCAATAAATACTGAGGGGGTGGCTTTTTACTGAATGCAATTGGCTTTTTACTGAGTGTGTTTGCATTTGCGGAAGCGAAAAACTTTTGATTTTATTGGAGAAACCATCTAACACATCCGCCAAAGCATGTACCAATAGAAAAAGCAAAAGGCTAAGAAAACGCAACAATAGAACAAACCCAAGTTTTTGAAAACAAACACCTTAATCATGGCAGCTAAAAGTTATTCGCCTTCTGAATTTGAGGCAACTTTGGGGTGGCATATCCAATATTATGCACAAAAGGCGGTGCAATTGGGTGAACCTGTTGATATGACGCAAGAAGCTTATGACGCATTTTTGAAGAATGTGAAAGAACAAAGTCAATATCAACATTCGGACTGCACGTTTTATATGGTCGTCAATCAGAAAACATTTGAATTGGATTGGCTGCACCAAATTGATAAGGCTTTGGGGATGCCCAATGATTTGTCCGCTGCAGAGTTTTTCAAGCTGATTCACCCCGATTATTTCAAAATGTATCTGATTTGGGCTTCGTGTGCTACGGAGTTTGCGGCGACTGAATTGAGTCCCAAGATTCGTCCGTTGAGCCATACCTATCATATTCCATTGCCCTTGCGCCGTAAAGACGGCACGTATCATTGGTTTCATCAACAAAGTCGTCCGTTGCGCATGGATGCCAAAGGGCAGTTGTGTGTGTTCTTCAATACTTATCACTACGGTGGGGAATGGAATGAATATACGTTGCGCCCTTTTATGCCGCACATTACGTTTGACCATGCACCAAAATCTGATATAACCGCCCGTTTGACCCTTCATTTTTGCAAATTCATCCGTCAGTTTTTTACACCGATTGAAATCAAAATCATCAAACTCTACGGTAAAGGCTTATCCGTTGACGATGCTGCTTTAGAATTGGGAAAGAAACGCTACACACTGTTGGACTACAATAAAAGTATTCTCGGAAAAGCGAATGGTTTACTGTGTTATCAATTCGGAACAGCGCAACGTGCCGCACAATTTTTAACTAAAAAAAAGCTATTAGACTGCTAAAGGCACTACATAGGGTATGTTTTTAAAATATCCTGTATGTAGTTTTGAACCAACAAAAAAAGGCGCTAATGATTTTTACAAAATAGTTTTATCACTTTTAAAATTGAATCAAATGATAGTAGTTGGTTGTAATTATTGCGGTTTAACTGAGCCATTGGTTTGTGGCGGCACTTATTTTCCCCATATCCCTATGCAAGCTATTTTTAATCCTATTTACGGTTGCGTATGTCCTTATTGTGGACCCAAGCCGCCTATTTACACCTGTTCCTATTGTCGGCAAATGCAATATATTGTATTTCAGGGTGCACAAATTAATCAAGCTGCTTTTATGCAAAGTGGTGTAAATCGTATTGCTCCAGCTGTCGAAACCAATAATGCGAGTTTAGGCTCTATTTTGCTAAAAGAGTTTACAAAGTCAGCTGCCAAAAATGCAGGCGGGATATTTGGTGATTTTGTAGCTAATAGTTTCGAAGGCTTTTTTACTTCTGACGATAATAATTATTAACCTTCTTTACATAAAATTTTATTTCATACTTAGATACTGAGGGGTCGCTTCGTGCGGCATGCACTCGGCAGCCCCTTTGTTTTTTTAAACCTAAAAATGAAAACGATCATGACAGCCACATTGATTTACACCGTTCTCTTGGCTTGTACCTTAATGGTCAAAAGAATAAGGCGCACAAAACAGCGTCGCTTTTTCACTAAAATTCGATTCTCTAATCTTTTTAAAACTTTTTAAAATGAAAAACATTTACAAAATCATTTTTTTCTCCCTGCTTTTTGCAGCAAATGCTCAGGCACAAACATGGAAAGCGCAGACCTTGCCGGGCAGTGATTCCCTTTCGATTGCCGATATTTCCATCGTCAACGATACCGTAGCTTGGGTGGGTACTTGGAATTTGGACATTGCCGACAGTTCTTGGAATTACAACGCTTCAGGCAGGGTTTATCGCACTATCAATGGTGGTACAACTTGGACAGCCAGTACCTTACCCGGTACAAACGGACAAGACCTTAGTAATATCGTCGGACTTGATGCCAATACCGCTTTTGCCTCTGTTTATGATTTTACTTTGGGCAATTTTGTCTATAAAACGACGAACGGCGGCGCAACGTGGACAAATGCTGGCGTGCCATTGTCGCCCGATTCGAGCTTTGTTGACTTTGTTCATTTCTTTTCACCTGCCCGTGCCATGGTTATGGGCGACCCGCGCAATGGTTATTTCGAAATATATCAAACAGGGAATGCGGGGGCAACATGGGTGCGTGTACCACGCGCCAATATACCCGACCCCGAACCTGGAGAGTTTGGCTTCCAAAACATATATAAGACACAAGGTTTGAATGTCTGGTTTGGTACGAGTACAGGACGCTTATATCGTTCAACCGACGGGGGGTACAATTGGCAAGTCACTACTGTGCCCGACCTTGGAAGATTTGATTTTGGCAAAAACATGGTCGGTTTGACAGCCTATGCCAATTGGAATAGTTCGACAAAAAGTTTTTCAACCACATTCCACCGTTCTATTGATTCAGGCAAAACATGGGTGGATGCAACACCCGCCAACAATAATTTTGGTGTTTTGTCTTTGACATGTATTCCAGTGTCCAATTATTTTTTAATTACAGGCAATACCAATAACATCAGTGCATCAAAATTCACTCGATTGAGTCGTGATTCGGGCAAAACATGGGTTGTTATTGATACTGTCGAGCGTATTCTCTGGACTGAATTTATCCGTGCCACAGACCCAAAGAAAGGTCTTTTAGGCATCATAGGTTATGGCGGCAACCTCAATTCTGGCACAACTAATAATACACTCGTTCGAGCAAAAATCTTTTCCTACAACGGCACAGCGTTGACAGGTTTGTTGACCCCCTCAGTATTGGAGGCAAATATTAACCTTTCACCCAACCCAACAACAGACCAACTCAATATCCAACTGACCTACAAAGAAGCCAGTAACTTCCGCTTGAATATCAATAACCTATTAGGCGATTTGGTCTATTTCGAAGACTTCAAAGACGTTTCCACTATCAACAAATCACTGAATATCAAACAGTTCCCATCTGGGACGTATATCGTGACAATTGCAAACCCAACGGGAAGTTTGTCTCGGAAGTTTGTGAAAACTGAATGAAAACGCTTTTTCAGACTTGGATACTGAGGGGGTGATGTTGATACTGCTTGATGTCAAGCCCTCAGTTTTTTGGTAGACTAATACAATATCTATTTATTCTAAAAACAAAATCATTATGAAAAACTCATTTACAATATATGCTTTTATTTTCTCTATTCAATGCTGCCTTTCTCAAAATGATGTGTCGTTTTGGGCAACAGGTAATACGAATGATAAAAACAATCTCTTGCCTAATGCTCGATTTAGAGATAATATTCAAAAAAATACAACAGAAGTTTGGAATAATATTAATAACGCTTGGGATTTCGGTGGTTATAGTCAACAATACCAAGCTGCTAATTGCTTGGATTTGATTGCCATCATAGGTTTTACTCCGAACCTAATGCCTTTGAGTTCTGATACCATTCTGTATCAAAATAACAAAGTAAAAGAGCGTCAGAATTATACTTATTCGCCTCCTGGGTCTAATAAAACCTTATCCTTTAAGCATATTTATATTTATACTTCAGGTCGCTCAGAACCTGATACACTTTATAGATACTTCATTAATTATGACACAACGTACGATGTTTATATGTATGATAATCGAAATCGGCTTATTTCACAGAGTTATAAAAGCCGAAACAGGGGTGCAAGTGTCTTTATTGAACGATTTCGAACAGAATTTGCATGGGACAATAACGATAACCTGATTAAAACTTCTAATTATCAACCTGACTCGGCTCAAGTCCTCCAGTTGACAAATGAAGAAGTCAGAACCTATACCAATAATAAGATTATAGAAGTATTGTCCTGGGTTAAAGCAACAGGTAGTTCTTCTGATTCAACCCGTACAACTTATAATTATTTTGCAGGAACAACAAAAGTATCGGATATGACTACACGGAGATTCTCTGCTGTAAACGGATGGCAAACGGTTAGTAAATTAACGAATGTTTCCCAAAATACAAAAGGTTATCCAACACAAATAGACTTTGCCCCATTCAATACCCTAACTGGAGTTTTGCAAGTCACCAACCGAACACTTTATACCTACTATACAAATGACACATTGGTTAGATCCCAAGTAATTCAAACCCCCGAGAGTACCAGTAGTGCATCTATGGTAAATGCTCTTAAGAGGAGCTACGAATACTGTGGCGTTGCAGTAGGTACAAATGATTTAACAAGAGAAAAATTAGATTTCTCCTTGTTTCCTAATCCTACAAGCCAAGAATTATCTGTAAAAGTTGACAGCGATAATAACCAAGGCTTCAATATTGACATCATTAATGCGATTGGTCAATTACTTCGAAAAGAGAAAACGCCTACGTTCAGTATCGCCGATTTGCCGTCGGGTTTGTATTTTTTGAAAATAGAAATGGGTAATAAGCACGGCATTCAACGGTTTAGCAAACTTTAGAAAATTGTTAAGCAAGTCAAAACAATATTCTTTTATTAAAAAAACAAAATCTTATGAAAAACATCTACCTCTTTCTGCTTTTTCAATGCCTGAACATTATTTCTGTTCAGGCACAAGTTTGGACACCTCAGAATGTAGGCATTCCTAACCGCGTAGAAATGTTCAATATCAGCGCACCAGATAGTAAAACGGTTTGGGTATCAGGCTTTTTGGGTATTTTTTATACACAACCGTGGAATTATGATAATGGCAATACAACTGTAGCTTTATCAAAAGATGGTGGATTGACTTGGCAACAAAGCACGATAGATGCGGGTGCGGGGGGGGCAATTACTTCATTGTATGCCCTTGACAACCAAACGGCTTGGGCAACTTGTATCATTAATGGTGTAGGCGGTAAGGTTTTCAAAACGACAAATGGCGGTGCGAATTGGACGCAACAAACGTCAGCTAATTTTTCAAATTTAGGCTATGTAGATTGGATTTATTTCTGGGATGCAAACGAAGGCATTTGCCTCGGTGATGCTGTAAACGGATATTTTGAATTATTCCGAACCACTAATGGCGGTAATAACTGGTCTCGCTTAAACATAATACCTGCAATAACAAATGAAATAGGTTATAACGAGATATATCAAGTATCAGGCGATACGATTTGGTTTCAAACATCATCTGCCCGCATTATTCGCTCTGTGAATCGAGGTATATCTTGGAGTGTATTTTCGAGCGGTCAAACGAATAATAGTGGGATGGCTTTTTCAAAAGGAAAAGGTTTGGGTGTTGCTTTTCCCACTGATTTGTCAAGAAAACCCTATTCATCTAAGATGATAATGTCACAAAACGGCGGAGAAAGCTGGTCAACTGGGACGACAACGCCGTTTAGTGACCAAGCTGTTTTTGACGCAACCATAGTTCCTGAGACAGATTATATCGTCGTTTCCTCGTGGGGTGATAATGCCTATGGTCCTTTCAGTACCTATCTAAGTCGTGACAAAGGCATGACTTGGACACAAATAGACAATACAGCACCCTTAGTAAAGATTCGATTTGTTAACCCGCGTGTGGGTTATGGTGGGGGGCATAAAACCAATGTAACATCACCAACAACGCTCTATCGCTACACAGGTTCACCATTGACAGGTTTGTTGACCCCCTCAGTATTAGACGCAAATATTAGTCTTTCACCGAATCCAACCACAGACCAACTCAACATTCAATTAGCATACAAAGAATCCAGCAATTTCCGCTTGAATATCAACAACTTATTAGGCGATTTGGTCTATTTCGAGGATTTTAAAGACGTTTCCAATATCAACAAATCACTGAATATCAAACAGTTCCCATCGGGGACTTATATCGTAACGATTGCCAACCCGACTGGTAGCTTGTCGCGAAAGATCGTAAAAACCGAATGAAAACTCTTTTTCAGACTTGGCATACTGAGGGGGGCAACTCAACCCTTGCCTCCCTCAGTTTTTTTGAACCCTTATTTTTCCATTTTTTAAATAAAACATCATTATGACAACTAAACCATTGATTTGTATCGCTTTATGCAGCGTGCTACACCTTTCTCTATTTGCACAATGGCAAGCCGTGAATACAGGTTTGCCCAATACCTTGTCCCATTACACAATGTCCACACCGTCAAAAGATGTGGTTTGGACAACACTGATTGACTGGGGTACAGACTACAACATTGACGCAACAAACGGTAATTTTCTCATTCGCACCACAAATGGTGGCGTAAGTTGGCAACGTTCGGCTGTTTATCCGACATCACCCGCAGAGTTAGCAACAAATGTCTATGCTTTTGATGGACTCAACGCATTTGTTGGCACCGTGGATTTTAACTCTGGTGCAGCCTATCTCTATCGTACAACCAATGGCGGTGCCAGTTGGACGGTTCTGAATGAAGCCAACAACGGCATTTCCTTTGAGCCTTTTGGTTTCATTGATGACATTCGTTTTTTTGATGCGCAAAATGGCATCGTCATAGGCGACCCTGATGCAACTGGGCGATTTGTGATTTACACCACACGCGACGGCGGCAATCATTGGGTTAGAAACAATACTGCACCGCAAGTTATCGCACCCAATGAAATTGGTATCATTGGGGGTGCGGCTTTCATTACCCCGAATACCTACTTTTTTACCACTAATCCTCAAAATCGTTTGTTTAAATCTGACGATAGAGGCTTGACATTTCGAGAAATCGTTACACCATATCGGTTAGACACAACACGGCAAGCGGGTTTTGTAGGCATCAATTTTTGGGATGACCGCAACGGTATTGCTTATACAAACTATAATCCTTTACAGCCGGGCGGTGCGATTGGTACTGAACCCAATGCCATACGTACAACCGACGGCGGCGAGACGTGGCAACTCATCAGTGGCAACAGTGCGGCAATAGATTCTAAAGGGACGGGCAGCCCTGTACCGGGTGCTGATTCTATTTTTGCCATTGGACATTACAATCGAGGTGTGACGACAACAACTAATTTTGGACAAAACTTCACTGTGGACACGATGCCAAAAAGTTCATGGGTCACTTTCACAAGTCCTACTGAGGGGTGGGCTGCTGGCTTTTTATTGGGCGGTATTCAAGGAAAAATGTTCAAATTTACGGGTAATCTGTCGCCTTCCACCATGCGCAATGTGACTGTTCGGGTGGACATGACAGGGCAAACGGTTTCCTCGAATGGGGTCTATTTTACTTCCGATTATCACAGTTGGCGACCCAATGCCGTGCGTATGACAGCTATCGGCAACAACATTTATCAAGCCACTATGAAAATCCCTCGGAATACAACCGTCCGCTATAAATTTATGAACGGCAACAGCTGGGGACAAAATGAAAGCGTACCCGAAGGCTGTGGCAGCCGCAATACGTCAGGTTCTTTTGACCGCAGCTTGACGGTGGGTCAATGGGATATGGCGGTGCCAGCTGTTTGTTTCAACAGTTGTATTTCTTGTGGCGATACCCGTCCTACGGGTGCATTTTTCTGCGAACGAGGTGCTGGCCAATGCGAAATTTTCGATTGGTATGGCGATGGTAAAGTGGGTCTCAAAAGCATCAACTGGCGGACACGTGTCAATTTCAGCGGAGGTACTGAGGGGGGTGACGACGATGCTGCGCTCACAGGTTTTTGGGGTGGTTACACCAATCATGGGGGTGGTAGAGCCATTTTGATTAAAGACAAAACAGATATTGTTTATACTTTTGATAAAAAAACAATTGGCACACATGATATTACGATGTGGCTGTATGTACCCAAAGACCGTGAAGCACGATTGACGCTCCTTGCCGATGGTAACAATATCAATTCAGGAATAGGCGACGTGATGTTGCACACCAATCGAACCGCTTGGAACGTTGACAATTCCTACAAAACCTATCCACAAAACAAATGGATAGAAGTCAGAATGCGCTTTGATTTCAATTTCAAACGGTGGACTGTATCAATAGATGGCAAAGAAATCTACGCGGCGAATGCGCCAAACTTATCGAGTATCGGTGGCATTGAATTCAGAACCGCTTCATCAAATACAGAATATTTGGTGGATGATATAACCATACGTCGTATTGACCTCGTTGAACCTATTGGTGAAGAACAAAAGCCCTCTAAGAAAATCTCGTTTGGTGTTTATCCCAATCCAACCAACGACGATTTGACGGTGGCTTATGAATTAAAAACAGCGGGTACATTGACTTTAACGCTTACTGATGTGAGTGGGCATATGCTTATTCAAAAACAGACCCCCTCAGTAAAAACAGGTACAGAGACTTTCCTCTTGAAGGATTTGCCCAAAGGCGCTTATTTTCTGCGCCTCATCAGTGCCGATGAGATACGCACCGAGAAAGTTATAAAGTATTGATTTTTAAACGATAGCATAAATGGAAAAAATAGGCTTTTGTTTTTTGCAAAAAGAAACAAAAGCCTATTCTTTTTCTGCTTATGTTACTTTGTCAATAATATCTTAAAAAAAAGGCATAGAAAGAGCATTAAATATTTGCTATTTTGATTTTGTTTATTAAATATTTGAACGAAAATATTTTTAATAACAATTTAAATTTAGCGCAAATGAAAAACAGAATTTCGTTTAACCCTACCGAACTCTTCAAAACCACTTATGTGGCGCACCTCGATGCACTTATTACGATGGGTTCTGAAATGAATGCGGACACGCACATCAGCGACATGGTCGGTGGGCAAACTATGGGCGATGGGGGCGGGCTTACTTTTACTAAAGATGGTGTCGCTATTGCCCGTATTCATCCCCGATTGATTGAGGATGACAATTCCTCGCTCGCTGCCTTTGAGTCGGACGCTAATTTGATTATTTTCATCATAGAGGTCAATGAAAAATTGGCTTCTATCAACAGTCAAGTCAATCAAGCCTACATCTTAGTCAGCAAAGATTTGATGGAACAAGCCAATTGGGTACTGAGTGAACTCAAAAAACGCAAAGATAATCCTGTTTTTGCCCCACTTTATGAGCGGCTTAGTGCACTTTACAAAAGACGTGCTGAATTGGCTGCCACAACCATCAGCAATAAAGCCGAGACGAGCAAAAAAATTGCTGAAGCAGAAGCCAAAGTTGCCGAAGCGGAAGCTAAAATTGCCGAAGCTGCCAGAAAACTATAAAGATTGTAATAAAAAACAATGGCACTTTCGTAAATTTCGTAGTAAGTTGTTTTTGTTATGCCGCTTTTACCCTGCCGCTTTTGTCATTCAGGAAGAACTTCTTTTGTCCATTTATTAAAGACAAAGAGATTTCTACTGAATGACAAAAGCGACAGGGCTGGTCAGATACCAATTAGCAAAAAAAAAGTCGGTTGTAACGTTGTTCTCGTTGCAACCGACTCTTTTTTTATCCTCAACATACCAAACGCTGTCCTCCTTACACCAAATGCTGTCCTCCTTACACCAAACGCTGTCCTCAACACACCAAACGCTGTCCTCAACACACCAAACGCTGTCCTCAACACACCAAACGCTATCCTCAACACACCAAACGCTATCCTCAACTCACCAAACACTGTCCTTAATAACGTCATTAGATAGCCTTATCTATCCGTTTGGTGTGTGTGAGTATTAGTTTGGTGTCGTTTAGGACAAAAATACTGAGGGGTATCTATACTGATGTTACACAGCCCTAACTCCGAAGGAGTTGAATGTGAATAGCCGTAGATGAAATCTACGGAAATGGTAAAAATGGGTTTCCCTACTCCGAAGGAGTTGAACTTGCTCATAACTCATTGATAGCCTTGTTCAACTCCTTCGGAGTAGGGAACACGTTTTACCATTTCCGTAGATTGCATCTACGGCTATTCACATTCAAGTCCTTCGGACTTGTGTAATATCAGTCTGTCAATCCAAACCTATAAAGCAGCCAGACGACGCAGGAAATCCGCTTTTTGAAACCCGCCCGCTACTTTTTTATCCTTAAAAATCATAAAATAAAAACCTTGTCCACGCATCGCTTTCTCCCATTGCGCGCCCAAAGCCATTTTGGTGTGGCTGTCGCTGCCGTCTAAAAAATCGCCTTTGGTTTCTATCAAAATGATACTTTTGTTTTTTGTCAACGCTATGAAATCGGGATAATGATTGATGTGACCATTGAGCACAAAAAAGCTCTTTTTGGCTTCGTTGCGTGTCCAAAATTCGATATTGTCTAAATTGGCAACGCTGCCTATCACGTCCTCCTCCCAAGAGTTCATACTTTCTTCTTTGTTGTACAAACTTTTGCGAATACCGTCCGCCGTGGAGACTCTATAAAGTGGGCGTTTTTCAGGAAAGGCGTAAC
>JANLQI010000438.1:0-6655 GCA_031367705.1 Saprospiraceae bacterium | reverse complement strand
AAACTATGTGCCCTACTGTGGCTATGTGTTAATATAAAACTAACGTATTATGCGGTCAGGATAATCCGTAATCAAACCGTCCACGCCCATTTTAATAAGGTTTTTCATATCGGGAACTTCGTTGACCGTCCAAGGAATGATGCGGATGTTTTGCGCATGACAATAATCCACCACTTTTTTATCCACCAAAATATAATAAGGGCTGTAAATATGGGGTTTGAAACTGATTTTTGATAAATTGGCTTCAATCGCACCTTCATTTTCAATCAACAGCGCCGTTGTTATTTTTTTGTCCAACAGGTGTACCGCTTCCAAAGCGCGGGGGTCGAAGGACTGAATACACGTCTTATCGTAGATTTTCAAACGATGAACACTCGCCAAAACCAGTGCGGCAAAGGTTTTTACGGCAGGTGTGCGCGATTCGTCCCAAGCGGGCTGCGATTTGATTTCAATATTAAAATAGGGGAGGGGGCGTTTATTTTCTTTGCAATAAGCGGTCACCGCTTCGACCATTTCGGCTAATGTTGGTTTGAATACCCGCATCCGTTGTTGGCTCAGAAAGCGCGGATTGCCGAGACTGCCACAATCGTATTTTTTAATTTCAGTCACCGTCATGTGCCAAATAATTCGATTTTCTGCTTCCTCTTTGCTGAGACGGCTATTGTCCGCATTTTGACAAATATCTGGGTTGAGCCACGGGTCGTGTGAGACGATGAGTTGACTGTCTTTTGAAACCGCCAAATCGAGTTCGAGCGTTGTGACACCAAATTCCAACGCTTTTATAAAAGCAGGAATCGTATTTTCGGGCAGCAAACCACGTGCGCCACGGTGTCCTTGCCAATCGAAAGGTGTTTTGTCATTTTTATACTGAGGGGTATGGCATGCCGAAAACAGGAAGAAAAACAGGCAAAAAAGGGATATTCTCATTGTGAAAAGTATTTTATACATATTAATCTGTGTAAACATTGTAAGAAATATAAACAATGTTTCACAATTAAACAAAGTAAATGAATTGAATTTTTTGTCAAAAGTAAACAGGTATAGGCAGAAGGGGCGTGTTCACGCGGTTATTTTCCAAACTTTACAATTCCTTAACACCTTCTTAATATGGGGATCATACAACAACCCTACTTTTGCAATATAAAAAGGAAATATAAACTAAGAGTCAGTTTTATTTTTAACTAAAAATGCGGTGGACGATGGTGAAAAGGGCTTCCTGGGAAGCAAATGCCTCGTTCGACCGTTTTTTTTGTGCTAAGTAACGAGTAAATAATAACATGGATATTTTTTCTTAAACACATAGTCTCATAGCTCACATAGAATTTTCATAATTAATTATTTTTCAATCTTTTATAAAGAAAACTATGTGAACTATGCCGCTATGTGTTAGAAAACAAAACGTCATGTTATTATTTTTCAATTACTAATTTGCCCGACAAACAATTACTTTTGCTTGATATTGAACAAATTTTTCACTTTTCAACAAAAAAACAATGTGCAAAAGTATCAAAGCCCTGATTGTTCTCTTTGTTTTACCGACACTTCTTTTTTCACAAAACACCTATACACACGACGACACCCTGCGCGGCAGTATCACCCGCGAACGGGCTTGGTGGGATTTGACCTATTACGAACTCCGTGTGCGTGTTGACCCCGACAAACAGTATATCGAAGGCAGCACAACCGTTTTTTATAAAGTCCTTGAGCCTTATCAAACACTGCAAATGGACTTGCAGCCCCCCCTCAGTATAAAAAGGGTTTTACAAGATGGAAAGCCCTTAATGGTTACAAAACAAGGTCAAAATGCTTATTTTATAACGCTTACAAAGCCACAGCAAAAAGGACAGTTAGAGTCTGTGGTTGTTGAATATGCCGGGAATCCGAAAGTCGCCAAACGTGCACCGTGGGACGGTGGTTTTTCGTGGGCAAAAGACAAAAACGGGCAGCACTTTGTCGCCACGTCTTGTCAGGGTTTGGGTGCGAGTGTGTGGTGGCCCTGTAAAGACCACATGTACGACGAACCCGATTCGATGTTGATTTCAGTGACTGTTCCTCAGGATTTAATGGATGTGTCGAATGGGCGTTTGCGTAAAACGACCGTGAATGACGATGCCACGAAGACCTTTGATTGGTTTGTCCAAAATCCCATCAACAACTATGGTGTAAATGTCAATATTGGCAATTATACCCATTTTTCAGAGGAATATACGGGTGAAAAAGGTGTTTTGAGTATGGATTATTACGTTTTACCCGAAAATTTGGAGAAAGCGAAAGCGCAGTTCAAACAAGCCCCGATGATGATGAAGGCGTTTGAACATTGGTTTGGTCCTTATCCGTTTTATGAAGACGGCTATAAATTGGTGGAAGTGCCGTATTTGGGCATGGAGCATCAGAGTTCGGTGACCTACGGGAATAAATATGGGAATGGTTATCTCGGGCGCGATTTGTCGGGTACGGGCTGGGGTTTGAAATGGGATTTTATCATTGTCCATGAGTCGGGGCATGAGTGGTTTGCCAACAATATTACATACCGAGACATTGCCGATATGTGGATTCACGAGTCGTTTACCAACTATTCTGAAAACCTGTTTACGGAATATTATCATGGCAAAGAAGCGGGGGCGGCTTATGTCATTGGCACTCGGCAAGGCATTAGAAACAAAGAACCGATTATCGGACAATACGATGTCAACAACGAAGGCTCGGGCGATATGTACCCCAAAGGCGGGAATATGCTGCACACCATCCGTCAAATCGTGAACGACGACGAAAAATGGCGGGCGATACTGAGGGGCCTAAACGAGAAATTTTACCACCAAACCGTGACGACAAAACAGATTGAAGACTATGCCAGTCTGCAAGTAAAACGCGATTTATCCAAAGTTTTTGACCAATACCTAAGGGATATTCGGATTCCTGTGTTGGAATACACATTGTCAAAAAGGCGGATTCAGTATCGTTGGACAAACTGCGTGGCGGGTTTTGATATGCCTGTGAAAATAGTGTTGGATAATAAAAAAGAGATAACTCTTTATCCTAAAACAGAAGTTCAAAAGCTGAAAGCCAAGAGGGTAGGGGTGTTGACGGTGGACAAAAACTATTATGTGACTGTAAAAAAAAGTGACTGAATAAACAATGTTTGTTTCAGTTAAATTATTTACTTGATTTACATTTATTACTTTGTTTACAAAATAATAAATGTAAAAAATGGCTCGTATATATGTAACAACAGAATAAATTGACAATTAAACGCAGAATAAAACCGTTTTTCTACCTTTGCCGCTCTTAGTTCTACTTTGACATTCACCATTCACCATTCACCATTCACTATTCACCATTACCTCTATGTTCGATTATTTTATCAATTCATTTAAAAGAAAAAAAGCGCGGCGTTATTTCCAAAAATACCCGAGTGCGGTCAGCACCTTTGAGTTAAAAGAAATGGGGGCTGTTGAGTTTGCCAATTGGTCAAATCCTTTGGTGTCTCACAAAGAGATTACGCAAGAAAAAGTCGATTTTTTCAAGAAATTTGCGCCCGTAGGCAGTTTGTGTATTGACATTGGGGCAAACGTTGGGGAACACACCGTTTCGATGGCTTTGGCGGTCGGTAAGTCGGGTACAGTGGTGGCGTTTGAACCCAATCCGCTGGTTTTTGAGGTCTTACAGACCAATGCGGGATTGAATACCGATAAAACCAATATCCAATTGTTCAATTGTGCCATCAGCGAAACCGACAGTGAGTACTACTATAATTCGTCGGAAGCCTCTTTTTCTAATGGCGGTATTTCGACAGAAAAAACGAATGCACACGGCAAATTTCAGTTGGAGCAGAAAATAAAAGGCGTGAATTTAGATACTTTTCTACATGCAAATTTTGCTGCGGACTTGTTGAAATTGCGTCTGATTAAGGTGGATACTGAGGGGTATGACAAGGAGATTTTGAAGTCTATTGCGCCCATTATCGAGAAATATAAGCCCGTTATCATTGCAGAATGTTTCCCAAAATTGAACACTGCAGAACGAGTGGATTTATACAATACCATCGCCAAACATGGCTACGATTTGTATTATTTTAGGGATATTGACCGTCTGGCAGATACGGTTAAAATCACGGCAGCCGATATGGACAATTGGAAGCATTTTGATATTTATGCTTTGCCGATTGATATTTAATGAATAGTTGATAGTGGATAGTTGATAATTATTATCCACTATCCACTATCCATTAAATACTAGTTTTTCCATTCAATTGCTCGCCCGGGTGTAAAAGGCGCATCGGCTCTTTCCAACGCCTTTTCAATCTTTTCCACGTCTTCTTTAATGGATTTTAAGTCAGAAACAACACCACTCATTTGCTTAGAAGCGATGTCGTAACTCGCTTTTTGTGCATTTGATGGGGCAGAAGTAGATGTCCACAAAGCCCCTTGAATGTCGCCTATGCGTCCATTTAGGGAGGGGGGCGTTTCAAACTCGCGGCGGGCTAACGAAGCATCACCATTGAGCGTGCGGCTCACTTCCACCAAGCGTTTTTCGAGTTGATAAATTTGGTTGTGCGTTTCCAACGAGACTTTTGGTGCGTCCACGACCGCCAATTTTATCATTTTAATGCGGTTGTTCAAATCGTCAAAATATTGACCGACACCGCCTGCCACGCGGCGCAATTCCGTGACTTTTTTACAAAAATCATCATAACCCCGTTTGTCTTTGGTCACCAAAGTCGCATTATTGAGCGGTACACACTTAAAAGACTGAGGGGGTACCAACTCGGTATAAATGCCATCCACAAACTGACTTATAGACACTTTATAGGTGCCGGGCATCGCCAAATAACCCGTTTCAAGGCTTGAAAACAGACTTTCTGGGTCGAGCGTTGTTTTATAGCTGCCCGCGGGTGCGGCGGGTGCATATCTGAAATCCCAAACAAGGCGTTGCACCCCTTTTTTAGCAGGGGCTTTGAGACGACGAACGACATTGCCCGCTTCGTCTGTTATCGTAAACAACAAATAAGGGTCGGGCTGAATATCCTCCAAACGCATCGAATCTACTGAGGGGTAATAAACATTTTCCCCTTTTTTGATTTTCTCTTTTTCCATCTCGCGGCGTTTTTCTTTTGCCGTTTTTAGGTCTTCTTTTAAAAAATAAGAAAAAACGGCACCAGGTGCAGGGTTGGGCGACATAAAATGGCTTTCGCCCAAATGTCCTTTGCCACGCAGTCCCAAAGGTTGTGATTCGACATACATTAATGCGTCTTTGACGGGGAAAATAGCGGCGGGTTTGTTGGTGATATCGCTTTGTTTCATCGTCCGCAAAGGCGTATAATCGTCCAAAATATAGAAACCACGTCCAAAAGTGGCTAAAACCAAGTCGTTTTCACGGCGTTGAATATCCAAATCTTTAACCGCTATCGTTGGCAAACCTGCTTTGAGTTGTGTCCATGTTTTGCCACCTTCCAATGTGAAAAATAGACCAAATTCTGTACCCACAAACAATAAATCCTTGTTCACATGGTCTTCAGCAATCGTGTAAGACGTACCCCGTTCAGGCAAATTGCCTGTTATGGCTGCCCACGTTTTGCCGCCGTCCGTACTTTTAAACACATAAGGTTTAAAATCAGCATAACGATGGTGGTTGAAACAGGCATACACCACGTTTTTGTCGTACAAAGAAGCGACGATTTGATTGACGTAGGTGCGTTCAGGCACGCCAGGGATATTGTCCACTTTTGTCCAATTTTTGCCGCCGTCGGTTGTGAATTGAATCAAACCGTCGTCGGTGCCTGCCCACAACAGGTTTTCATCAAATTTGGATTCGGCAAGGGCGGTGATATTGCCATAAATATCCGTTGAACCGTTTTTGGCGATCGCGTCCATACTTTGCACTCGGCCCATAATCGGCAGTTTGTTGCGGTCGAGTTGGCGCGTCAAGTCGGGGCTGAGGACTTGCCAAGTGTCGCCTCGGTCATCGCTTTTGAAGACTTTATTGGCCGCAAAATAAATGCGGGTATTACTGTGCAGCGAGACAAACAAAGGCGAATCCCAGTTCCATCGGTACGCCGCTTCGCCTTCTCTTTCGGTGGGTTTAATCGGCACATTTTCACCGCTTTTGCGGTCGTAACGGTTCAAACCACCGTATTGCGATTGGGCATAAATGATATTCGGGTCTTTCCAATCCACCGCCGATTCGAAGCCGTCGCCTGTGGAAGTGACGTACCAATCAGCATTGGCAACGCCGTTGGCGGAAATGGTGCGCGAAGGCCCGCCGAGACTAAAATTGTCTTGTGTACCGCCATGCACGCTGTAAAACGGCAAATCGTTGTCGGTTGTGACCTTATAAAACTGTGTTACGGGCAGATTTTCCTTGAATTGCCATGTTTTGGCTTTGTCATAACTTTCATACACACCACCATCGCAACCGACAATATAATGGTCGGTGTCGTCGGGGTCAATCCAAATAATGTGATTGTCCACGTGTTTCCACATTTCGCCAAGGCGTTTCATGGTTTTACCACCATCGTCGGAAGTCATAAAAAACATATCGGTGATATAGATTTTATCCACGTCTTTTGGGTCGCAAAAAATCTCTTGATAGTAATTGCCAGAGGTCGCAAAGTCGTTCATTTTTGACCAACTTGCGCCTCTGTCCGTCGAGCGAAACA
>JANLQI010000420.1:0-10952 GCA_031367705.1 Saprospiraceae bacterium | reverse complement strand
AAACTCAAAACCTAAAACTCAAAACTTAAAATGATACTTCCATCGAGGCATTGAACCGACGACCTAAGCCGAAAAAGACGGTCGCTGATTTGGCATCAAAATCTCTTGTGCCGATGACATTGCCCAGTGTATCGTTGTTGCGGGCATCGGCGATATACGTTTTGTTAAATATATTGAGCAAGCTGAAACGAAAATCAATAGCACCGCTTTTCTTCTGACGGATTGAATAACCCATGTGGATATCCGTCATCATATAGTTAGGCATTTTCCAAGAGTCTCTCCTTGCATTGACACCTGTTAGCGATTCAGGGTCCATATTCGAGTAGTTTTTACCAAAATACGTCATCCGAGCCATGATGTAAGTGCCGCGTTTTGGTTGAAAACGCAATGAACCACCTACCTGTGTCTGTGCTGCATCGCCTACGTGAACGCCTTTGGCATCAAATTCTTGAACGGTGCCATCGGGCTGTGTCAAGATGCCGACAGAATTCCAAATCCAATCGCCCAATGAAGTTAAGCCTTCAACTTTCCATTTTTGCGATATTTCGTAGGCAAAATCGAGTTCAAGACCAACGTGCCTTGCACCGAGACCATTGACAGCAATCGGCACACGGTCAGAGTTTATGTCCGTTGGGTCTTCCAATACAAGAATTTGGGACTCGACGGGTTTATTTTTCCAAAGCGTATAATAGGCATTGACATTGGCTGCAAAATTGGGGCTGCGGTACTGGTAGCCCGCTTCGACAGCTTTGATGTCTTCATTTTTATAATTACGCGCCAATAAAACACGACCTAACTCGCCTTTCGTAGCTGTTGCCGTAGTGAAGGCAGAATAAAAAACATTATTAAAACGTGTTGCTTTTGACAACCAACCGACATTTGCAAAAAGACTGTTTTGACGATTAAAGCGATAATTAAAGCCCGTTTTAAAGGTAAATGAAGGCAAATTGAGCCAGCCTATGACTTGGTCTTGGGCTGTTGTTGAGTCAATTTTATAGCCTTTCGTTTTAGCATAATTATAAAGCGTTTGCGTTGGTTGGTCAACCGTGTACATCGTTCCGTTGATGATAGGCACGCGCAACTTGATATTCGCTTCTGAACTTAAAGGCGCACGGACCGATACATTGGACGTATAATACTTTTTGCCATCAAGGTCAAATGTTTTAGCATACATTTTATCGTGATACTTGTATTGAGACATGGCGGTTGAAGCATTCAAAAACCAAGACCAGTTTTTTTCGGAATATTCTAACAAACCAAATGTTCCTGCCCAACGAACAAAACCATCATTATTGTAGAAAAATTTATCGCCTACACCGAGTATCGTTGTTTGTTCGTCAATACGTGCATTGCGTGAACCGATATACGCCCGACCTTCTAACATATCTTTGACAATACGATAATGCGAACCTTTGTAGGAGCGCAAGTCAATACCGCCTGAAAAAGTCGTTTTTTTACTGAATTCATGACGCAAAGTAGATAACAAACCATACCAAATATGATTGTTAACACTGGCGCGAATGACGTTTGAAGTCGTCGCAAAAGTGCCTTTATTGCCTAAAACAACATTCGCCAAATTGAGTTGATTCAAGGAATCGAAGCTCGGTGTTGACGTAATATTTGTGCCGCCACCATTGCCAACGCTTAAATAAGAGACATTTGACAAAAAGGTTTTATCAGAAATACGCCATGAGTGACGCAAGCTGAACTGCGGTTTGTGGTAATAGTTGAACCGCACACTTTTTTGCTCGCCATTCAAGTAACCCCAAGCATCGCTGTAGCGCAAGCCCCTATCAATACGTGGTTTCAGTCTGTCAATAGCCGTTTGAGGCACACCTAATTCAGCCGCTAATTTAGAATCCGTAGAAGCAATCGGTGTTGAAAAAGCTCTTTGTCCATGCTCTTGTGGACCGCCGAAACCAGAAAGTGTGATTAAATGTTTACCAATTTCTTTGTCAATGCGCAGGAAATAGAACAAGGCTTTTGAGTAATTACCGTCCACCCAACCATCAGAATTTTTTGAAGAAAATGCGCCTGTAATGCCCCAATCGCCTTTCATTCGTCCAGTTGTGAAGCCGACTGAAGTTTGGAAAGCACTGCCCGCACCTGCGTCTTGCTTAATTTCTAACGACGGTTTTGATTCAAAACCTTTTGTCAAAATATTAATCGTTCCACCAACGGCTGGAATCGTAATTTTCGATGCACCCAAACCGCGTTGTACTTGCATTGTTTTGGTCACTTGGTTGAGTCCAAACCAATTTGACCAATAGACTTGACCGTTTTCCATGTCATTAACGGGAATACCGTCCAACATAACAGCGATATTTCGTTGATTGAAACCGCGTATGGAAATACGTGCATCGCCATCGCCACCACCTTGTTGTGTGGCGTAAGCCCCTGGCATCGAGTTCAAAAGCATCGGCAAGTCTTGCGAAGCCAATTCTTCTTTGATTTTAACCGTTCCGATATTGGTAAAAGCCACAGGCGTTTTGCGGTCAATCGCAATATCCGCTGACACGATGACCTCTTTTAGCGCAATCGAAGACGATAAAGGCACATCTAAAGTCAAATCTGCTTGAATATCAACATTCGTTTCGACTGTCGCATAACCGACATACGAAATAACAATATCGTAATTACCTTTCGTTAATTCGAGTTGATATTTGCCATCAAGGTCTGTTACTACGCCACGAGTCGTGCCTCTGACGACAACACTGGCACCGATTAGGGGTTCTTTCGATGCCAAATCACTCACCCCCCCCCTCAGTATAACCTGTTGAGAATAGATAGAAATGGTGGAAAAAACAAGGAAAATAGGTAAGAGTAGCGTTTTTTTCATACTGTTTGGATTGAGTTTAATGAATTGAATCTTAAAAAAGCGTACAAAAATACGACTTGAAAACGTCTTTTAGCTTTTTAAAACTTATTTATATTTTAAAAATGAATAGACATCAACTTTAAACCCAATTGATGAAATCTTTGAGATTTCGTAAATCTATGGTCAAACTATGGTCATTCCTACGAATCTTCGTTTTATATTTGCACTTGAAATTTAAAAATTGCAAACGATAAAAACTTTTTTATGAGACATTTTGAAAATATATCGCAAGAAGAATTACAAACTTTAGAGAACGCTGTGTCTCAAATTGCCTTACTCATCGCCATTTCTGACGGTGACATCAATCAAGAAGAGACCGATTGGGCAGCAAAACTCGTACACATTCGCACTTATTCAAGCAGTGCCACATTGCAAAGTTTTTATGAAGAAGTTGAGGCAAATTTCAATATCAAACTCGCTGATTTGATGAAAAATACGCCAACAGACACGGAATCATATAAAACCATTTTGTTTGATAAAATAGCTCAAGTCAACCCTATTTTAGCAAAATTAGACCCTTATACAGCTTTTGACCTTTACAGAAGTTACTTGACATTAGCAAAAAGTGTTGCCAAATCATCTGGCGGTATTTTGGGCTTTGGGTCAATCAGTAAGGCAGAACAGCAATTGATTGATTTGTCAATGATTACACCTATTGCCAAACCAGACGACTTTGAAGAGTCAGAGGAGGCGTAAAAGTACCCCCTCAGTAAATAGCTAAGTATCGGATATTTTTAAAATATCCGATACTTAATGAATACACAATTTAACAATACATAAAATAACAACCAATTAATGAGAAGGATAACATTACGCCAAGCCTTACGCGAGGCACTACAAGAAGAAATGCGCCGCGACGACCTCGTGTGCCTCATGGGTGAAGAAGTTGCTGAATATAACGGTGCCTATAAAGTGAGTGAAGGCTTGCTCGACGAATTTGGCGAACGCCGCGTCATTGATACACCTATTGCGGAACTCGGTTTTGCCGCTATCGGTGTCGGTGCAGCCATGAACGGCATCAAACCAGTCGTTGAGTTTATGACATGGAACTTTGCGATTTTGGCATTTGACCAAATAATTAATAATGCCGCCAAAACTTTGTCGCAATCGGCAGGACAAGTCAGTTGCCCCATTGTTTTCCGTGGTCCATCTGGTTCAGCGGGACAGTTGGCGCAGCAGCACTCACAAACTTTTGAATCTTGGATGGGTAACACACCTGGTTTGAAAGTTATATCCATCATGGATCCATACGATGCAAAAGGTTTATTGAAAGCCGCTATCCGTGACCCTGACCCCGTTTGTTTCATGGAATCTGAAATCATGTACGGCTATCCGATGCAAGACCGCCACTCTGGTGTGTGGCACATCGGCAAAGATAAAAACGGCAATTTGAAGCCATTACCTTACGCCAGTTTCGGCGAAGTACCTGAAAATGAAGACTATGTCGTACCCATCGGCAAAGCCATTGTGCGCCGTGAAGGTACAGATGTCACCATCGTTGCCTACAACAAAATGGTCATCGAAGCCTGTTATGCCGCTATGGAATTAGAAAAAGAAGGCATTTCAGCAGAGGTCATTGACTTGCGTTCGATTCGTCCGCTTGATGCGGCAACGATTGTAGAGTCCGTCAAAAAGACCAATCGCCTTGTCGTGGTTGACGAAGCGTGGCCTATGTTTGGTATCTCAGCAGAAGTCGCTTATGAGGTTCAAAAATATGCTTTCGACCACTTAGATGCACCCATTATCCGCGTCAACAGTGCCGATGCTAATATGCCTTATGCTGCGACTTTGGTAGAAGCCTTTTTGCCAAATCCATCAAAAATCATCAAGGCAGTGAAAAGCGTGATGTATGTCAATGCTTAGATTTTAGAGATAAAAAGCCTTGTTTTGGCTTTGAAAAATAAAAAAAAGAGTGATTGGCTTAGGCTAATCGCTCTTTTTTACTGAGGGGGTACTGAAAACACATTTCATTCAAGTTGGAGACCTTTTACGTTCAGAAGTCATCGGCAGAATCGGTTGTCACCACGACGGCAAAACGGATATTGTCTCCATGACTTATGCTTTTTTTTACCAAAATACATGCTCAAGCAGGGTTTTTATTCTGAATGATATTTGATTAGAAAAGACATTTGTTTCTTGTACTTGAAACTCAACTAAAAATATTCAACAAAACGGTCTTTTTAAGTGGCTTTTTAACATAGTCAACGACGTTTTTGTTTTCACTCGCACGTTCTATATCCAAAGGTGAAACTGAAGAGGAAAGCATATAAACATTAAATTGTTTTTTTATTGTTTCATCTAAATTTTCAAAATTGTCAAGGAATTCCCATCCCGACCATGTCGGCATGTTGATATCCAGAAAAATGATAGTATTCATATCCCTATGACTACTATCATAACCATTTTTGATGTACTCAAGTCCCTTTTCGGGCAAGGTAAAGGTTACGACTTCAATGTCAGCATTTGTATTTTTAATGGTCTGACGACAAATCAAGTTGTTAATTGGGTCGTCATCAATAACGATAATTCGGGTAATAGATTCCATAAATAATAATTTTTAAAACTCAATTTTAATTTCTGTGCCTATGTTTATTTCACTTTCAATACTGATATTTCCACCCAAAGTTTCCACTTGTGTTTTCACCATATAGAGCCCCACGCCTTTGCCTTCTGCGCTCTCTGTATGAAAACGTTTGTATAATCCAAAAACTTGATCTCCTTTTCTCTTTAAGTCAATACCCATGCCATTGTCTTTGAATGTTAATACAATTTTATTATTCAACTTCTGGCTTTTGATTTCAATGATTGGCGGAATATTGGGCTGACGATATTTTAAACTGTTAGAAATGAGATTGTAAAAGATGCTGTGAAGATAACCTTTCAAAGTCAACATTTCATCTATATCTGAAAAGTCCCAAATTAATTTAGCATTTTCCTTCTCAATCACATTCCTAATACTAATTTGAATATTAGAAACAATCTCAGAGAAATAGATCTTTTCTTTTTTCTGACTGATTTCACGCTTAACTTGAAGGATATTATTTAAATCATTAATCACTTCATCCAACTTATTAATGGATAAAGAAAGTCCGTCCATTACATCCTTCTTCGTATCGGGATCTAAGTCTGGTTCTTTAACTAACATCGAAAGGCCAATGATATTGGCGACTGGTGCACGCAAGTTGTGTGAAATAATATAGGAGAACTGTTCAAGGTCTTTGTTGCGCTGAACAATATCCTCTGTAATTTTTTTGCGTTCTTCCTCGGCAATTTTCCTTTCGGTGATGTCGCGAATAAAAGCACAATTAAATTCTGTATCGCCATAATTAATATAATTGGCTCTAACTTCAATAGGGATTATTCTGCCATCTTTGGTGTTTTGTATGGTTTCAAAAAAGAGTGAACCTTTCTGACGCAGTTCTTCAAAATGAATAGGCCATTTTGCTTTATTATACATTGGGTCAATATCAGGAATGGATAATTGGAGCAGTTCCTCTCGTTCATAACCAAGCATAATACATGCGGCTTCATTGACTTTAACAATACGAGCATCAGGCCTTATCCAAAAAACACAATCAGCGGCTGTTTCAAGGGCAAATTGCGTCAAATGCAAATTTTCTTCTGCAAGTATGCGTGTCGTAACATTCTCATGCGCAACTACTATCATCTGTTCGTCATCTTCAAATTTCATTACCCGCATACCAAACCACTTTTTCCCATTTGGTGAATGACAAGGATATTCAAAATAGAAATCATCTTTCTTTTTCGCAATGACATCTTTCATACCCTGTAAAGCTTCTGCTGCAATGTCATCACCCCTTAAAGCTGACTTCATACAAACCTCAAAATAGTTACTGCCTACACCACAGTGTTCCAAATTTTTATTAGAAGTTTCTGATACAAAAAGCTTCCATGATTCATTTATCGCAATAATTTTTCCATTATTTTTAATAACGGCGATGTGAGACCTTAATGAATTCAAAACGCTGCGGTTAAATGCTTCGCTCTTTCTTATTCGCTCTTCCCCTTTTTTTCTTTCAGTAATATCATTACTAATGCCTAATAATCCTACGATTTCATTGTTTTGGTTTCTTAATGGAATTTTAGATTTTAAAAACCAAACAGTGCTACCATCTTTTTTTGTTAGATACTCTTCTGAATTGATGATGGATTCACCCGTTTTAAAGATGTGCTGATCTTCAATATGGGTTGCTCTTGCAGACTCTTCAGAAAAAAACCATGTATCATCTTTCCCTAGTACTTCTTCTTCAGAATGCACCCCTAAACACTCATAATCCATTCGATTCGAAAGGGTTTTTCTCGATTGGATATCCTTGGTATAAACTGTAATCGGGAGGTTGTCAATTAAGGTTCTTAACAGCAGGCGTTCATCTTTAATCGTTTGTTCATTCAACTTCATTTGTGTAACGTCATGAACATGACAAGCCGAACCAACAATTTTATCTCCTTTTCGGATGGGATAAAAAGAGACTTCTGCCCAAAAAGCAAGTTCTGTATCGATATATTCAACCAGTTTAAAAGCTTCTCCCATAAATGCACGTTCAAAATATTGTCTATACCGGTTCAATATTTCAGAAGAAAATGGGGATATAAGAATATTATTGCCTTTTTTAATTGGCTCACCTGCAATTTTTTGAATGTAGTCATCATAAGCTTGATTGGCTGATATCAAATTGAAATCTTTATCTACAGTACACATCAAATCGCCCGTACAATTAATTAGTGCATCCAAATTGTTTTGGTCAAATTCTTGCTGTTTTTCTGCTACTATCCTTTCAGAAATATCTTTATAATTAGCAACAATGGCATTAATATCTTTTTCATGTAAAAGGTTTCTATGTGTGCCTTCACACCATACCCAATGACCATTTTTATGTCTAATTCGTAACTTGGAATAGGCTATTTTGTCAGGCGTTTCTAATATTTGTTCTCGGAGTGCCATAAAAAATGCCTTATCATCAGGATGTATAAGGTCGAAAATCGTCACTTTATCACAATCATCTATGGTATATCCCATATGCTTTGTGATAGATGGACTGACATAAAATATATTTCCTTGTTCTGTTGAAAGTGTTACCATATCAACACTGTTTTCAATGAGGGCACAGAATCGTTTCTCATTTGTAAGTAATGATTGTTCTGTGCTTTTAAGTTTTTGCTCTTTGTCAAAAATATCAATAGCAAAAGAAATATCAGCCGTTACTTCTAACATCAATTCAACTTCTTCATCGTTGAAGAAATTATATTCAGTTGAATATAAATTATAAGTGCCAATGATATTGCCTGATTTTTTGATTGGTAAAACCAAACAAGAAGCGATGCCATGTTTATTTGCAAATGGTTTCCAGTTTTTCACTGCCCCATATTTCTCAGTTGCGCTGCAAACACAATAAGTTCTATTGCGCATGACATAATCCAGAGAACTTTCATCGTCGTAAGGTATCTCTGTAAAAAAAGAGACGTCGTCTTTGGGAATACCATATTGAGATATAATTGAAATCTTTTTATCAACCGTATCAAATAGACCAATCCAAGCCATTTTGTATTTGCCTATTTCAACAGCAATACGACAAGACTCATTAAAAAGTTGATCTTCATCACCTAGACGCACAATACTCTGATTAATCTGCCGTATAAAATTATATTGTAATGTACGTTTATTTATTTTTTGTTCTAACTCCTTGTTTAACTTACTGATACTATTTTTCGCTTTTATTAATTCATCATTAGCGTTTGTTAATTCTGTAGCTAATCTGTCTTTCTCCTTATTCTGAATAAAGAATTCTTGATTAGAGAAGAGTAAGTCTCCTGCCAGTTTTTCAAATTCTTCGTTTTTGGAAATAAGTTTTTTATTCACACAAGACAAATCAACCATCTGCTTTTCATTTTCGGGATAATGAAGCGTAGGTTCTTTATTTAGGATAATTTCTTCGTCTGAGTTTTTGTGATTATCTATATTCATCTTGATAAAAATGTGTTATTATTTGTTTGAAATTTATTCTAAAGCCTAATAAATTTTAGTTTTTAACTTGTGAAGGAGCCCCTCAGTATAAAAGTCAACTTAGGGTCTAAAACCCTATTAAGTAGTTCGCTTTAAATAATCGGGAAAATTATTTTTTTTATAAGTCATTGATTTTAAGTAAACTACGAAGCCTTTGCCTCTTGCTTATTGACCTTTGCCTACTTATTGGTTCACATTTGTTTGTCATTAAGATCTAATTTTAATGATAACTGTCTATTAGGTGAACATCTTTAACATAAAACTTTAATGCAATATTTTCATGAGTGTGCCCTTCAGCAGAGGCTTCCTAAGATAGTCAACTACATTTTTGTTATTAAAAGCCCGTTCCTCATCCAACACGTCAATTGAAGATGACAGCATGTAAATTTTAAACATTTTTTTTACCTTTTCATCTAATTTTTCAAAATACTCTAAGAACTCCCATCCTGTCCATGAGGGCATATTGATATCCAAAAAAAGGATTGAGGTTGTTTCAACACAACATGAGGGATATTCGTTCTCAATAAATTCAAATCCTTTTTCAGGAATGTCAAAGGTTTTCACCTCCAATTCAGGATCAGTTTTTTTAATCGTCTGTCGACAAATCATATTATTGACTAAATCATCGTCAATAACAATTATTCTGTTCAATGTCTTCATTAGCTTTTTTTAAATTTTTAAACTCTATTACAAATTCAGTGCCTTTATTTACTTCACTTTGGATACTTATTTTTCCTCCAATAGACTCTAAGTACGTAAACGAAAATAAACAGGAAATTGGATTCCGTGCTGATATTTGATAATCAACGCTTTACGTCCATTCATCGTTCATCATTTATCATTCATCATTTATCATTCATCATTACTTACTTGTGTCTTCACCATATGGAGTCCCATGCCTTTTCCTTCTGCACGCTCTGTATGAAAGCGTTTGTATAATCCGAAAAACAGTTCGCCTTTTAGTTATATCAATACCCATGCCGTTATCTATTAAAATTAATACAATTTTGTTATTCGATAAATGACTTTTTCCTTTACATTCAGGTTCTGAATACTGAGAAGCTTATTGCGCTTGTTGCAGCTCAAAAAAAGCCTTGCAGTCCGTCTTTCAGGCTGCAAGGCTTTTTTTACTGAGGGGGTGGGTAAATAGCACGATTATTCAAAAAACACCTCAACAAATTGCAATAACGCTTCGCCGTGTAAGTTTTTTGCTAAAACTTTACCGTTTTCATCTAAAATAAAATTGGCAGGGATACTTGTCAAACGCAATTGCTTGAACAAGGCGGCATTATCGCCTTGAAGGTCAGAAGCATGAAGCCAACGGTCAGCACCGTCTTTTTTGATGGCACTCGACCAGGCATTTTGACTGGCATCGAGCGCGTAACCAATGATTTGAAAGCCTTTATCGTGATATTTGTCCCAGATCGGTACCAGATAATTGCGGTTTTCTTTACGACACGGCGCACACCACGATGCCCAAAGGTCGAGAACCGTGAGCCGTTTGCCCAATAATTGTCGCAAAGGCAGCGTATTGCCCGACAACATGGGCAGCGTGTAATTGAGTATTTGGTCGCCGATGAGTACGGGCAGCGATTGTCTATCCGCTTTTTGGCTCAGTTGTTTGACCCACAGGTTATCCCGCATTTTGGCGTTCCATCGTTCCGCTTGTGACACAATGAACTCTGGCACACGCTCGTAATTGCCTTCCACGCTTACCCAACGGATGGCTGTCAGCGACGGCAACAAATAAGGCGTTTCTTTGGCAAACTGCATAAGGGCTTGCTGAAATGAATGGGTTGCCTTTGCTTCGTCGAGCAAAGCAGATGCATCGTGCGTGTTTGGGTTTTTTACTGCCAGGAAGGTATCGAAAGCCGCTTGTCGGATGTCCCGCAGCTGGATCATTGCAGCATTTTCGGCAGAAGGTTTTTCGATGGCAAAGTTTCGTTGAAAATGCGCCGCGTCAGTCTTGACAACGATGGTTTCCCCATTTTTATACACAATTGGAAAATAGTTGGACGTATTCGGGTCGTCATTGTCTAATCGGTTTGGATA
>JANLQI010000269.1:0-12145 GCA_031367705.1 Saprospiraceae bacterium | reverse complement strand
ATGACGTTGGTGGTCGCCAATAATACTTTATCTAATATCACTAATGTGGGTTTAAAGGTGTATGATTATGGTTTGAATTATAATCAAACCAATCCAGATGGTTCAAAAACCTTTGTGACCTATCCTAAAAACTATACGCCGATTGTTAAAAACAATCTAATTATTGGCCCATATTGGTCATTTCAAGTATTGGGTGCTGTCGCTTCACGGATAGACAGTGCTAAAAATTATGCTTTGCGCACGCCTTATTCATCGCCGCCCAGTTTTTTTATTGCCAATAAAATGAGTTTGTTTTCTGATACGACGAATTACCTGTTGGCTTCATCGTCTACTGTTGTTAATTGGGGTGTCAATCTGACATCATTAGGTGTTTCGACCGATAGATTTGGTCTATCACGTCCACAAGGGAGCAATTTTGATATTGGCGCGCATGAGTTGTTGTATGAACCGCCTACGATACCCGCTATGTTGAATTCGGATAATCCAGTCAGTGAATTGACCGTTTTTCCGAGCATTTCGGAAAGTCGGATAACTGTCAAAATGCCCCCCTCAGTAAAAACAGCATTTTATAGGGTTGTCAATGCCCAAGGGCAAGTCGTTATGAATAATTTTTACTCTGATGATAGAGGTAATGCATTTAATTTGGATATTAGTTATTTGAAAAGAGGGCTTTATGTCTTGAGTTTATCTGATAATAATATACAATACAATGTGAAATTTATCAGAAAGTAAATATTTGGAATGATGTATCGGATACTTTAAAAGTATCCGATACACTTCTGATGCTAAATCTAAAAAAAAGAACTGCCGTTCAGATGCATAAGCTCATGAACGGCAGTTTATTATGTATAAAACATATTTTATTTTTAACTAAAAAATGGTTTTCAAACCTATTCTTATGTACTCCCAAAAAGCCAACATTTTTTCAATTGTGAACGAATCACGCTATGGACTTAGATAGTTGAAAAATTGAGTATTTCATGGATTCAAATATGATGAGTCCTTCTCCTATTTTCAATTAGCTTGATAATTGCTTCGATACAGCCGTAAAGCTGTTTGTTAATGTAAAAAGAATATATAGAATATTGGCTTTTAACTTACTTAACACAGAATCAAAAGAATTAGGAATGGTGAAAAATAAACCCTCACAAGAAATGTCATTAAAAACTATTTCTTCACTTTGAGGTGTTGATAAATTCTTTATTGTAATGAAATTTTAAATGAATAAAATGGGTTTATACCGCACACATAAGAACGAATCTTATGACTAACACTCGACGGCACTTGGATTTTCGAGTGCGATTAAGGTCTCAGGTGGCATACGTCATGTTTATTTATTAGGTGAACGAATAAAATATTTCTTAAAGACCATTACCGCTTTGTTTGATTTGGTAATGTCACAAAGTTGAGAAATCTTATTCTCAAAAAATGAGAACGGAGCAAATTTTTTTAATTATTTAATTATTTTTTTCGCCGTTGCTTCTTTTAATCTCAACCCATACTTTCAGCTCAAAGGGTTCTGTATAATAATAAGTGTGTCCAGCTCTGTCATAAGCGAGTGGCGGGTCGAACTCTTGTTTAAATTCATCAATGTAACGAGACATTGTACTGCGTCCAACACCAAACTTTTCTGCTAATGTATCGAGTGAACCTGTTGCTTTTCTTTTAACTAAATCGTGTAAACGGTTAATGTTGTCGTGTCGGTGATGCATTTTCATTTCTTTATGTTTTTATTTTGAAGAATAAAGGATGCGTTATCAAGTTGCTATTTTGGAATGAACCTCATTTGTACACTAAATGAAAAATGAAAAGGGTAAAATGAAAAATATAATACCTTGTTTTACAAGTATCTATGATGTTCATTTTAGGTAAACTATTTTCTCACGAGTATATATACTTGATATGAGGTTAGAAGGTGGAAAGAGAAGTACGTTTATGGGCATTGGATGAAGTTTTAGTGGTTAAAATAAAATTGTTCAATGAATCATCTCTAAATGATGTCTCAATGTAAGTAAAGTTTCGAAATTTGCAAAAAGATAGTACATTTTTTCTTCAATGGCGACCAAAAGATTTTATTCGTTTTAGGGCATGCTCCGGTGCGTTTTAGGAGGTTAAGTGTTTAAATAATGAACTGATTAAAAAGCCTTGCAAAACAGATCATTTTACAAGGCTTGCTAAAACATATTTTAATCACTATCATTTATTCATTTAATTCAAAATCATCTTCATCCATACCATCCATAAAATCCCCCCAGTCGTTCGGAAAACCAGCCAGTTCAAATATCTTACCCCGATAGTACTCCGATTTGTCGTAGTTCAAAATCTTTTTATACAGCATTCGCAGATTGCGATACAGTATTAACAAAAACTCCCCTTTGGTATCTTTATCTAAGGCTTTTTCAAAACATTCAATGGCTGCTTTAATATCACCTTCTTCATTAAATTCTAACGCACCTATATTTAAATGCACGGCGACAAAATCAGGGTCAATCTTCAATGCTTCGGTATAATGATGCAAGGCACGGTACTTATCTTTTTTATCTTGATAAGCCTGCCCCATGAAATAATGGGAAAAAGCATCTTTAGGGTCAATCTTAAGCGCAACTTTGAGGTGAAACATCGCTTCATCTATTTGCCCATCCAGTGCTAATGCGCGACCTGCCATTTGCCAATGATCTGCTGAAAACCTGGCTTCGTCTGCGGCAGCCATTGTATGATATTTTGCGGAGTTTTTGAAGTCTTTTACTTCTTCGTACAAATTTGCAAGTTCTACATAGTCATCGGTATCAACAAAATAATCATTCAATGCCATGTATTGCTCATAGTATTTTATAGCATTCTCATTATCTTTTATATTTTTATACGCCTTTGCAAGGTCTTGGTAATAACTTTTGTGGCTACTGTGCTCTTCAGCTTGTTCTTTCCGAAGCGCAATCGCTTTTTCGAATTGTTCGAGCTCTTCATACTTCCAGATTCGTATGGACTGTATAAACAAACGACATTCGGGTATCGTCAGAAGTGGTAGAAATTTGTCACATTTATCAATAACCAATTGGGGGGGACCAGAATTGCGGATAGTTGCCGTCGAAAAGGTATAAAGATACTCTTGATCGACTTCGTTTTCTGGTTCAGTTTCCAATATCAGGTCACTTTTTTTCATATCATCCAAAGTGGTGTCTTGGAGAAATTTGAGGATGTAAGGCGGTGCATATTGCATTGTTATTTCATTTAGAGTTTGAAAAAATGTAAAGAAATATCACGAAATTTATTTCATACAATGATAGCGATTATAGCATAAAAATGTTTCAAATAATGCCTAAAAACAGTAAGAAAAATTTAAGGCGTTTACTGCATCAAACTAATATCACCAGAATACACGCCAGTTGTACCATTTCCGTATTCGATTTCAATGACATAGACATATACGCCCAAAGGCAAGGCTTTGTCCTTGTATTTGCCATTCCAACCCAGTGCCGTGTTGCCCAAAGGGATATTTTCGACACTGTAAACAAGGCTGCCCCAGCGATTGTAGATTCGCATCTGCTTTATGCCCTTTGCACAATCCGAACCGTAAGCCGTAAAAACATCATTGATATTATCATCGTTGGGACTGAACGCATTGGGAATATAAACCTTTGTGCAAGGAATGATATTCACAAAAAAACTGTCGGAAGCGGTGCAACCAAACTGTTTATCAGTCACCATCAAATGATAACGGTTTTTACTGAGGGGGGTTAATATCGGCGTGGCACAGTTTGTACAACTTAAACCAAAAGGTGGCGACCAAAGCCATGTCAAATTGTTGTTAAAATTGACGATAGGCATCAATTTTATGCTGTCGCCATTTTGGACGGTGATGTTTTTAATGCCGTTTAAGGTTAAATCCAGGATGTTGATTCGGGTAATGATGACGCTATCACAACTGCTTTTGATACTCAAAGTGTCTGTATAACTGCCAGATTGACTATACACCTTATTATTTATCTTAAAGACTTGGCCTTTGCACAAAGTAATGTCCTGCGTACGAGAAGGCAGCGGCAAAACGGTCAAATTGATGTTAAAAATAGTATCACACCGAAACGGTCTGGGGATAGTATCGCTGTAACGTCCCGATTTTGTATAGGTTTTGTTGTTTACAACCAATTTTTGATTGGCGCAAATTGTCGTATCAATATTATCCGTCCATTTTATAAACACTTCTAAGTCTGTGATAACGGTACTGTCACATTGAAAACCTTTCAAAACGTTGCGATAAATGCCTGTTTTGTTGTAAATACTGTTGCCAATAGGGTAGAAGTCAGTATGACACATATACACTTTCTGAGTACGGATGTTTTGAGGACGTACCGTCAAGTTTAAGTTGATGGTGCTGTCACAACCTTTATTTGAAGTTAATTTGATGGTATAATTGCCTGTATTTTTATAAAAAACACGTCCAATTAAAAGACTATCACCATAACAAATCGTGTCTTTTCGACTGATATTATAATTTGGATAAAAACTCAAATGCAAAGTCACAACGCTGTCACCACCGCCAAAAGCCGTAAAACAGTTTTTATAGACCCCCTCAGTATTTATGGTCTTTCCAGCAAAATTATACGTCGAACCTCTGCAAATAGTATCATATTTTGTTATCTCATAAGCAGGCGTTCTGATACTCAGGTTCAACGTGACAATGCTATCACAATTCAAGGCATTTTTTAAAGTCTTCGTATAAGCCCCAGCCGTTGTGTAAATTTTGTTATTGAACAAAATGGAATCGCCTTTGCACATCGTCGTGTTCAAAGTAGTACGAGATTTTGGCAAAACATTGACAACTATGGTATCATGCGAAGGCGTTACAGGCGTAAACGTGATGTCGTCGAGTGCAAAATCATTACCTGCGGGATTTGTATTTTGGTTGACTAAACAAATTTTGGCGGTTGTGTTGTTTCCAGAATTCCAAATTTCATAAAATTGATTCCATTGGCAATTTACAGTCGTAACATTGAAGACATTGCCCAAATTTACACCGTTTATACCAAATTGAAGTATCGGTGGCGCACCGCAAGTACACATATTGACAACCCAAGCCGAAAAAGCATAGTCCGTATTGGGCAATACGGCAACTTGTTGACACCAAACATTCTGATTACTGATGGGGCCGCCGTCAATGAGCATCATAAAACCCGTTCCTGTCGTGTGGTCAACGCAAGGACTAAAGCCTGACCACCACGATTGCGGCCCTCTATCGGTGACATTATACTTGCCATAGCCGCCTGTACTCGATGAAACATAATCACTTGTAAAACCAGAGTTACCTTGATTGAAATTTGAATTGTTTAAGATGTTTTGTTGCAATGTATAAACCGTACTGATATACGTTGTGGTCTGTGTCGGCTTCGCAAAAGGGTTACGGATTTTGGCGTTGCTCAAACTACCTGATGGTGTCCACGAATAATCCAAACCAGTAACGGCTGTGGTCAATTGCGTAGAGTCTCCTTCGCAAATAGTGCGGATATTTTGAGCGTTTAAGGCGTTATTGCATAGAATTGCAAGTAAAACGAAGTTGTAGAAGGCTTTCATAAATGTTTGTTGTTTGGTTGATATAGGCAAAGTCAAAATCCATATCTCGTTTGTCCTTTCTGTTCCAAAATCGCTTTTCGTTCCAAATCGTCCATCATGTCTTCCAATTCCTCATTCAAAGAATATCTTTCTGGAAAATCCTTTTTCAATTCACTTTTCACACGTTCCGCAAAGGCGCGACTGCCCCGACCAATATGTGTTTCCAAAACTTGACGAATCCGTTGTGCAGGAGGGCGACCGAGGTGACTGTAAAGATATTCATACATGACTTTTTTATGCAGTTCGACCGTTGTTTCAGCGTCAATTTTGTATAAATCAACCCCATATCGTCGCAAAAGCTCTAAAGATTGCATCTCTGTAATCATGTTTGTTAACTTATCTAACAATTTTTCTTCAAAATAAATAGCGGCTAAAAGGTCTCTTTTTTCAATGCGATACGTTTGTTTTTCTATTTTATCAATTAACGCAGCTTTCTTAATCGGTGTAAGATTAATCGCTTTGATACGGGCATAAAAATCATAATTAAAAGTCGCTAAAAGCCGACGTTCTGCATAAAAATAGACCCCCTCAGTATCGGACTGGTTTTCGGCAATTGTCAATAGGTTTTCTTCAAGCGTTTCTCTGGCGTTGGCGTTGTTTTTAAATATTTTTAAACCGTTTTGACACAGGCTTTTAGCCAATTCAAAATCATTATTGGTTAGGGCATTTTCGACTGCAAATAACAAGACATCTGGATTGGAGGAAACACTCAATATCAATGCACTCGCTTCGGCTACACGTCCCGACTTTTGCAAGACTTGCACCTTCTGCGTCAACAATCGGTCTTTGATTTCTAAAAACTGTCGGCACGCAATGATTTGACCATCAATGATTTGCAATAAATTTTCAACTCTTACATCACTATCTGCATTTTTCAAAAGCGCATCAAACAAACGGGTTGAAAAATCTTTTCGACAATTTTGATTGTATTCCGTTAGCATAAAATCCCACATCTGTTGACTCAATTCAGGCGACACCAGCAACGAATCGTACCCCCTCAGTATTTCCGTCAAAAGCACTTGCCTACGTTCTATTTTAGTTTTAGGCGATTCCGAAGTCCGCATCAAACGATGCACAAGCGGTAAAGTGACTTTAATAACATCGAAACAATGGCTCAATTCGCCACCTTTAAAAAGCGTTTCAGCTTTCTGCCGCAATTCGTCCACCATCGTAAAAACCTGTTGCCAGCCTTTGGGCGTAATGCGACCTCTTGGATTTTTAACAGAACGTAAAGTATTGTCAATGAGGGTTTTATAATGTTCTTCAACCGTTCCAACAGACATGTCGCTGGCAAAACGGGTTTTCAAAGCCAAAGCAAACTGTTTGTCATTTCGAGCATAATCAGCAATAAATTCAATCAGTTGTGGTGCTTCTATGTGTTTTAAAATATTGGGAATGGTCAATTTAGGCGGGGCATCAGCATTTTGTGCCGCTTTTGCAGCAGTGGCTTTTCGAGCCTCGCTCTTAGCTTTGCGCTGTTCTAAAAGGGTCAATAAAGCTGCACCGATGTGTGAACAAATCTCTTTTTCATGGAAATCGGCACATTCGCAAGTCGCCACTTTCACTTTTGCACACACCAATTGGACTTCGGTTTCTAACAAATCCCCCCCCTCAGTAAAACGAGCTAAAAAAAGGTTTTTTTCAACTTCTGTGAGCGAAACGAGTTTTTGGGCGTTAATAAGAGCATCTGCGCCGAGCAAAATGTCGTCGTCGAGATACAATTCGAGTTTATCAAGTGAAAAATTGAGTTTCATTTTATACTTTCGCCTTACGGTTTTAAAAAACTTGCAAGTTAATATAGGATTCTATGACTTTCCTGTTTTAAAGAGACTAAAATCATTATGACTTAGTTTAGACCACAGATGAGACTGATTTGACAGATTTGCACTGATTTTTTTTGATTTTTCAAAAATGAGCAAAGAAAAAATCAGTGAAAATCAGTCAAATCAGTCTCATCTGTGGTCTCCTAAATAATTACAATCAAAATAATAATAATTTGAAAACACTATTCATCATTCGTCATGCTAAATCAAGTTGGGCTGAACTTGGTGCCAGAGATTTTGACCGAGTACTCGATAAACGCGGTCTTCATGATGCCCCTTTGATGGCCAAAATCTTAAAAGAGGCGGGTATCCATCCCGATTTAATCGTTTCAAGCCCAGCCATGCGTGCCAAAACTACGGCAACGTATTTTGCCAATGAGTTTAATATCGATGCAGAACAGATTGATTATCAATCCGATATCTATGAAGCAATGGAAACGGACATTATCAATATTGTCCGTGATTTGCCCAATACAGCCAATGTGGTTTTGCTCTTTGGACACAATCCGACCTTAACTTATTTTACGAATAACTTCAATCCTGATCCCATTGAGAATCTACCGACTTGTGGTATTGTGCGCATAGCATTGAACGTAGAAGATTGGTCAAAGTTTAGTGATAAAACAGCACGGGTCACGGGTTTGTGGTTTCCTAAAATGTATAAATAATTTAATGATGCCCCCCGACCCCAAGGGGGAGTCGTACAACCTCCCCTTTGGGGTCTGGGTGTAACAGTTTTAAAATTGAAAAAAATGAAATTCGTTTCTTATAAAGGTGTTGTTTTATTCTTGTTCAGCCTATTATACTTGGCGTGTCAAAATAATTTAAATACGCCCATTTCAGAAGAAAAAATGATTGATGTATTGGTTGATGTTCATACAGCAGAAGCGATGACTGAATCTGAATCGCAACGTGTACGCGACAGTATGGCACCTATTTATTATACTCAAATATTTGAAAAACACGGTGTTACACGCAAAGACTTCGATTCGACGATGGTGATTTATGCGCACAATCCCGAACGTTTTGATAGTGTTTACAGCAAAGTGCTGCGTATTATTAATACAGAAAGAGACAGTTTACATAACAGATAAGTAATGATGAATGATAAATGATAAATGATGAACGATGAATGGACGTAAAATGTTGATAGTCAGACATCAACACGGCATTCAATTTCCTGTTTATTTTCGTTTAGATACTGAAAAAAAAGGCTATGTCATATTCTTAGTAATCTGAATAAAATAAATTCTACCATTTTGAATTATAAAACATTGTAAATCAATGCCTAAAAAATTCATCATTCATCATTCATCATTCATCATTCATCATTCATCATTTATCATTTCCTTACAGCGAATAGTCGAGGTTTTTACCCCCTCAGTATTTTGAGGTTTTTTAAGACATTAAACTTTACAATTTCTTAACGCGCAAATCCAAACGCTCCTACCAAAAGACCTATTTTTGCGGATAATTTCGAAGGAAACACGCACACCTAAATAAAATTGTAAGAAAATGACGAAAATTCTAGTTGTAGATGATGAAGAAGATATTTTGGATTTCTTGAGTTATAACCTAAAAAAAGAAGGTTTTGATGTCGCTACGGCAACAAATGGCTTAGATGCTTTGGCAATCGCTCAAAAAACACAACCCGACCTCATTATTTTGGATATCATGATGCCAGAATTAGATGGAATCGAAGTTTGTCGCCGTTTGCGTGCAGAACCACAGTTTAAGCAGACAGTTATTACCTTTTTGACTGCTCGTGATGAAGACTTTACGCAAATAAAAGCCCTTGATGTTGGCGGCGACGATTATATCACAAAACCCATAAAACCTCAATTATTAGTCAGTCGAGTTAAGGCTTTGTTGCGCCGTAATAAAATAGAAAAAGATGAAAAAGATGACATTATCGCCGTTTCTGACTTGAAAATTGACCGTCAAAGAGTGCAAGTACTGAGGGGGGAGGAAATAATAGATTTGCCTAAGAAAGAATTTGAGTTACTTTTGCTCTTGGTTTCACGTCCGGGCAAAGTATTTACAAGGGAAGAAATTTATCACAAGATTTGGGGCAATGATGTCATCGTTGGCGACCGTACGATTGACGTACATATCCGAAAATTGAGGGAGAAAATTGGTTCTGACCAAATCAAAACATTGAAAGGGATTGGTTATAAATTTGATTTATAATCGTCATAAGAATTGTGAAAATTAAATGCCAAACTTTACTTTGCAATGTAGTTGAAAATCAACGTCTTACAAATTCATCATTCATATTTCATCATTCCCTTAGGTCATTTGACAAACTATTATGTTTAAGAATCCTACACCAAAACAAATCGCTTTTTATGCCGCGTTGATTACAACGATAGTGCTTTTCTTTGCGGTCATTGCTATTAACTTAGAAGCGACACCTATGAGTCGGGCTTTGAACATTGTTTTCTTGCCTTTAATTACCTTTATTGTCTGTTTTTTTATGACAGCCTACCTCATCAACGCCTTTATTTATCGGCGTATAAAAGTGATTTACAAAAAGATTTCGGATGCTAAAAAAAGCGATGAACAACCTTCTGCGGAGGGTGATTCACTCGAAGACGTTGAAAATGAAGTAGAAAACTGGGCAGAGGGTAAAAATAAAGAAATTGCCACACTCAAAGAGTTGGAAGAATACCGACGCAACTATATCGGCAACGTCAGCCACGAACTAAAAACACCTATTTTTAATATTCAAGGTTTTTTGCACACATTGATTGACGGCGGCATCGATGACCCCTCAGTAAATATGACTTTTTTGCAAAAAGCAGCGCGCAATGTTGAACGTCTCGATACGATTGTTCAAGATTTAGATACCATTTCAAGGCTTGAGAGTGGTAAAATGATACTTAATTTGCAGGTTTTTGATATTCAGAATTTAACTCTTGAAGTGTTTGAAGACATTGAATTGCGGACTAAAGCCAAAAATATCAAATTGTCTTTCAAAGAAGGTGCGAATCATGGCTATCGGGTCAACGGTGATAAAGAACAAGTCAGGCAAGTTCTGACCAATTTGATTGGTAATTCTGTTAAATACGGCAAACAAAACGGTTCTACAAAAGTCAGTTTCTACGATATGGATCAAGTGGTCTTGATTGAAGTGTCTGACAATGGTATTGGCATCGCAAGACATCATTTGAAGCATCTTTTTGACCGTTTTTATCGAGTTGACAAAAGCCGTTCTCGTGATGTCGGTGGCACAGGCTTAGGTTTGGCAATTGTTAAACACATTGTTGAAGCCCATAACCAATCTGTTCATGTCCGTTCTACTGAGGGGATTGGTTCAACGTTTGGTTTTACTTTAGAAAAGGTTAAAAGCTTGACTAACAACGTTTTATCTTTGTAAGCGTAAGCAAGGTATAGTAAACAGAAATTTGATTGGTTTTTTATTTTTTTTTTCAAAAAAAAAGCAAAAACCAATCAAATTTCTGTTTACTATACCTGTCAACGAATCAACTTTAAGCAAACAGGTTGCGACACTTTAATCTCTTTCCCTGTCGCTGTCAATTTCCCAGTCTTTTTATTGCGCTTAAATATCGTAATGTTGTCACTGTCTTGATTTGCCACCAAGACAAAGCGTCCTGTTGGGTCAATCGCAAAGTTGCGAGGCGTTTTGCCGTTCACAGATTGATGTCCTACCAAAGTCAATTGCCCTGTTTTTTTATCAATTTTGTAAATTGCCAAACTCTCATGCGCTCTGTTTGAACCATAGAGAAACTTGCCATCGGGCGAAATGTGAATGTCTGCACTCCATTTAAGACCTGTATAATCATCAGGCAAAGTTTTGATGGTTTGGAAAGGTTCTAAGACACCATTTTTGTAGTTAAAACCCATAATGGTTGCATCTAACTCTTGAATACTGTACGCAAACTTGCCATTTGGATGAAAGGTAAAATGTCGTGGCCCTGCACCCGCTGCCGTTGGCGTGAAAGGCGGCACCCCCTCAGTAAGTAAACCTGTTTTTACATCAAAACGATAGGTCATTATCTTATCTGTACCTAAATCGGGGGCAAAAACATATTTATTATCGGGCGAGATATTGACTGCATGAAGATGCGATTTGTCCTGTCGTTTTTCATTGATGCTTTTCCCTTCGAGTTGAATCGTTTGAGCGAGTTCACCCAATGTTCCTTTGTTTTCAATAGGTAGTACACAGATGCTGCCACTGAAATAATTGGCAACAAACAGCCACTTTCCAGTCTTGTCTAATTCTAAATGTGTTGCACCTTGCACATTACCCAATGACTGGGTATTCAAAAGCGTCAAAAAATGCGTTTGTTGGTCAATCGAAAAGGCATGAACTGAATCACCTTTTTTACTCCCACCCGAATAGAGAAAACGATGGTCGGGTGAAATCGCCAGAAAGGAAGGATTGTCAATACCCTTTGCTATACTGAGGGGGGTAAAGTCACCTGTTTTTGAATTGAATTTATAGACATAAATACCTTCGCTGGTCTTGCGGGTATAAGTGCCGACATAGAGGTAAAAGGTGCTGCTTTGTGCAAAAACCAAGACGTTAATCAAGCATAAAAGACCGATAAAGGCTGTTTTTTTGATGTTTTTCATTTAAAGATTGTTTTTTTTTAGAAGCGCTAAAGTCGCATTAAGTAAACAGAATATTGAAGTATAGGTATAGTAAACGGAAATTTGAATAGTATTTGTTTTTTGTTGCAACAAAAAACAAA
>JANLQI010000373.1:0-5225 GCA_031367705.1 Saprospiraceae bacterium | reverse complement strand
GCCAAAAGACAGTAAATTGACTTGATTTAAAGGCCGAACAAGAGAAAAAGCCATCGTATAAATCGGATATTTAGGCCCACGAGGTGCGCTCGATGCACTCATACCTAAGCCTGAAAAGACATTAATGCCCCATTTTTTATGGGTTTTTGAAGAACTATCACAGTGGATGTACCCCTCAGTATAAAGCGGTTGAGGTGTCCATTTTGTACCAATATTTAGAGCGGGAATGTTGAAACCATAGTTTGGAATGCGAGCTGTACCGTTTGAAAAATGGGTAAAACTAAAACCCATTTGGGCTGACCAATGCGTTGATATTTTTTTTGAAAATCGCACTTTAAAATCGGTGACATTGTTCAGGGCTGAACCAACGGCATTGTTTATGGGGTTTGTAAATTGATCATAATGACGTGTTAAATACGCCAAACCCCAACCAAATTGTATGTAAGAATCAAATAATTTATTTTTCTTTAAAACACGCACATCAAGGGTTGGGTAAACGGCAAAGGCATCGCCAAACAGCTTTTTATCGCCTAAATCATAGTGCAAAAAACTAAGACCAAATGACGGATAGTTTTGCCATTCATGCCATACTTTTTGTCCATACGATTGCCAATTTAGATGAATTTCGTTACCGATACTGAGGGGGGGCGATTGGAACAAAAGTTTAGGTGTATGCTTCACAATGCGCCCGAAATGAAGGCTGGGTTCTATTGAAAAACCTTTGGGAAGTTGAGCATGGATATTGATAATCAATAAGTTAAGGAGGATAAATGTGATTAACAAACGAATTTGAACAGCGCACACGTTCGGGGAACTTTCAAAGTTCCCCGAACGTAAAGCCCTTTTAAAATTAACTCTTACCCTCATATCAAAAATTGACCATTGCGATAAATCACTTCGCCATCGGCAATCACTTCGCCACCTTGTCGCATATCTGTAATCATGTCCCAATGCACCGACGATTCGTTTTTGCCGCCTGTTTGTAGGTACGATTGACCAATTGCCATGTGGATTGAGCCGCCAATTTTTTCATCAAAAAGAATGTTTTTTGTCATTTTACTGATACTGTAATTCGTTCCAATTGCCGCTTCGCCAAAACGTCTTGTGCCTTCGATTTGGAATGTTTTATCCAAGTAGTCCTGCCCCCGTTGCGCTTCCCAACGCTCGATATAACCGTCTTTCACCCACAGCGTTACACCTTCCACTTCATGCCCACCGTACAAGCAAGGATAGCTGAAATGCACAACACCGTTTACGGCATTTTCAACAGGTGAGGTATAAACTTCGCCGCTTGGCATATTGGTTTGTCCGTCTGAATTCATCCAAATACGCCCCTCAGTAGAAAAGGTAATATTCGTTTTTTCGGCAACATAACGCACTGATTTGCAATTATTTAAGTGGTCAACGATGCGCTGTTGAGACCGTCTGACTTCAAGCCACGCCGCTTGTGGGTCGGGTTCAAACAACTTACACGCATTAAAAACAAAATGCTCATATTCCTCCAAACTCATGCCCGCTTCTTGTGCCGATGCAGGCGTTGGATATTGACAAAGATTGCGTTTTAAAGCCCGATTCGCCGTTCTTTCAAAGTAAATTTTAGTAATATCCTTCGTGGCTTCACCCCTTATTTTTGATTTTTCTGTATCAATATTGGCATCTTCTCGGAGGTTGAAAGGGGCGCGAATGTGCAAATAGGCTTCAAATTCGGACATTGCTAAACGCTGAAATGGGGAAGTCGTTTTAAGTTGTGCGTCATTCGCTTCGTTCAAAAAAATGCGGTTGCGCTCTTGAAAAATGAAATCTGTTTCGACGAGGCTTGCACCCGCACGTAAGGCTTCGCGATAGACTTCACGTACAAGCGGCTCTGCGAGGGTAGTGGTTTGGATAAACAATCGGTCGCCTTCTTTGATGTCGAGGCAGTAGTTGACGAGGAGTTTTGCGTATTTTTTTAGCATAAAATATTGATTTTTAATTAGTTAAGTTTAATTCAGCGACTACTTTTTGAGCCGTTTTACGAGCCGTAATGGTTGATTCAGAATCATAAACGTGGTTTACAAGGACTTGTTTTTTTCTCAAAACACCCCCCTCAGTATTTTTCAATACTAAGTCCAACGTCGCACCCCGAAATTGATAAACGACTCCTGTAAAATGCGCTAACTTTTTACTCCGTTCATTACTGGTTTTTATTTGCAATGTATAACCATTTGGCATGTTGTCTTTTGTGCCTTCTAATTGCGCTTTTATACCTTTGTTTTGTAACTCGCGCAGCAAATAATTTTTAAACGAAATCATAAAATCTTTACTCAAATCTGTACTTTCATAAACAATTGTCACGGGTTGTCCATTCAAACTAAGCGGCTTTTGAGCCGTTGAATCTGAAATAATTTTTATGGAAGGGTTACAATTTGCAAACAAAACAAGGCAAAAAGCCACAAATGAAGGGTAAATCCATTTTTTCATATCTCATTTATTGTTTATTGATTAGGCACAGCTTGCATCATAATTTCCTGCTGACGAACAGCTACAAGCGAATCAACAAGGCGATTACGTAGCACATCAGAACTGTCTTTGCATTGTTTATCAAGTTCAGCCGTTAGGCCTTTGATGGCATTTCCTGATAAAGTATCAATCGTTACACGGTCATCTCCATTGAGTTTGACCCCCTCAGTATGGCAAGCTGTAAAGAGCAAAATGCAAAGGGCAAGGGGCAAAAAGCAAGGGGCAATAAAGCGATTTTTTAAAAAAATATTTTTCATATTTTATTGATAATCAATGATTTAAAAATAAATTAAATTTTAGTACAGTAATGTCAGCTTCCGCTTTTTTGTCATTTTGAGCGCAGCGAAAAAATCTGTTTTTTTAAGAATAGCAGCATGATTTTATCCTATTTAGGTTCTTTCACTTCGTTCAGAATGACAAAAATTGTCTTGATTTAAAAACAAACAAACGAAAAAAACATAAAACGACAAACTAAAAGTCCCTTCAAAAGGAATGTCAGTCATACAGAAAACGAATATTAAAACGTGAAGGCTTAAAAATGTAAAATCTCTAAACCGTTGTTTTTCAAATAAGGGTATAACGAAACTAATGAGTGAAATAATAAGCCCAACAATACCCAAACCCATAGCCGTTAAAAGCCATTGATTATGCGGCATTTTAGGGTCAAGTTGTGGGTAGTTTTGTTCATAAAGTCGGTTTATCTCATGCTCAATATCGCCAAAACCGACACCTAATACTTTGTTTTCTGAAAAAATTTGACTTCCTATTTTGAGCGATACAAGCCGTTCAGAATCCGATTTTGCTTCGGGGTCGCCCTTTTTATATTGTTCAAAATCCCAAATCGCATAATGCACGCGTTGCTGAAAACTGGGTAAAAATTGATAGGAAAGGTAAGGAATTAAAGCCAAAACAAGCAATCCAGTAATTCCAACAATATAGCGTCGGCTTTGAAAAATAAAAAACAGCCCCCTCAGTATCAAGCATAAATAAAGTGCAATGAGACCTGTACGAACCGCAATTATGTGTAATCCAACGAAGATGAAAACGCTTAAAGCCGCTGTTAGATTCCTTTCCCATCTATATTTTATAAAAAAAGAAGAACGCCACAACTTAAAGCCGACCAAACATGAAAATGCTGCCATGACGCTGAAAATAATATGTTCTTTTAAAAAAGGCATGGCGATGCCTTGTCCCATTTTTTTTGTAATGTCTTCAAAATTCAAAGCATAATTGGTCAAAACCAAAGCCATATTGACTGAAATAATGATTAAAAAGAGAAAAAGAAGGCTTTGTAATTGCTTTTTACTGAGGGGGGGGATTTGGCTGAAAGCTAAAGGCAGTAATGAAAAAGGCAGTCTTAACTGCACCCGACTCAACCAATAAGGCAGATTTTCTGACCAAAAACCACTTATAACGACGAGTAAAAAAGGGATTATGAGTGCTAAAAATGAGCGATTTAGACGAATATACTGAGGGGGGCGTTGCCAATGCCAAAATTGTAAATATTCTAAAATCCATTGAAAAAGAGTCATTTTGCTGGCTTTTTCCTTGGGAATATGGAAAAAAGCGACGATGACGATACCCCACATACTAATGGATAACAAAAAACGGGACCATACGAGCGACTGAATCAGCACGATGCACCAAAAAATGAAGAACTCTATACGATTAATTTTAATCACTGATTTAAACAGATTTTTATGAAGCTCTTGATTTTTTGAAATTTTAGAATTTTGAAATTTAAAACCGTAGTTTTGCGCTTCTTATTTTCAAAAAAACATTCAATCAGACAGTTATATAATTATGTCAGTAGAAATTTTTGCAAAAGTACAACATCTCATCGAAGAAATAGAAGCCATAAAGCCCGCAACGAAAGAAGATATTGAACAATTTCGTTTGCGCTATATCGGCTCTAAAAATATCATCAAACCGCTTTTTGGCGAGATTATAAAGGTTGAGAATACACGTAAAAAAGAGTATGGTCAATTGTGCAATGCGGTTAAAACGGCTGCGGAAACGAAATTTGCTGCCTTGCAAGAATGGCTTGAAACACAAGCAGACTCTGCGGATGCGACTGCGATTGACTTAACGGCTCCGGGCGACCCGTTTCCTATCGGCAGCCGTCACCCTGTTTCGATTGTGATGAATCGGATTATTGATATTTTTGGACGCATCGGTTTCACCGTCGTTGAAGGTCCTGAAATTGAGACGGATTGGTACAATTTTACAGCTATGAACACGCCAGAAGACCATCCTGCGCGTGATATGCAAGACACATTTTACATCCAAGACTCAAAAACATGGCTTTTGCGAACACATACCTCGCCTGTACAAGCGCGGGTGATGGAAAAAATGAAGCCCCCAATTCGCATCATTGCGCCTGGTCGGGTGTATCGGAATGAGACGATTTCGGCACGCAGCCATGCCCAATTTCATCAAGTTGAGGGTCTATATATTGACGAAAATGTGTCGTTTGCAGATTTGAAACAGACTTTGATGTTTTTTGCACAAGAGATGTTTGGTGCGGCAAAAATCCGTTTGCGCCCTTCATTTTTCCCATTCACAGAGCCTTCTGCGGAAATGGACGTTTGGTTGGGCACCGATACGCCTGAAAATACACGTTTGACAAAAGGAACGGGTTGGTTAGAAATTTTGGGTTGTGGCATGGTTGACCCACAAGTTTTGGAGAATTGCGGCATTGATTCTAAGAAATACACAGGTTTTGC
>JANLQI010000363.1:0-8091 GCA_031367705.1 Saprospiraceae bacterium | reverse complement strand
GACATGTAAGATAGGGTTTTTTGTTGACAATTCGGTGTTAAACTGATGTTTAAAAATGTCTTTAACGTGTGCTTTGTTTGTTCGGCACAAAGGTCAACAAAGTATTTTGGAAAACCTATTACAGTTTTTGGCGTTATTCGGTGGGTTTTTTAGAAAAAATACTGATCCAAAGGATTCCTTAGGAAGGGGGTTCATTTGGAATTTAATAAAAAATCGGCGGAACAAAGGACTTCTGAAAAGGCTTTGGTGGCATTAGGCATTCGGATTGAAGAGGAAGAGGATGTATAATTTGCAAAGTGCAAAAAGGAAAGGGCAAAACTTGATTTTACAGGTTTTGCCCTTTGTTTTTTAAGTGAAAGCGGCTTGTAAATCTGTTATTGAGCTAATCAAAGTCATGTTTTCTCCTTTGCAGACAGGTTCAAGGTCGGTTATATCGTAACTGGCGATGTGTTGAATACCATGTTGTTGACAATTGGCAATAATCAAAGCGTCATTTGGAAGTAGGTTATAGCGTTCCATTAGATGAGCAGACGCATCAACTAAATCTACATTGTCATTCAAAAAATCGAATAAATTAAGGAATTGTTGAGGTTGATGGAGTTGCATGATGCCACTGATACGCCCCGATGTTTTTAAAGTAAGTGGTGCTTTACTACCATAAGCTGCCAAAGCGTGAAAGTAAAATTCACTAATCACAATTTGGCTGATAAAAAGGGTGTAAGTCGCGTCATTGAGTAAATGGTCTAACAAGTCGGTTTTTGCACCTTTCACATATTCGACAAGAATTGAGCTATCTAAAAATATTTTGTTACTGCTCATAAACGTCGTATTTCGATGTGATATCAATAGATTTCGCAGAAGATTTGAATCTTTGTGCCGCCGCATGACGCGATGTTTTCTGCGGCTCTTTGGGTGTTAGGTGCTCCAAAGTTTCATCGAAGTCGTTGTCTTTTGCTAATATTTTAAGTTTTAATTTTTCAATGAAACGCACAAAGGCTTCACCGTCAACCCATTGCTTATCAATAGATAAAATGAATTTATCGTCTGTGGTCCGAATCGAAATTGGTTGCATATCTTCCATTTTTGTTACAAAGTTAATGTTTTTTTGAAAATCTAACAAGCCTTATTACTGAGGGGGCCTGTTGGGGTTCATCAAAAGTAATTTAAAATGGTTTTGTAGAAAATCCCACTATTGATTGTATTAAAAAGTTGGCGAAACAAAAGGCTTCCGAAAATGCTTTGGCGGCTTTAGATATTCGGATTGAAGATGCGTAAAACAACAAAGACGCTAAAACCCATCAAGGTCTTAGCGTCTTTGTTTTTACAATCTAACAAACTTAAAAATCATCCTTTCTTTGCAAACTCGCCAAAACTTCTCACATAGCCTTCAAGAGCCGCTTTTCTGCGGAAAGCATCGGCCTCTTGACGAGAAGGGAAACTGCCAATGAAAATGCGATAAGTCGTTTTCCCATTTGCTTTGCTTTGCATGATATATTGCTTTTGATTGCCTGCCTTAGCTCTTGTATCGGCAACCACCTGTTGCGCATTCGCTAATTGACCATAAGCACCTGCTTGAATGGTAAAACCATTTGTCGGAATTGCTCGTTTTTCGCCTACCTCTGAAGTGGTACTGGCAACAGGGTCAGGAGCGAGGGACTTACTTGGCGGCACATTATTGTATGAATGAATAGGTGATTGTACTGCCGCCGTTCTCGGTGGTGGCGAGGGTACAAATAACGAACGTGCAGGCGAATCTACCGTTGTTGATTTATTAGTTTGGGTGAAGCCTTCGCTATAACTATTCGCCATGGTCACGACACGGCTGCGGTATTGTGGTAAATTGTGCTTGTCGAGTACTGCAGAAAGTTGCGATGCAGACATGGACTCTTCATAACGCGCCACTTGGCGACCCTTTGAGTCGAGTACAATGATGGTTGGCAAAACAGTCACTTTGTACTGATTTTTCAAGTCAAATCCATCAAAACTTTGGATATTGACTTTTACAGGGACATAGTTGCCATTCATCCGTTCAATGACGGAGGGGTTTGTGTAGGTGTATTCTTCCATCACTTTGCAGGGCGTACAGTAGTTTGCCCAAAATTCAAGAAAAATCAGTTTACCTTCGCCCCCTGCACGGTTCATACCCGTTCGGAGGTCATCATTGATGAATGTCAGTTCTTCTGCAAAGGTGTGTAATGAAAAGGAAAGGCACGCAAGCGTTGCCACGAATCGAATTCTTTTTGTCATGTTCAGGAATCGGTTTTGATTAAACTAAAAAAATGTTGTTGTTTATCTCGAATGGAGGTGACCAACTAAAGTGTTGGTATTCCGAGAGTTATACAACAAAAATAATACCACTTATTTTTAATATTAAAAAAAATGCGCCACGACATACCCTTAAAAAGGTAGTTCTTGAAAAAAAACTTTGTTTAACTTGCGACTTTAAAGAATAATTCTTGTTTTTAAAGACCAATCATATAAAATTCAAATTGATTAAAAAACGCTTTCAATGAAAAAACTTCTTTTTACCCTTTTTATACTGAGGGGGGCATTTTTACCTGCACAGCAAACCACTTCAAAAGATTTTGCCGAAACCATTAATGCCAAAGACCTGTATGCACACGAATTGGTATTGACTTCTGACTCGCTCGAAGGACGTGAAACAGGCACCGTTGGCAACTTTAAAGCGGCTCAATACATCGCTGCACAGTTTGAAAAATTGGGCTTGCCCAAAGTAGGAAAGGATAACAGCTATTTTCAACGCATCGTCTATACCAATGATGGTTGGAATAATATCGGTGTCAGCATAAACGAACATACATATCGGCATCAATTCAATTTTTATGCTTTACCATATTTAAATACTGCGGTGGTAGGTGGTAAAATTGAAGCATCAGAAGTCGTCTTTATGGGTTATGGCATTGATGATAAACGTTATTCGGATTATAAAAAAAAGGATGTCAAAGGAAAAGTGATTTTAATCAATATGGGTGAACCTGTGAATAAAGATTCTATTTCCTTGATTTCTAAGTCAAAAACGCCTTCTGAATGGGCGAAAATTGAAAAAAAGTTAGCTACTGCTTTTGAAAAAGGCGTAAAAGCGGTTTTGTTTATTGACCCTAAAATGGCGGACAATATTCAGGTAAATCGTCGAATGTTTACTCGCAATATAACAGGTGATGTTGAATTACCTGATGGTAAATGGACAAACAATGTTTTTATCTCGCCAGATATGGCAAAGGAAATTATTGGTAAAAATACTGAGGGGTATGTCAAAGCTCGTGAAAAATGTGCGAAAGGAAAAGCCAGTAACATCACTTTACCTTGCCAATTGACGTTAAAAATGGATAAATTTTTCAAGCAATTGATTGGTAACAATGTCATGGGTTTCATCGAAGGCAGCGACCCTGTTTTGAAGAATGAAATCGTAGTTGTCACAGCACATTATGACCATTTAGGCAAACGGGGCGACCAAATTTTTCATGGTGCTGACGACGACGGTAGCGGTACTTCTTCTGTCCTTGAAATTGCACAGGCGTTGAGCGAAGCTAAAAAACAAGGTCACGGTACACGTCGCAGCGTTTTGTGTATGCTTGTAACAGGTGAGGAAAAGGGTTTGTTAGGCTCAAAATACTACGTAACCTATCCTGTTTTCCCTTTGGATAAAACGGTGGCAGATATCAATATTGATATGGTCGGACGTGTAGATGAAAAGTATGAAAAGGCAGGTAATCCGAATTATATCTACGTCATTGGCGCAGATAAATTGAGCCAAGACCTGCATGATGTCAACGAAAAAATGAACCAAGAGCATACAAAATTGACTTTGGACTATACTTATAACGATGAAAACGACCCGAATCGCTACTATTATCGCAGCGACCACTACAATTTTGCAGAAAAAGGGATTCCAGCCATTTTTTATTTCAACGGCACACACGCTGACTATCACCGACCGACCGATACGATTGATAAAATCAATTTTGAAAAAATGACAAAGATTGTAAAACTCGCTTTTTATACGACTTGCGAAATAGCAAATCGAGATGAACGGTTGCGGATTACCAAGAAAACGAAGACACCATAGTTGAGATTAGAGATTGTGAGATAATAAAATATTGGGAGGCTCATCTACAAGATCTGTGATATCTGTGATACGAAGAAATTGACTACAAAAAAGCCATTTCGATGTTACCGAAATGGCTTTTTTATGAAAAAATAGAGAGAATGCGTAGTTTATGATGAAAGTAATATTGAAACAATACCAACACAACTTACATACTCACCATTTAAGAAATACCCAAAGAATAGAAATAATAACAGCAATTATGCTAAGTACAATAGTTATTGTTGCCATTTTTCTGTTGTCCAATGACAGCATAGAGGCGGTCTGTTTTTTATCTCTAAAATTATAAACAATAAAAGACAAAAAGAAAAGGGTAAGTAAAAGCCAATACCACGTAAAGTTTGATTTGTCAATGAAGAAGACCTTCACAAATACCAAAGGACTTATAATACCTGTTAGTATATAAATGGTTGTTAATGTTTTCGAAATAATAGTTTTATTTTCCATCATAAATTAATTGAAAGTAAATTTAGAGATATTTTTGAGAGAATCTATATAAAATATAGAAATTTTCAATCTACATCAACTCTATTTTATAGACAAATGAAAAACGCACTTACGTTGCGTTACTACAATACCTATCCCAACAACCATATAACGCCCCGGCATAGACCAATGAAGCTCCAGTTGCACACGCTGTAAATCCTGTAGGACCTAAGATCCAAGCACCTTGGCAGGGACCTGTAAGCATAACCATATAACCTCCGAAAGCTGCGGCAGAACATATAGCATATGCGGATTGACAATCTGTATTCGGATCTACATATCTTGCCACCACTTGTACAGAATATTTAGAATAAAATATATTGAAAGCCTTTTCAAATAAAAGTTTCTTTTCCTTGTCACTCGCTTCTTTGAGGGTGGGATATTGGCTGAACAATTCATCTACTCGCTTTTTTTGTTCAGCATCAACAGTTAACATAGATTGGCAATCAGAATATCCTAACATATTCGACCAATCTTCTATGTCTGCTTGGTCTAAATTATTATTTCTTGCTTTCGAAGCAAGAAACTGTAATTTTGAAGAAAATGCTTGCTTTTCTTTTTTGTTCTGTATAGAAGATTTTTGCCTTTGAAATCGCATTTGTAAAACATTCAAGCCCTCAATGATTTCATTGAATTTGCTGTCTTTAGCTAATGTTTCTGCTGACACTTGCCCGATTGTGATATCAGACAAACTTTCTTTACAAGAGTAAAAGAAACAAAGGAGAAGAAAGGATACAACGGATGCTGAAAAAATGGATTTGTTTTTCATTGTTAAAAAATTTAAAAAAGTGAAAAATAGGGTTTCTTCAAAAAAATCAATTTCTCGAAAGGTTTGACTAAATTCCTCTACTACTTTTGTTAAAGAAATATAGTTTGTAAGTTAAAATATGCATGATTAACATTTGCATAAAGCGACAATCGGATCTTCTCAACGCATTCCCGAACTCTTGCTACAGAGTTTAGGGATTTCTTTACGGCTGTGGTGGCATTTTTTCCTCTCTATATTTAATGGTTAGAAAATAAGGCTTATTTATTTTATAAAATATTGATAATCAAATATTTAGCACGTATTGTTCTTTTTTGTTTTCAACAATGATATTTCTAATTCAAATACTGGTGTATCTTGCAGCAACATCTTAAGGCTGATGCGACAAAGTTGCAGTCGTTTTTTCCCGGTGTCACGGACATTTTACACGGTTTTGTTAGCTGTAAATCGCATTTTTTGATTTGCTATTCTGATATAATTATTTGATAATCAGTTTTTTAGAACCAAAATAGGTGTTTGTGGTATTGCTCATGTTTGCAATTGTTTTTATATTTTTTGCAACTGAAATGTGCTATAAGGTACTATTTGAATTAAAATTGACCTTCATCAATGATAATACCTAAAGCAATAAGAAGAAGGGTAATTGTAGTCATCTTGTTTGTTTTTAATTTTAGTGAATAAGAGTGGTAATTAATGTTGCCCATTCTGAATGGGTGATACAAAATTAGGTAGGCAGGTAACGGACATCAAGGACAAAACACAATGCTTTGTTAGCTGTAAATCGCTCTTTTTGAGACATTAACAAGCTCAATATCAGTTCATTAAAACATGAAATCTGTTTGCATTTAGAAATAAAGAAAATCTAATTTTTTTTTACTTATCAAGCATAATACAACCAAACCAATGGACAAACTCATTCAAATTATTCGCGGATTCGACAATTACAAAATCCGCCACATTGATGTTTTGAACAATCAAGAGAGTACAAGCCGTGAAACTCGATTGTATCAACAGATACAAAAAGGCAAAATCAAATCTGACGACGATGCTGCCCGATTCTTGTATGGGAGTGATGCCCATAAGGGTTTAGCGAAATATCGAACCTTTAAAACAGGATTTAAAAAGCAGGTTTTGAATACTTTGTTGTTTATTGATACTACAAATCCTGATTTAGATGAATATCAGCAAGTGACTTATCAAATCAACCGTGAATGGATAGAGATTAAAACGATATTTAAAAACAATATGAGTGCTGTTGCTACGCCCTTAGCCGAGCAGTTATTGCTCACTGTTGTGAAGTACGATTATGCCGAAATTGCAGTGCCATTGCTTAGTTATATCAAATATGGTGTAGCTCATCAAGGAGATAAAAAACAATATGCTAAATACCATGAATTTTACTGCTTTTACCTTGATTTGTGGCTTGCAGAACAAAAAGCTCAAGATTATGCTAATATTCTAAAAATGGAATATACCAAAACAGCAGAATGTAAACCTCGAATGTCGGGTATTGCCAAAACGTTTTTTGAAGAGTTGAAACCATTCATGGAAAAGTATAATTCAGCTGTATTGCATTCATGGGGTAGGAATATAGAGATTTACATTTACAGCACCATCAACGATTATAAAAACCTTTTAGATGTAGCCGAACGTGCGCTCGCTTTTTTTTATGCAAAACCCTACGAGATAAAAACGCCTCTATCCATTTTTCTACATCAAAAAATGATTGCTTTAATGATGATGCAGCGATACCCTGAAGCAATAGAAGCGATTGAAGAGACCCTGAAATTGCGGGTAGTCGGGAGTTTCAATTGGTTCAAAGCTCAAGAATCAAAAGTGTCATTGTTGTTAAGAATGTACCATTTTACTGAGGGGTATGCTATTTACAAATCAGTGACCACAATGCCTGAATTTGATAAGGTACTCGAAGGGATGAATAAAGAAATGTGGATGATTTTTAATGCCTATTTTCATCTGTTACACAAATTGGGTAAAGCCCCCGATTTGCCTTTCAATGAAGAAGACAAAAACTTTAGAATTAAACATTTGTTGAATAATACCCCTACATTTGAAAGCGATAAAAACGGTATGCACTTGGCTCTTTTGATTCTAGATATTTGCTTTTCGATGTCTTTACACCAACAAAGTGACCTTATTGACCGCATTGAAGCCATCGAAAAATCCCTAAACCGCCATACCGATAAAACAGACCCCAGCTATCGGTTCAATAAATTTGCTCGGATGCTTTTAGAAATTCCAAAATCTGGTTTTATTCGCTCGGTATTTGAACAAAGAACGGAAAGCCTATTGGAAGACCTCAAAAGTGTGCCTTACGACTTCGGAGAATCCATGTACCGAAGCGAAGTCATTGCTTTGGAAGAAATGTGGGAATGGATTTTGGATAATTATGAAAGTCTGGGATAAAATAAAAATCATTTTGATAATTACGGCGTTTATTTTCAGACTTTCTTTGTTTTGCAAACTATGGGCATGTAATTTTGTTGAAAATTTGATAAAAATACTGAGGGGGGTCATTTTGATTTCCTACAATAATCATACACAACACTTTTATGAAAATCGCAATCGCTCAACTCAACTACCACATCGGCAACTTTGAGGGAAATTTAGAAAAAATGCAAGGCATGGTGACAAAAGCCAAAGCCTTGAAAGCCGATATTGTCGTCTTTGGCGAACTCGCTACTTGTGGTTATCC
>JANLQI010000352.1:0-7349 GCA_031367705.1 Saprospiraceae bacterium | reverse complement strand
AAAAAAAAGCAAAAACCAATGGAATTTCTGTCTACTATACCTACTTTACCTAATTTAATTTCTAAATCTTTTTCAATGAAAAAACTGCTACTCTTCGGCATCATTCTCAGCACTTTTACAACTTGTTCGAAGCCAAATCAAGATGGCAGGGTGATACTTCCACCAATTCCCAGTTTTGTTGTCCATAATGACAATTGCAAGGCGCCTTGTAATGTGTTATTCTTCAATACCACAAAAGGCACGTATGACACAGAGTATTTGTGGATATTTGGTGACGGTGACAGCTCTCGCCTCGATAGCCCACAACATACCTTTTGGGAGGGCGGTAAATATATGATTCAATTAATTGCCAAAAACAAATTGGGATTCAATACTCAGTACAAAGAAGTCACGATTCAAACAGATTTACCTTTAAGTTTTTTCAATCTCTGTCGTGTTGATCGCATTACTTTTCTAAAAATACCTGCTACTAACCCAGAGGGTAAACCATGGGACAATTTGCCAGGCGATGGGGCTTTACCTGACTTACAATGGTTGGTTCGCGACTCAACAAGAACCTATATTCGTGGACGAGATATGCCTGAATTGATGAATTTTGATTCTAAACTTTTGCCTTTTACCGTACCCAGAGAAAGTTTAACGGGGTCACTGCGTCGATTTGAGCAAGTCTATACGATTGTCGTTCAAGATGTCGATGAAGATGGCCCAGAGATAATCGGTTCATTCAAATTTCGTCCGATTGACTATTTTCCTAAACAACCCGATAATGCGACTGCTCCATCTAATCTTCTCACAGAATTCACTCTTAAATCTTCTGATGGACTTGAGATTTTGGTCTCTTTGGGGTGGCAGTAAGACTTTATCAAATACCTTCTTCCAAACATCTGTCATTAGATTAACAAACAACCACTTATGCAAAGACAACTCCTCCTGCTCTTCATCGCACTTGCACACATCGCTTCTGCGCAACGCCCCGATTACTTGAAAAAAGACAGCATTCCATCCTCTTTGGATGGTTATACACAGGTCTTTTATTATGATAAATCCACAGCTACAACACCGCAACCTTTGGTCATTGAGTTACATTCATGGAGCAATACGGCTGAATCGCAAAAAACGATGGTGGCTGAGCAAACCCATGCGAAGGGTTGGCATTTTATTTTCCCTAATTTCAGAGGTGTCAACAATCAGCCAAAAGCTTGCGTGAGTGACTTTGTGATTGCCGATATTGACGAAGCCATTGATTGGGCTTTGAAAAATATGAACGTTGATCGCAAACAAATATACGTGGTCGGTGTCAGCGGCGGCGGCTATGCGACGTGCGCAATGTACATGAAGTCTCGGCACAAAATCCGCGCTTTTTCAGCTTGGGCGAGTATAACAGATTTAGGGGCTTGGTACGGTGAATCCGTTGACCGAAAGAATAAATACGCTACAGAAATCATCCAATGTATCGGCACAAACAATACTTTCGATGCCCAAAAAGCCAAAGACCGTTCGCCTTTGTATTGGAAAACCCCGCGTAAAAAGCGCAAAAACACGACGCTACACATCTACGCAGGTGTGCATGATGGCTACACAGGTTCAGTACCTATTTCGCACTCGATTCGTTTTTACAATAAACTTTTGACAGATTTCAAGGTGAAAGATAAGTCCCAATATGTCTCCGATGAGGAAGCCGCTACCCTACTCAAAACACAAACGTTTCCAAGCTCAAAGCCACCTAAAATGCTGGGTGATAGAGCGATTCTGTACCAAAAGTCAGCAAAGCACATCCAATTAACCGTCTTTGAAGGGACGCATGAGATTTTGTATAACGTTGTTTTGGAACGGTTGAAAGATGAATGATACCCCCTCAGTATTTCATTACACAATAGGTATAGTAGACAGAAATTGAATAGGTTTTTGCTTTTTTTTTGTAAAAAAATAAAAAACCTATTCAATTTCTGTCTACTATACCTGTACTCGTTCAAGTATCTGTCTCAAAAAAAAGTCCATAAACGAACAAGTGCCTACCACAAACAAGGTGATAGGCACTTTTAAATTACCGTGAACATCGACATAAAATTAAGTTTTTAGTAAAATTGTTAGGATTGCGAAGCTGACCTCATTATTCTTTCAACTCACCAACACGACAACAGGTTCCGTTACATCGCTTTTCAGTCCTTTGCGACCCGTTGCATAAACTTTAATCGCCACATACTTGCCCGAAGGTAAATCCGAAACCAATGTAGAGCTCGCTGTGCTATACGTGCCATTTTGCCAAGGCGCATCCGCTTCACCCTGCACTTGCCACATAACAGCCGTACTGACTACATCGGGGTCATTATCCCAACCGACTTTGATAAAACCTTTGCGCCCTTTGACATCTTCGGCTTTCAAACCTGTGGGCATTTCCAAAAAATCAATAGACCGTCTGGTGGTTGAGACGATGTCAAAACCCGCATCTTGAGCAATTTTGATGTTGCCATTGGCTTTAGCATCTACAGCGTCAGCCACCAAATCCAACTGTACAATGAATGTTTTGAAACAGTCATTTTTGATACCAATTTTGATAAAGTCTCCCGTCGAAGCGTTGCCTTTTGCGGCTTCATAAAGCTCTTTGGCGGCCTTCAAGGCATCCACAAGCAGTTGCTCATTGGCAAATTGCGTATTACCATTCATACGCTGATAGACATTGGCACCTACCTCGTAGCCTTTTGCTTGTGACCCGTTTTTGTAAGACCTACGAATTGTCTTTTTCATTAGTTTAATTTTTTAATTTAACGCGACATTGCGTTATGGTTTTTGCTACAAATACAATGCCTAAAAACGCATTTCCGAACTAAGCATCAGCATTTTATACAAAAACTATAATCGTAAAGTGTATTTTACAGAATATTTTTATACTATTTGTTTTTAAGCCTTAGAATCTAAACAATCTCTCTTTTTTATAGCCCTTATTTTTATGAAGATAACCGCCATCTTTATGAAGATAGCCGCCATCTTCATAAAGATAACCGCCATCTTTATGAAGATAGCCACCATCTTCATGAAGATAACCGCCATCTTTATGAAGATAACCGCCATCTTTATGAAGATAGCCGCCATCTTTATGAAGATTGCCGCCATCTTTATGAAGATTGCCGCCATCTTTATGAAGATAACCGCCATCTTTATGAAGATTGCCGCCGTCTTTATGTTGATTGCCGCCATCTTCATTTCGCTTTTGTCATTCAGCAGGAATCTCTTCTGTGTATTTGTTAAAGGCAAAGAGATTCTTGCTGAATGACAAAAGCGACAGGGAAAAAGCGACATACCGAAAGCGACAAGGCAAAAGCAATTTCCACTAAACAACAAAACTAAATACACAAAAATATCTTCCCTTCAAAATAACAAGATGCACATCATATCTTTTTTATTTATCTTTACCCATCTCAAAATAGCAAGACGATGGACAACACGAAAGGCATAGGAAGACCCAAAGACGACCCCTCAGTAAATAAGGGCAAAAAGCATATTTTAGGCATTGGCATCAATGGTTACACCCATTGGTCAAAACTCCGTAATGCGATTAATGACCTTGACGAAGTCATCAAAATTTTAGTTGAACGGTATGATTTTGATTCTAATCTTATTACAAAACTCACAGAAGACAAAGCAACCCGTACTTCTGGCGTCAGTATTTCACCACTATATTTGCGTGATAGACAATAAAACCTTATTTTTGTAAAAAATCTGATAAAAATGAACAAAAAGAAAAAAATACCCACCATTCATCTGAAATCAGGTTCGCCATTGGGTGAAGCATTGAAAAAAATGGTTGAGCATAAAAGGCTTCGGGAACGCTATTGGGTTGGCGAAATTTCCTTAGTTGAACTCAACCAATTACTTAAAGAAAAAGGTATCAACAAACAATATGAACCAACAGTTGCCCTATAGTTTTCGGCAACAGGGTAATAGCTATCGTTTTCAAACCGACAAAGGTGTCTATTACAATGTTGAATTTTCTGAAGGCTCGTTCTATTTCACAGCATTTCCAGCATATCTTTCCATATTTGAATTTAGTATTTCTGTCATTACTTTAGGTGACAATATAACGCCGCCACTTGACCATCGAGTGGAATCTACTGTTGTGAGCATACTCGAATTTTTTTTATCCAACCACGAAAACAGCATCATTTATACCTGTGAAACCCTCGATAATCGCCAAAAAGCACGGCATCGAAAATTTGATATGTGGTTTAATCAAAATCTCCAAGCTATTCCCGACCTTGAAAAACACGATGCTTTTATCACGTATGAAGATTTAGAAATCATCTCTTCTCTTATTGTTCATCGTCGAAATCCGCATAAAGACGAATTAGTAAAAATCTTCTTTGACCAAGTGGATGAGTTCAATAAGGGTGAATAGGTCATCTGTCTATTTGAATCCTTAATCATCTTTTCTATCGGGCGTCTCCTAATTCAACCATTCATCCACCTTTAACCTTTTTGTTGATAGGGCTAAGGATAAAGAAGCCTATTTTACTAAAAAACAATGCTCGTCAAATATCTTTTTTATTTATCTTTACCCATCTCAAAATTTCAAGATGATGGACAACACGAAAGGCATAGGAAAACCCGAAGACACCCCCTCAGTATTCGAAGGCTATTGAAATCCTTAAAATTCATATTTCATCTTAAACACTTTATAATTTATGAAAGCCAAACTCTTTATCCTTATGCTTTTTTTTGCAAATACATACTTTTCCATGTATGCTCAAAAAGACACGACGTATTTGAATACAAATGGTGATAAAGTATCGTCAAATTTATCAACACACTATATTGTAAAAACAAAAGCATCCAAAACAGATACTGAAACTTATGAAGATTTTGATACCCAATTGGGGAACAAATTGCGCTTTTATGTTTTAAAGAAACTCCCTCAAATAACTTTACAAGAGATACTTGTTACTGGATACGTCGTTGAAAATGGACAAAACGTGTCAAGTTATAAGCAACCATTCATCGAGACTTATTTAGATTCTGCAATGCTCAAACATGGCGTTTTTATGGAATGGTATCCCTTAGGTTCATTAAAAACCAAAGCGGCTTATCTACAAGGGAGGCTGAATGGCTCCTTAGAAACGTATTACGCCAATGGCAAACCCAAACAAATAGAAGTTTATCATCTGGATACCTTAACGTCAGGTCGTTCATTCGACAGTTTAGGTACTGAAATAGCAAATGAGCCTTATTTCGAGTTGCCCAAATTCCCCAAGGGTAAAGAATTAGCTATGTACCGTTTCATAGCTCCGACGATAAGATATCCGCTTAATGCTCGAAATTCAGGCATTCAAGAAACGATTTTTGTCAGTTTTACTATTGATAAAAATGGGAAAGTAACCGATATCAAAACGATAAACAGTCAATCTGCGGATTTAAAAGTAGAGTCCATCCGCGCCGTAAAAGCAATGCCCAAATGGACTCCTGCACGATTAGACAGTCAAAATATCGCTATGACTTATCTGTTGCCTATAAAGTATATCCTTGAATAGTCTTTCGAATAAGGTTAATCATTACCCCCTCAGTATTTCGCCGCTTTGGTTTTTTTGAATTAGGATACACAGGGTTTTAATTCAACCACCCCCTCAGTATTTCAACAGTTTAGTTGTGGGATTAATTACAAAACCTTATTTTTGTAAAAAAATCTGAACGATAAAAAATTTTACGAATGGAAATTAGTGTAAAAAACTTTGCATCACTCAATGAACTTGAATTAAAAGGATACTTATTAGGTATCATTGAGCGTGCAAAAGACCGCGCACAATTATTGCGTTTTGTTGAAGCCGTCGAAGAAGTCTCGGAAGATACCGAAGAAGCCGAAACAGCCTTTTGGAGTCGCTATTCTCCTGAACAACGTGCCGAACTCGAAAAATCTTTTGAAGAAAGCTATGACCCGACAAAATGGGTAGCACATGAAGATGTGATGAAAAAATATGCGCAATGGTTAAAATGATAATTTGGACTCAAACTGCCCAAAGAGTATTTGATAGTATTATCGAATATTCCCTAACTCATGCCGATTCGAGTGAACATGCTAAAAAATTCTTCTTAGAAGTCTATAATCAAATTGATAAAATTACAAAACATCCAACGAGAGGACGTAGAGTAATAGGCACTAAAAGTATGAGATTCATAAATTTTGGCAATCATTATGAGATATTTTACAGAATGGAGGGTAAAACGCTTTTTATTTCCAATTTCTTCGATACACGTCAACATCCAGATAAACGTCCTTATTAAAAGCTTCTTTATTCGGTAGCTTAACGTTACGCAGTTTTTTGTGCCTTCATCAAGTGCGCCGAATTTTTGAAAAGTTCGGCGCACTTTTGTTGTCCCCTCTAAGTATGGGAAACAAACCTTTTTCGCTAAAAAGAGCCTCTATAAAATATCTTTTTTAATTATCTTTACCCATCTCAAAATAGCAAGACGATGGACAACACAAAAGGCATAGGAAAACCCAAAGGCACCCCCTTAGTAAAAAGCGGTAAAAACTACTTTCTGGGTGTGGGCATCAATGACTACTCGGCAGGGTGGACGATATTGAACAATGCCGTGCGCGATGTGGAACGCATTGCCCAAATCCTCACGGACAAATACGATTTCCATACGATTGACATATTGACAAACGACAAAGCCACGCGGTTGGGGATTTTGAGGCAACTCCGCGCTTTGCAAACCCTCACCGCCGATGACAGTTTATTGATTTATTATTCGGGTCATGGACACCTCGCCAAAGAAGACGGTTATTGGATTCCTGTCAATGCCGATGTCGAAGACATTGATAACTATATCCCCAATGCCCAATTACGCGGCTTGATTCGCGCGATTCCGACTCGACACACTTTATTGATTGCCGATTCTTGTTATTCTGGTTCGTTTTTTCCTGAATCGGAAACGAAAAATATGCGCGGTGCTGCCGATGAATTGGAGAAATACCGTTCCCGTTGGGCTTTCTGTTCGGGCAGACACGACCAAAAAGTGAGCGATGGCACAGCAGGCACACACAGCCCTTTTGCCGAAGCCTTAATTACGGAATTGGAGCGCAACAACCGCCCCAAAGTGTATCTTCAAGAATTAGCGACTCCTGTTATCAACCGCACCGTATATTGACCAATAAAACTAAGGGTTACATATTACTACCCCTTCGGTAGTTTGTGTCTATTGCTAAATTGGAGAGATTTTGAAGAATGATTTTTAAAAAAAATCCTTTTGCCTAAACATTAATTTTATTAAAGTTATTTTTTTTAAGTCCTATTTTTTTGACTGTATCTTCACAATAATATATTTCGATTTTCCATGTTGTTTCATCAAATAATAAA
>JANLQI010000319.1:0-5459 GCA_031367705.1 Saprospiraceae bacterium | reverse complement strand
GCGAAGTTCATTTCGCTTAATTGAGCAACTTTATTTGATAAAAATATAAACATTGATGAATCAGGACAACAAAAATGCCATGGTCGGCATGGTGTTAATTTTACTTATTTTGCTTGGATGGAATATGTTCACAGCACCATCGCAAGGAGATATTGACTTAAAACAAAGAACACAAGACTCGATTGCCGCCGTTCAAAGAACGAATGACAGTCTGCAAATAGCTGCAAAGGCTACGCCAGTACCCCCCTCAGTAACGGACTCCATGAAACGGGTACAGATGGCTGGAGAGATGGGCGATTTCAGCAGTTTAGCTGTTGGGACAGAGCAATTGTCTGTTTTAGAAAATGAGGATATAAAAGTAACTTTTAGCAATAAAGGTGGTCGTATTCACAATGTTTTGTTGAAGAAGTTCAAGAGAATCCTTGAAAACGAAAAAAGAGAAGACGTTGTTACACCGCTTTACTTGTTTGAAGATAGCAAAAATAAGTTTGGCTACCACATTCCAGCCAATACACCAACGGGTTCAATTGCAACCGCTAATATGTATTTTACCCCCTCAGTATCGGGCAATACCATCACATTTAGTGCCATGCTGAATGACCAAGTGGGTTTTGAACAACGTTATACTTTGGGTTCGGCTTACGAAATGGACTACGTGGTTAAGTTCAATGGTTTAGCTTCTATCATGAAGTCTGATGCGAAATCCGTTCAGTTGAATTTTGTCAATAACTTAGACAAATTAGAGAAAAATACCAACTACGAAACGTCTTACTCATATTTGCACTATCAACAAACAGGTGGTTCGCCCGATTATCTGTCAGGAACAAAAAGTGATAGGTTGGAGTTGAACAATAAAAAGATTGATTGGATATCGAACAGTAACCAGTTTTTCAGTACCATTTTGATGGCACCCCAAGGCAATGGTTTTACATCGGCAATTCTTGAAACGGAAAACCATCCTGCAGACCATGAAGATTTGAAAAAAATGACTTCTCGCCTTGAAATCCCTGCGGATGCTTTGGCAAGTGGTTATGCAATGAAAATATACACAGGTCCCAATGATTTTGGCATTTTACATGCGTATCGCAATGGTACAGACCAAGTTGTGGATTATGGCGGTTCGATTCTCGGAACAATCAATCGTTGGATTATACGTCCAATTTTTGACTTTTTGCATGGTATCTTTGGTAATGTCGCTATTTGTATCTTGCTTTTGACGTTTTTTGTTAAAGCTATTTTATATCCTTTGAGCTATAAAATGTTGCGTTCGCAAGCCAAAACAGCCGCTTTGAAACCTGAAATCGAAAAGATGAAGGCGAAATTCAAAGACGACCCTCAAAAAATTCAAGCAGAACAAATGAAGCTGTATGGCGAATTTGGGGTTAATCCTCTGGGCGGTTGTTTTCCAACTTTGCTTCAAATGCCGATTTGGATGGCTTTATTCCGCTTTTTCCCTGCGACTATTGACTTCCGCCAACAAGGTTTTTTGTGGGCAAAAGACTTGTCGGGCTATGAAGAATTTATAAAATTGTCGTTTTATGTACCGATGTACGGGGCGCACGTCAGTTTATTTGCTTTGTTATGGGGTCTGTCTTTGTTGGTTTTCACATGGTATTCTATGAAAGATGTGGATATGACAGGGCAACCAGGTGCGATGAAATACATGCAGTATTTCACACCGCTTATTTTCATGTTTGTCTTTAACAGCTATGCGGCAGGTTTGAGTTTATATATGTTGTTTTCAAACATCTTGAATATTGGTCAAACGGTAGTGACAAAACAATACATTATTGACCATGATAAAATTCGTTTAGAGTTGGATGCACACAAGAAAAAGCCGAAAAAACAAAGCTTTTTCCGCCAAAAATTGGACGAAGCGATGAAGCAACAAGAGTTGGCTAAACAACAACAAACGCCGCCTACAAAGAAGAAGAAGTAATATTGACTTGCTATATTATTGATTTTCAATAAATTAGAAACGAAAAGGGTTGATGAGTGTAAACTTATCAACCCTTTTTGTTTCCCATTTACCCCCCTCAGTATAAAAGCATGTTTTAGACCATACGAAAATTAGCCTTTCACTTCTTTTGATTTTAAAGAACTTTCAGGTGGCATGGTTTTAAAAAAGCGATCCCAAAAAGTCGAGGAAACGCCATACGCTTTATCGTTGTGCAAATGATGATGAATGTGGTGATGATGCCACAAAGGTTTAAGCCAATTGGGCGCACGAAAGCGGTGAATGGAATAATGTATCATCGAATACCCGTAATAGCCCATCATAAAACCACCTGAAAAATGAGGGCTGTTTTTGCCTAAAATAATATAAAAAAGGACAAAAAACACGACTGCATATATGATTTTTGGCAAAAAAGGCATCAACGTCCGTTGTGCATCTGTAGGATTATCATGATGAACACCATGCAATAAATATTGTAAGCGCCGACTACCCTTAAAAGCGTCTTCGGCAATATGAAAAATATATCGGTGGAGCAAATATTCAAAAGGCGACCAAAACAATAGACCCGCAACAAATAAACCGATTGACCAATTGAGCGACATATCTGGATTTAATTTATTGCCAATCCAAATACACACCAAGGCAATACCTACGGATGTCAAAGTAGATTCTAAAAGCGATGTTTTTGTGAAATATTCGAGGATAGGGTTTCTAAATAAGCGTGCTTGCTCTTTTTTGATGCTTGTCTTTTTCATTACTTTGGTTTTTAAGTTAAGAATGATTGTTTGCTCTTTGATTTTTATGAGCAAGTCGGTCAGAAAAGGAATGAATTCTTACCAATATACTATTATTCGTGTAACACAATTTTATATGTTTCTGTTTAGATTTGCAAGTTTATTAAGCGAGAAAGTCCCTTTTGTCGGTTAATTTCCCCTTAATTGTATAAAAAAGTCAATAGAACATGCACTCATATGTTATGTTTACAACATCAATTTAGAAATCAAATAAGAAATTATGAAATCATTTTTGACGCTCACTTTTACTTTACTGGCATTTCCTTTCCTTTTACAAGCGCAACTTAATGGTCGCATCACCGACAACAAAGGTGAGTCGCTGCCGTTTGCCAATGTTTATATTGATGGCACAACACGTGGCACGACGGCAAATACTGAGGGGTACTATACGCTCGATTTGGGAGATGGTGCGTATCGCATTGTTTTTCAATATATTGGCTATGAGAAGAAGATTATAGATGTTAAAATTAAAGGCAAAACAACGCTGAATACCACGCTCAAACCCAACGATATTGAGCTACAAGAATTTGTTGTTAAGGCGAATGCAGAAGACCCTGCTTACCCGATTATTCGTCAAGCTATTGCGATGCGGCGCACTTATAGAGACCAAGTGAAGGCCTATTCCTGCGATGTGTATATCAAAGGTTTGCAAAAAGTCCTCGATGCGCCTACCAAAATTTTTGGACGTGACATTGGAGATATGGGTGGTAGTATCGACTCAAATACACGTCAAGGCATTGTTTACCTCTCTGAAACGATTTCAAAACTCTATGTAGATGGCGATAAAAAGAAAGAAGAACTCATTTCCTCAAAAGTGAGTGGCAACTCAAACGGTTTTGGTTTCAACCGTGCGACGTTGTTCGATTTTAGTTTTTATGACAATCACATTGACATTGAGCGACAAATTTTGTCACCGATTGCCGACAACGCTTTGCTGTATTATCGCTATCGTTTAGAAGGTCAATTCAAAGATGAAAGCGGCAATACCGTTTATAAAATTGCTGTTTTACCGATTCGGAAAGAAGACCCAACTTTTGGTGGAACGATTTATATCGTTGACAATCAATGGAATATATACCAAACGGATTTATACGTCACAGGGAAAAGTATTCAACAACCCATTCTCGATACGCTTTATTTAAAACAAAATCATGTACAAGTAGGCAAAGTGTGGCGTTTGTTATCGCAAGCCATTGTCTTCAAAATTGGTGTTTTAGGATTTAAAATTGGTGGCAGTTTCAATGGTGTTTTTTCTAATTATGATTTGACCCCTCAGTATCCACCTCGTTTTTTCTCAAATGAAATTTTCAAAGCTTCCAAAGGAGAAAACGACAACGATTTGGCACATTGGGACACCCTGCGCCCTATACCTTTGACCCTTGAAGAACGCTTGGATTACACAAAAAAAGACTCCATTCAAATTGTTCATCAATCAAAAACGTATCTCGATTCGATCAATAATAAGAACAATAAGTTCAAAATAATGAACCTTTTGACGGGTTATACCTATCAAAATTCTTGGGAAAGATGGAGTATAAAGGTTGGTTCGCCGCTTTCGGTTTTTAATTTCAATCCAGTTCAAGGACTAAACATTGGGTCATTGATGTCTTTTTCTAAACGTTATGGCGAACGCTTTAAACCATACAAATCAAGTATAACAATTGACCCCTCAGTATCTTACAGCTTTTCAGAGAAAAAATTGCGTCTTGCAGCTTCAGGAGAATACTTGTTTAATCGTTTTAATTATGCCAAATTAAAAATTGAAGGTGGTCAAAAAGCTGTTCAATTCAATGAAGAAAATCCTATTTCAACCATTGTTGCCCAATTTTATGCCCTTTATGATAAAAAGCATGTGTATAAAATATACGATAAAACGTATGCAAAAGTCACTTACGGTCAAGAAGTTGTGAATGGTTTGCGACTGGAAGGTGGATTGGAATATGCACAAAGGGCACCCCTCAGTATCAATACGGAATATAGTTTTCGTAAAAAAAATGAAGAATACAACAGCAATGACCCTATTCAGCCTTTGAATTTTACAAAAAACAATGCTCTTTTTGGCAATGTAAAGTTAAGTTGGACACCTGCGCAAAAATATTTGACCTATCCAAATTATAAAGATATTGAAGATTCCAAATTTCCGACTTTTTCATTGGCTTATCGCAAAGCCTTTAAAATGAATACTATAAACGCTGTTCAATTTGACCATTTGAAATTTATTATTAAACAAGATAAAATTGGTATGGGGTTGATGGGTTATACTGAATTGCAAGGTGAATACGGTGGTTTTCTGAAAAAACAATCATTACAATTCGTTGATTTTCAGCATTTTAACGGAAACGAAACGTGCTTTGGTAATCCAAAAGACTACATGACGAGTTTTATGAACTTACCTTTTTATCGTTTTTCAACAGCAGGAAATTATGTCATGTTTCATGCACAACACCATTTTGAAGGCTTCTTTTTAGACAAATTACCCTTGATTCGTAAATTGGGTTTCAAAGAAGTTTTTCGCCTTGCTTATTTAAATACACCTGAATTGGGCAACTATACTGAAATCGGTTTTGGTATTGACAATGTCGGTTTTGGTTTGTTCCGTTTCCTCCGTTTGGATTTAAGCTGGCAATTGAAAGGGCGGGAAATTACATCGAATCCTATTTTTATGATTGGATTCAAATTGTAGTTCTTAAAGAGGTTGTTTGAATTTT
>JANLQI010000316.1:0-27671 GCA_031367705.1 Saprospiraceae bacterium | reverse complement strand
TATTTTTTTGCAAAAAAAATATAAAACCTATTTAATTTCCGTCTACTATACCTTGCCCATCTTGCCCACAGCAATTTTTAAATAACAAAATTAATCGGTTCTGCAAAATCCTTATTCGTTCTGACTTTGACTTCACTTTTATGATATACCAATGAGTTCGGAGGCACCCCCTCAGTAAGCCAGACATTTCCGCCAATAATGGAATCTTTACCGATGATGGTTTGCCCACCCAAAATCGTCGTACCTGAATAAATAACGACATTGTCCTCAATAGTCGGGTGCCGTTTGCTGTTAGCTTCTTCTTTTTTGACACTCAATGCGCCTAAGGTGACACCTTGATATATTTTCACATTATTGCCAATGATACACGTTTCGCCAATAACGAGACCTGTGCCGTGGTCAATAAAAAACCCTGAACCAATCGTTGCACCGGGGTTGATGTCTATACCCGTTTGACTGTGCGCCCACTCCGAAATCATACGTGGCAAAATGGGTATTTTTAACAAATACAACTCATGAGCAAAACGAAAAACGGCGATGGCGTAGAAACCTGGGTAAGCGGCTATCACTTCTTCAATGCTACTGGCCGCTGGGTCAAAAGCTAAAATCGCTTCTGCATCTTTCCGTAATTCAGTGTAAATAAAAGGAATACGCGAAAAATATTCTTTCACTATCGTATCAATTGGTGCCAATTCATTTTCAAGTGGAACGAGTAATTCCCATAATTGAAGCTCAAGTTGGCGAATTTCTAACTCGCCAACAGCTTCCGCACAACGGACTGGGAATAGAATGTCAATGAGCCGGTCAATCCATTCATGCGCTTTTTTCTTATTTGGTAAAGGTCGCAGTTGTTGCCGATAGTGCTCATGTATTTTTTTTACAAGACTTTGCGCTTCGGTCATATACTGGTTTTGACGAGAATGAGTCATAAGTTCCATATGCGTATCGTTAGCATTTATCATTTATCAACAATTTGACAAAGATGAAACGAATTTCAAGCCAAAAAGATGAGTCATTTTTGATAAAAAAGAGAATTGAAAAGATTATTGGACATGTCCAGGCTTTTTCGTTGAAGCCATGTATTGAGCCGCAGCGTCTAACTCTTCATAAAAATCTTCGTTATAGGCTCTAATTATAGCTCCTTTCAAGAATTTATAAACAGGCATTTGTTGTTCCGCACCCAACTGACAACCAGAGGAACAGATATCCCAACGGTCATAATTAAGGGCTTCAAACCCCGTTTGTTTAGACATTCGGATAGGATATAAATGGCATGAAATGGGTTTTTGAAAGTCCGTAACCCCTGCTTTCCATGCTTTTTCAATACCACATTGAGCTACACCGTTGTGTTCAATGACTAAATAGGCACAACGACCGTCAGGCAGCAGTTGCGTACCGTTTTGATCCATGCCTTTAAAATATTTATACCCCCCCTCAGTATCTATCTTGTTTTGACCTTCTTCTGTTAAAAAAGGGCGGACATCATCATAGATATTGTCCAAAATCTCCAACTCCTCCTCCAACAATGGTGCACCAAAGTCTCCTTCCCAACAACAAGCACCTTTGCATTTTGAGAGATTGCATATAAATTGCTCTTCGACAAGTTCGTCGCTAACAAGAACGTCTTGAATGATTATCATCGTTTTTTTTCGCAAAAATAAGAAAAACGGTCAGTACTATGTGTACTGACCGTTTTTAAGTTTATTAGAATTTGATATCTAAACTTTAAGCATTAATAAGACCAAAGGTCATGCTCATAATTGAAAATTTCAGCTTTGATTTTTTCACCTTCGAGTAAAAGGTCAATGCCTTGCAAATAGTCCTGTAAACGACGATTGTGAACATTTGACTCTTTCCAAACATAGCTTGAAAAACGGCGTTGCTCAAAAAGGTCTTCCCAAGACATCGGATTGGAATCATTGCCTTCGATAAAAGCACGATGACGTGCTAAATACTCGCGGCAATCAGGATAACGAATCCAAAATAACGGTTGTTCGTAGAGAAACTCACCTGCTTCATTCGTCACGTCTTTCAAAGGTGCAATACCTAAAATACGCACTTTAAGTACAGAATATTGGCGGTCGAAGTACCAATCTTCCTTGACACGATAACGTTTGATATCGTCTGGATTGATTTTATTATAAACGACTTTGTATTTTGTTTCGTAAGTCGTTGGGTCAATCTGGATGATAGTGTCCGCATGACTCAAAATGCTTTGAAGCTCTTGCGAAGACATTTTGTACCAAAACTTGTCATTGTCCGCCTTATAAGCCTTGATTGCTGTATCTTGATTGATACCTTTCATCAAGACCGTAAAAAAGGGCATTTCAGGATAGATAAATGGCAAATTTATCTTTTCACGAACATCAATGACACGCCAAACACGTTTACTCCATAAAATATCTGCTTCACGAACAGGCTCCCAAGGCAAAACTTGTTTGTCGAGAATCAACTTTCTTTCTATGATACCATCTATAGGCGCATCCACATCAGGCGGAATATCGCCGATATTGTCGGCAGGTTCTACCTTAATGGCTGTTGTTCCTCCAGGTTGTTGCGTCGTCGTGGAAGATGACGTTGTGGTTGCCGCAGGGAATTGAGGCTGTGTTGTCTTTGAAGGAGTGGTTACAGGAGTCGTTGCAGGTTTTGGTGCAGGAGTGGTTGTCTTACCACCTGTAAAATCTGGAAACGCATCGTTTGAATTTGTATTCACCGCTTCGGGTACTTGGGCAACTGCAACACTTATCATTAAGCTGAAAGCTGCCAAACTAAACCATTTCATTGCTGACTTCATGTTACTGAAAACCGTGTTTTTGATGAAAAAAAGACTTTTTTGGTCTAAATACTGAGGGGGGTATTAATCCAAATATAAGTAGAAAACGCACTCATTCCTTGTTTTATTTTGTATAAAATGTTAAAACTAAGAATGGGTGCGTTTATTAAAAATTACTTGATGTAATAACTGATAGAACCTACGTCACGTGCAATCTGGTCACCCGGACAACGCGCTTTAATGTTCAAAAACTGATAGAAGTCACCCGGTTTTGCCATACGGCACAACCGTTCTGCTTCTGAATTTGAAGGACCGTTAACATTCGCTTGTTGCGGGTCTTGACGGCGCTCAACGCGAACCAAAACATAGCTTTGAATGCTACACTTTGCATCAAAGTCGAAGTTCTCAAGTTTTGCAATAACACCAGAGTTGGCGGCCATTTGACCACTACCTAAGAAGTTAGATTTTCTATCGAAGTCAACAGACAAAACAGGCACTGGGTTCGGAATAGGTTTAATACGGAACTCTTTCTGCACATTTAAACCACCAGGAGCTGTCAAATTAATGGTTGCTTTACCTGGACGATTTACAATGACATTATAGTTATTGTCATTTACTTTATTCATTGACTCACAACCAGTACAGCTAACACGCAATTCATTGGAAGAAACACCTGCCGCTGAAACAGCAATAGGGTTATCTACACCAATGTAGAAAACATTCATTTTCTCTGCTGAAACAGTCGCTGATTTTTCACCAACTTCGTATTCGAAAGTGCCCACGGCTGTTGTCATTACACCTGTCAATGGGTTTTTGATACTCGCCGTTGCATTGACCGTTTGTTTACCAATACCGCTTGGCGTTGTTTCATAGTGCGCCACACCCGCAGTTATTGGTAGCCCCGAACCATTGACACTAATGCTAACGCCTGTACCAGGGTTTGAACTATAGGCTGCGAGATAAACATCGGCTTCAAATCTATCACCTCGAATCAAATATGATTTCTTAGGAGCAATAGCGACTTTAAATTGGTCGAATTTGATATCTATGCCCCCCACTTCTTTAAAGAAATAATTCAACAAAGCTGTTTCAGACGTTTTAGAATCCGAAACGAATTTTGTTAAGATGGGCATGACTGCTGCCACAGGCATTTGTTTGAATTTCAATTCTGTCCAATTCGCTGCTTTTGAATCAGAAGGAATAGAATCGACTTTAAGCGCAATCTGATCTTCAAACTCTTTCTTTTTAATCGGGTCATCAATCAGTGCTAAGAAACGTTTGCGTGTTTCCGTAATTTTTGCTTCAACTTCCGCACCTTTGCCCTGATTGATAAACATATTTGTTGGCACATCTTTGTCTTTATAACGAACAGGACGGCCATCTGAATGATGCGGATCGATGCCACCCGCACGTTCTACCAATTCAGTAATAAGTGAATTTGCATAGCTTTCGAATTCTTTCGAGATATTCATTGCCTCTAAAGCCTTAGCTTGAAAGCCAACGTTTTCAGGTTTATTATACGCCTTGACTTGTTCGTCAATAGCATTTTTTATCATTGTATTCGACTTATCAACAATTTGATTACTATTCTTCATGCCTTTATTTAAGGCATAGAATGCGTTGATAATCTCCGCCGATACGTTCAAGGCAAGCATCGCAGTCAGAACGAGATACATCAAGTTAATCATTAACTGCCGCGGTTCCTTTGGTATTGACATTTTTATTCTTCCTTTTGAAGTTTTTAAAATTGGTTTAAAAAATCTGTCATTGGGCGATTGTCACGAGTCATTATATAATAGAAACCTCAAAATACCTCCCGAAAGTGTTCGGGATTCTACAAGAGGGGGGAATGACGAAAGACGAAATGACAAATGGCAAATATTATTTGCCGCTGACGTTTGACATAGCTGAAAGCATGCCACCATAAACAGCATTGAGCGAACCCAAATTTTTGTTCAAAGAAGCTAATTGCTCTTTGTACACTTTTACATCATTTGATGCAGAGTTCATATCCGCCATAGCTTCAGTCAATTTAGAGTAAAAATTACTCATTGTCTTGATTTGCTCTTGCGTACCGCTAAAGTCCACTTCTTGTAATGCTTTAAGAGAACCAAGGCTTTTTGACATACCTTGTAACTCGGTCAACATACCACTCAATTTGTTTTCAACGATTTCGCCGTTTAAACCAGGCAATTGTGGTTGGTGTGCACCGCCCGTTCCACCTAATTCGATAGGCCCTAATTTAGAATTGTAGTCAGCAAGACCTGGGATAATTTTATCCCAATAGTAATCGGGTTCTGGTCCCAAAATGCCAAGCATTAAGAATAGACCCGCCTCAACTGACAGACCTAAAATGAGCATTTCTGATGCATACGCCCAGCTCTCGATTTTGAATAAAGCCCCCAATAATACGATTGCTGCACCGACACCGATAATTAAGTTTTTTAGATACTTAAAACCCTTTGATTTGACGAAACTCATTGTTTTTTACTTTAGAAAAAAGGTTAAGAAAATATTTTTCGATTTTTTAATTCCAAACAGGGAATGCCTTCAACAAGACTCTTTTCACAAAAGAACATTGTTAAAAACACGGCAATAGACACGAATTTATTATGTTAGTACAAAAGGCGAGTATAGCCCTGAGTATTTAGTCGGATACTGAGGGGGTGCTTTTAACGCCCCCTCAGTATTTTATGTTCGTTTTTTTATTAAAAGTCGTTGATCGAACGACCCAAGAATGTCAAAGCACAACGGAAACCGATGTAAGACTTTGTTGTATCTTGGAATTCATACGTGCGTGTACCTGTTTGTAGGTAATAAGCTATATCTTTCCAAGAACCACCGCGAATAACTTTACGTTTTTTAGCAGGAGGATCCGTGTCAAGAGCATCGTAACGATAGTCAGGCTCCAAATCATGGAGACCATTTGTATTATCTGTATAAGCTGTAATAGTCCATTCTGCAACGTTGCCAGCCATATTATACAAGCCGTAATCGTTCGGGAAGTACGCATCTGCTTTTACAGTGTACATACCACCGTCTTCAGGATAGTTGCCACGACCAGGTTTAAAGTTCGCCAACAAACAACCTTTTGAGTTACGGGTATAATAACCACCCCAAGGATAAGGAGCAAGGTCATGTCCTCCACGTGCCGCATATTCCCACTCAAACTCTGTCGGAAGGCGGAAATCCTCCGTATTTACGTCTTTGCTACCGCGATAGGTGTTCCAAAGTTTTGTACGCCACCAACAGAAAGCACGAGCCATATGCCAGTTGACACCAATAACTGGATAGTCATCGAAAGCAGGATGCCAAAAGTAGTTACGCGTCATTGGCTCATTGTAAGAGTATGCAAAGTCACGAATCCAGCTAAGCGTATCTGGATAGACGATAACTTTCTTTTTTACGATGAACTCTTGGCGTGAATAACGCTTGCTTTGGTCTTTCGGGTCAACAGAACGTTGCCAATTACCATTGTAGTGCGCTGCTTTTTGCCAGTCGTAGTATTCATACTCGACAACAAATTTTTCTGCGTTGTACTCTGTTCTACCATCAAACTTGTCTTTACCTTGGTAAAACAAGTCCGCGAGCGTTTCGTCCTCCCAATCTATTTCCTGATCCCAGTCAATAATTTGCTTGCCGTCATCGCCCTCGATATAATGGTCGAGTTTGGTATGAGCTAAGGAGTCACGTACCCATTCTATGAATTGGCGATACTCGTTGTTCGTAATTTCCGTATCGTCCATAAAAAAACCTTGTATTGAAACAGATTTCGGACGGTTAACGTAACTACGGCTCATATCCTCGTCACTTGGACCTGCATGAAATTCCCCAGAAGGAATATACACCATGCCAAAAGGATTAATCCCTTTCCAAGTCGGGCGATCTTTCGCGCCTAATAGTTGACCGTTCTCTTTTTTGCCACAAGAAGCCCAAGTAAGCCCCAAGGCAACCAGCATAAGAAGAAGTGCTTTTGATTGTCTTTTCATTGCTTTAATTCTCGATTATCCCTCAATTTTGTGAAATGACAGGTGTCCCTTTTGAAAAAAACGCCCAAATATAGAATGTTTTGCAGAGATACAATAACTGAATAAGTTTTTGTTTTATACAATTCGTTGATTTACAAACTATATCCTTTAAAATGTCATAAAAAAACGATACTTCTGACAATTAAGTATGTTCTAAGTCATTTTTTTGTGACTATTATTTTAAAAAATTGTAAAATTTTCTTTTTTCTTAATACATCAATAAGCCTTTCTTATCGCCTGTAAGTTGAAAATTCAAAAACGTGGATTGTAAATTATTGGTGGTAGTTTCCCTCTCCCAAATTCTTTGCCAATATTGTACTGTAACACAATTTCATGTCCACCTTGCGTCACATTTTTTAAAGTTGATAATGTAATATCGTAGGCATAAGCCAACAATAGTTTTGAACTCAACTTGAAACCGCCAAAAATTGTAGCGGCATCCTGCGAAGTTTTACTAAAACCTCTGAACGAACCGCCCAGAAAAAAATTATCATTTAAACGCGCAAATGTCGAAATTTCTGCTTGAGTTTGTACACCATCTGAGCGAATCATTACTGAGGGGTGCAAACTTAAGCTACTCATCACGTCAAACCGAGTGGCGGCATAAGCCGAATAATGACGCTTCAAACTCACCTCCGTCACCTTTTGACTGACCAATGAGAGTGTCGGTTGAGTCAAATCCCCTAAAAAAATACCTGCATCAATTTTTTCACTTTTGAAAAAGACTCCTGCATCAAACGTCGTTACCATACCATTTAGTGCCGCAGTATTCAATATCTTATCTTGATGATCAATTACACCTTGATTGTAGTCGCCGCCAGGTGTCCGCAATTTTGCTCCGTCAATTGAGCCTTGAAGGATGCCGCCTGCCACACCTAATGACAGTTGCGCATCGCCCAATTTTTTTATATAATTATACGAAACTTTCGCACTCAAACCATTTCGCGCACCAATACTTTCATTGGTGACTTGAAATCCAACACCACTGCTAATGATTCCAAGTGGCATCGACACATTAATATATTGTGTCTGCGGACTTCCTTGCAAGCCAACCCATTGCGACCGAAAGCCACCCGTCGCAATAAGGGTTTTATCCAAACCTCCTGCGGCAGGGTTTTCACCATACGGATTGAGCATATATAAACTAAATTGTGCAGGCTGTTGCCCCACAACGACACTCATTTGAAATATTAAGAGACAAAAAATGTAAATATTTTTCATAGTGCATACGTTTAGATTCGTCTTTTTAGAAAACAAGATTAAATTCTTTATTCACAGTATTTTTTGCATGTCTTCAACCGTTTGAACAGGCATTTTACAAGTATAATTCTGGCAAACATAAATCAACGATTGCCCCCCCTCAGTATTACCGCTTCGACCAGACAAAAGTGGAAACATTGTATCTTCCTCAACGCTCGACATCAGGATTTTATTTGGTAAAAAAAGTGTATTGATGTCTTTACTTTTTGAATGGGCATCTTCACCAACAACTGCAATTTCATAAGGTGGAAAAACCAAAGCCAAAGCACTGCCCGCCCATTTTGACAAACTCGAAGGATAACGTTCTACGGCTTCTTCGACCGACAATAACATATTGACACTCAACGAATAATAGGTTTTATCATCAAATATATGTCCCAATCGTTGCAAGTTGCGCACCATTGTCGCATTTCCTGAAGGCGTTGCCGAATCGTATAAATCTTTTTTGCGCAGCAAAATATCGGTCTGCTTTGCGGACGTAAAGTAGAACAAATTTGCAGATTCATCAAAGAAATTTTCAATCGTAAAATCAGTATATTGTTTTGCTTTTTCCAGATATTGTTTGTCAAACGTAATGCCATACACATCTAATAATGCTTCAATCAAGTAAGCATAATCCTCCAAAAAACCATCGTATTGCGCCTGCCCATTTTTGTAGGTATGATACAAGCCAATGCCTTCATCTTGCTTGAATTTTTCAAAAATAAAAGCCAATCCTTCAACAGCTACTTTTTGATACACCTCAGTACTGAGGGCTTCATAGGCTCGTGCAAACGCAGAAATCATTAAGGCATTCCAAGATAGTAAAATTTTGTCGTCTAAGCTTGGCTTTATGCGTATTTCACGTATTTCAAACAACTTTTGACGGCTTTTTTGCAAATTATCCTTTAAAACGGTCACATCTATACCCTGCTCTTTTGCAAATTCTGAATAACTTTTTTGTCGCCAAAGGATATTGTTTTCTTCCCAATTACCTTCCTCTGACACATCATAAAAGGCACAAAAAAGCGGTGCATCTACCCCAAGTATCGTCTCAATTTCTGCTTTTTGCCAAACGTAAAATTTACCTTCAACACCTTCAGAATCCGCATCATAAGCCGAATAAAAACCACCGTCGGGTGCTGTCATATCCCTCAGTATGAATGTTAACGTTTCTTCAATCGTTTCGCTGTAAATATCTCTTTTTCTTAATTTATAAGCATCACTTAGAGTCGTTATTAACAAAGCGTTATCATACAGCATCTTTTCGAAGTGCGGAATCAACCACTCCCTATCAGTTGCATAACGCGCAAAGCCACCGCCGATTTGGTCATAAAGACCGCCTTGAATCATCTTAATCAGTGACAATTCTGCGTGCGCCAAAGCCTCTTCATTTTTTGTATAAAAATGAAAATCCATCAAAAATTGGATAGACATAGTTGATGGAAATTTAGGCGCACCGCCAAAACCGCCTTCCACACCATCAAATCGTTCACGCAATGCGTAATAAACATTGTCTAAATATGACCGATTAAAAACGGACGACGTATCACCCTCAAATTTCACAAATTTACCCCCCTCAGTATTTTGAGCATTTTTGACATAATTTTTATCAGAATTGCGAATAATATCCGTCAATTGATTCGCTTGTTGCTCCACAACATCCCGTTTTTGTTGAAAAGCATTTGATAAATTATGCAAAACTTGAATCCATGAAGGTCGCCCATAAGCCGACTCTGGCGGATAATAAGTACCCGCAAAAAAAGGTCGTCCATCGGGCAAAAGAAAACAATTGAGGGGCCAGCCACCACTGCCCGAAATGATTTGACAAGCCTCCATGTAAATCTGATCCACATCAGGTCGCTCCTCTCTATCCACTTTGATACAGACAAATAACTGATTCATTATATCTGCAACATCTTGATTTTCAAACGATTCACGTTCCATGACATGACACCAATGGCAAGTCGAATAACCAATACTGACGAGGATTGGCTTGTTTTCTGCTTTAGCACGCTCAAAGGCTTCGGGTTTCCAAGCATACCAATCTACTGGATTGTGGGCATGTTGTAAAAGATAAGGTGACGTTTCGTGTATGAGATGGTTCATAATATTAATGATGAAATATGAATGATAAATGATGAATTTGAATGATGAAGTAAGCGTCTGAGAATCTACATTTTTCAAATTCATCATTCATACTTCATCATTCATCATTTCTTAATTATTGTTTTAGAACAACGAATTTTCGCTAAAAAATAAAAAAGTCGTACATTGGGACGAATCAGCAGAAATGCGATTGTTTCTCACTTTACTCGATATTAATAGCAAGGCAATGAGTCAAAAATCACAAAATAACAAAATAATTCTTGGATTAAAGGTGCGTCAGTTGCGTACTGAAAAGCGATTGTCATTTGCTGTCCTTTCTGAACAAACAGGCATGTCTGTTAGTTATCTGAATGAAATTGAAAAAGGTAAAAAATATCCAAAAGATGATAAAATAAAACTACTTGCCGATGCCTTAGCCACTACTACAGAATCTTTGATAAGTGCAGAAATGCCTCAAAGTCTTTCCGCCGTCGAAGATTTATTACAATCCAATTTCTTGCACGAACTGCCGCTTGATTTGTTTGGTATCGAAATGAATAAAGTCGTTGAAATCATTGCCAATGCACCTATACGTGTTGCAGCATTTATTTCGACCCTTGTGGAATTGAGTAGAAACTATGCCCTTCGTGAAGAAAACTTCTATTTTGGTGCTTTGCGCTCCTATTTAGAACTACACAATAATTACTTTGAAGAATTAGAAGAAGCCGTTCGTCAATTTGTTAAACAAAATAAAGTACCAATAGGTCATTCTTTACCCGATCATTTTTTAGCGGGATTATTAGAGAAAAAGTTTGGTTATAAAATCATTGAAAAAGGTTTAGATGATTATCCTGAGTTAAAAAATATTCGTTCTGTTTTTGTACCTAAAACCAAACAACTCTTATTGAACAGCAGTTTAAACGAACAACAACGCGCTTTCCAGTTTGGTAAAGAGTTGGGATTCAATGCTTTATCTTTAAAAGAAAGAGCCTACACAGCATCTCTGCAAAGGGTCAAAACCTTTGACGAAGCCTTGAATCACTTTAAAGCAGGCTATTTTTCAGCGGCTTTATTGATGAATCGAGAAGTCTTTGTTAAAGATATGGAGAAGTTCCTAAAAATGGATAAATGGGACAATGGCTTATTTTTAATTCATTTGCTGCAAAAATATCAAGCAACACCAGAGATGTTGTTTCAACGCATGACAAATGTATTGCCTCATTTCTTTGGTTTAAATAAATTGTTTTTCCTTCGTTTTGTTCACCGTTTGGAAGCCAATCAATTTGACATAAGTAAAGAATTACACCTTAATAGAAAGCATCATCCGCATGGCAATGGTTTAGATGAGCATTATTGCCGTCGTTGGGTATCTATTTCGCTTTTGAATGAATTAAAAGATTTACAAAATAGCCCAACAGAAAACCCCAATAAAGAAGAAACCTTAGTTGGTATTCAACGCAGTCATTATTTTCAAACCAATGATGAATATGTGTGTTTTACAATAGCGCGACCTTCTGGAACAAGGAATGTCAGTGTGACAATAGGGATATTGATTGATGATGATGTAAAGCAAAAAATTAAATTTATCAACGACCCACATATTAGTCATCGTGAAGTATCTACTACTTGTGAAAGATGTGCTATAAAAGAGTGTTCAGAACGCGCTATTGAACCGCTTGTGGTACAACAAAAACAACAACGGGCTAAAATCAATGAAACTTTAAAGAAAATACTTGACAATAGGCCCCCTCAGTAAAATGTATTTTTTTACTGCTAAAAAAAAAAATGATTGAGTTTTAATTTTATTATTTAATGATTTATCAACAATATTTAGGGATATTGACGTTATTTATATACCGAATTAATCATTTCATTCTTTTATTGTGTCATTTTATAAAATGATTAATAGATATTAAAGTATTATTTAAATTTTTATTCTAACTTTAAGGAATTATTTGCATTTTTGCTACTCCAACAACCCATATATCTTAAGCAACAAATGTTTTGGAATAAAATTCCGATAGCCTCGCCAAATGTTTTAACAATCCTCTTTATCATTTTATTTATTGAGTTCAAATCGCTATTATATTTAGAATAACTATTTTATCAAAAATAAGTACCTCTGATATTATATTGAAAATAGAAAATGCACATAAGCATTTTGATTATTTATCTAAATATTTAAAATAATATAAAAAGCCATATTTACATATTATTATCTAATTTATCGTTATTTTATTAATCATTTAAAATAAAAAAAATGTCGTCTGCAAAAAAAATTCAACAAAGTTATGAAGCGTTGTTAAAAGACTATGAACGCGCCCAAGCTCAGTTCACTCGCACTCAATTAAGTGAAAAAGCTGCTAAAAAGAACTTAAAAAAAGCCATTAAAGGGGATGCTACTAAAAGTGAAGTAGAAGTTTTACGTCTTGAACTCGAAATTGCTAAGTCAAAACGAAAAGGACGCAAAGCGGGTGCTGCCATTGCCAAAACCCTGATGAAACATTGGATAAAAGCCAATGCAAAAGGAAAAAAATCTTATAAATTAACGATTCGGGAAGAAATGCCAGTCGCTATACCGATTGAAGTGATTGAAACAACTGGAGACGTTAAAGCAAAACGCCCTTACACCCGTCGCCCGAAAACGGAAAATGAATCTGGTAACGAAGCCTCAAACACCAACCCCGTAGTCGAAGCAAAAACGGGTAAGTTTGCTGTCATTGAAGAAGCACCGAAAGAGAAAAAAGAACGCGCACCACGCAAATCAAGAGCAGAAGCGGCGGCTGAAAGAGAAGCCGCACAAGCGGCCTTGAGAGAAAGTGGCGATAATTTTTCAATTATTGAAGGTATAGGTACAACAATGACCCTGTTTCTTCACAGCATCGGTATCAAAACGTTCAGTGCATTAGCTTCTACTGACACAGCCTTACTGAAAGAACAGTTGATGGCAAACCGTAAATTCGCCGCCGACCCTACCACTTGGGGACAACAAGCACAATTGGTTGTTGACAATAATTGGGAAGCGTTGAAAGAACTTCAAGAAACTTTGAAAAGACCTCGTTCATAGTTTTTGGTTTTGGAATACTAAAAAACCACTATTCTCAGTTTGGGATTAGTGGTTTTTTTATAGTACATACCCCCTCAGTATAAAGGGCAAAAAGCAAGGGGCAAAGGCTTTCTGCTTTATTTAAAATCAATGATTTATGGGAAATAACATTTCCGGTTTCCATTTTACTCATTTTTCTAAATTAAAAAAAACATGAAACAACACACATCTGTCTTAATATTATTCGTAAGTCTTTCATTCCTACAAAGTTGTGCATCAGCAAAACAAAATGCTTGGCTCAAAGCACACCGCACGGCACTCAACCAACTGGCCGATGGCACTATGAAACCAGAAGAAAAAGTAGATGGTCTGTTGAGTGATTATGTCGTCTTGATGGACGAAGGTTTGAAGTTTGTGAATCCCGTCAAAGGGGTGAAGTATATCCAAAAATACCACGCTCAAAACGATGCTGCCATGAACAAAATAGTGGCATCAAGCAACAGTTGGATTAATAATATGGACGATATGCAAGCCGTCGGACTGGGCTTCAGAGTCGTTCAAAAGCCTTATATTCGTAGTTTTATTGAACTCGTACCGAAGTTTAAAAAGAAATATGAGACCTATCGGTTTATTTTGGATATGACAGGCAAAGTGGCAGGCGGCTTTGGTAAAATTGGCTCAAAAGTTATTGGACTTTAGTTTGCTATGACTTTCGTAGAAGCCTCAGCCCCCCCTCAGTAAAACGGGCAAAACCAGAGAAAAAGACAAGAGCCATAAGATTCCCCCTGCCCAATTATTTTAAAAGACGTGATGTCATGGCTTTTTTTAGAAAATTTGAAAAGAGTTTTTATCTTTACATATAGAAAGTTATATATTTTCACAAATAATTGACAGTCATTCTTTTAAAAAGATAACTAAATTTAATCAAATAAATTTCAGACTAAAAATGAGCGATTTTTCTTACGTAGCCAATGCACATCCGCAATATATCGAGGGTCTTTACAACGAATATTTGAAAGACCCAAACTCCGTTGACCCATCTTGGTCATTGTTTTTCAGAGGTTTTGATTATTACTCTGATAATAATGGAAACGGTTCTTCAAATGGCAAAACAGCCACAGCAACAGCCAGTTTAGGAACAATTCCAGAAAAAGAATTGGCGGTGATGATGGTCATTGACGGCTATCGGCATCGTGGGCATTTACTTTCGACAACGAACCCAATTAAACCGCGTTTAGACCGTGCGCCACATCTCGAATTGAGCGATTATGGTTTAGAAGAAAGTGATTGGGACAAACCGTTTATTGCGGGCGAAACTTTGGGCATGAAAAACGGTACTTTACGTCAGATTTTTGACCGTTTACACGCTATTTATTGCGAAAACATCGGTTACGAATACAGCCATATTGACAAACATGAGCAACGCCTTTGGTTGCGTGAACGCATCGAAAAGCACTCTCACAAAGAAGGATTTGGCCTTGGTCTTGCAAAAAAACAGCGTATCCTTGAAAAACTCAACGAAGCCGTTGGTTTTGATGAGTTTTTGGGTAAAAAATTCGTTGGTAAAAAACGCTTTTCAATCGAAGGTGCTGAAACAACGATTGCTGCACTCGATGCTCTCATCAATGAAGGCGCAGACGACCGCGTCGAAGAGGTTGTCATCGGTATGGCACATCGTGGACGTTTGAGCGTTTTAGCGAATACGATGCGCAAAACCTATGAGAGTATTTTCAATGAATTTGAAGAAAACGTCGGTGAATTGAGCTACGGTAGCGGCGACGTAAAATACCATTTGGGCTACTCTTCGCAAGTAGAAACGATGAATGGTAAAACGGTTTATCTCAAATTATTGCCTAATCCATCGCATCTCGAAGCCGTTGACCCTATTATGGTCGGTTATGCACGTGCAAAAGCAGATATTTTGTATGAACATGATTACGACCGTATTTTACCCATCATGATTCATGGCGATGCGGCAGTGGCTGGACAAGGCATTGTTTATGAAGTGTTGCAAATGAGCAATTTGCGAGGCTACGATGCAGGTGGTTCTATCCACTTTGTTATCAATAATCAAATCGGTTTTACAACCAATTTTGAAGATGCACGGACTTCAACTTACTCGACAAGCGTAGGCAATACGATACAAGCACCGACTTTTCACGTCAATGGTGACGACCCCGAAGCGGTGGTTTTTGTTTGTGAATTGGCTGTTGCTTATCGCCAAAGATTTAATACCGATGTCTTTATAGATATGGTGTGTTATCGTCGTTGGGGTCACAACGAAAGCGATAATCCCGCTTTTACACAGCCTTTGATGTGGAAATTAATTGACAAACATAAAAATCCAAGGGAAATATACGTCGAGCAATTATCTCACAGAAATGATGTCAGCCGTGAATTGGCTGAAAAGATGGCGAATGAATATTATGAAAAATTGCAAGAACGCCTCGATGAAGTCAAACAAAAGAACGCTCCTTACACCTATCAAGAACCTGACCTCGCTTGGCGGAATCTCAAACGCGGCAAAGAGGTGACAGACGATATGTACGAAACATCGCCTGAAACAGGTATTGAACGTTCAGATATTGATAGAATCATCAATCATCTCAATACGATTCCCAATGGTTTTGTGCCTATAAAAGATGTTTTACGCTACCTCAACGGTAAACAAAAGTTGTTAGCAGACAATAATATTGATTGGGGCTATGGCGAGTTGTTGGCTTATGCTTCTATTTTGTTAGAAGGCAGAAATGTTCGTTTGAGTGGTGAAGACGTTAAACGAGGCACTTTCAGCCACCGTCATGCTTGCTTTTTTGATGCTGATACCAACGGTGAATTCAACCGTTTGAGTACGATTGCTGAAACACAAGGCGAATTTTATATATACAATTCGCTTCTTTCTGAGTATGCCGTTTTGGGTTTTGAATACGGCTATGGTTTAGCATATCCCGAAAATTTAGTGATTTGGGAAGCTCAATTTGGCGATTTCAACAACGGCGCACAAACAATTATTGACCAATTCATTGCTTCGGGCGAGTCAAAATGGAGTCGTCAAAATGGTCTCGTGATGCTATTACCGCATGGTTTTGAAGGTCAAGGACCAGAACATTCATCGGCACGTATCGAAAGGTTCTTACAGTTGTGTGCTGAAAACAATTTAACAGTAGCAAACTGCACGACGCCAGCCAATTTTTTCCACCTTATGCGCCGTCAGATAGTACGTCCTTTCCGCAAGCCTTTGATTCATATTTCACCAAAATCCTTGTTGCGCCACCCTGAATGTGTGTCGCCTTTGTCCGATTTTGAAACAGGTAACCGCTTCCAAGAGGTCATTGATGACCCCTCAGTAAAAGACGTTAAAAAAGTGCTTTTCTGTTCAGGTAAAGTCTATTATGATTTATTGGCAAAAAAACGGGAGGACAACCGCGAAGATATAGCGATTGTGCGCGTCGAGCAATTATACCCTTTCCCAGAAAAGCAAATCAAAGCGATTTTGGAAAAACATAAAAATGCAACACGTCTTTGGGTTCAAGAAGAACCTATGAACAATGGCGCATGGTCTCATATCGCTGTCTTCCACAGCGATTTAGGTCTAAAATATGTGGGTCGCCCTGCATCTGCGTCACCTGCTACGGGTTATTCAAAAGTACATGCCAAAGAACAGGATAAATTGGTTGCGAAAGCGTTTGAATAGATTTGAAAGTAATAGGATATTAAGAAAAAGACGATAAGAATCCATTTGGAAATCTTATCGTCTTTTTCTTAATATCCTAAAAAACCTCGAAAATCATTGCTGTTTCGTCACCTTATCCACAAAATAAACCGTCTCACCACGCCAATCAAATTGTTTAAGGTATTGTGTATAGTGCAGTGTTACACGTGCATTAGTCGCTTCTGCATCTTGTAAATCCTTGACAACTTGGTCTTCACCTCGTTTGACCGAAAACAACCAAATATTCCCGCCCGTTACCATTTCATGTCCATCAGCAGCCGACGTGATACCTGGCATTTGCAACTCACCCTCCCACGTTTTATAAACAAATCCTTTGTTACTCAACTTACGCATATAACCCGTCCGAGTGCCTTCGCTATACGGATAATAGAGATAAAATGCCACATAAACGGCAAAACAAAGCAGTGCGATGCCCAAAAACCAAAAGAATTTGCGCTTCAAATGCCATGACGAAACGCGGTCTCTTGCACCTGATTGATATTCCTGAATACTCATTTTCTTTTTTAAAATTTACATTGTGATAGAATAATAAAATTTTATCTGAATTTTACGACAAAGATAATAGGGATTTTATAATTTCAAGATTTCTTAATGAAACACTCATTACCGCCCTTTACATTTTGATAACAATAGGAATATACCTAATTTTGCTTTATACTAAAATAGCAAACACAACGCATAATTCTTAATTCATATTTAAAAACACAGCACTATGAAGCTTTCTACAAAAATTGCCCTCGTCGTTTCGCTTTTTGCATTAAAAGCGATCCCCTCAGTAGCACAACTGCCTATAACGCATGTTTATTGCTTCAATATGGCGCGCGATGGCGCAGGTTTGAATGTCAGTAACGCGCGTTTTTTGACAGTCTTCAACCCACGGGGCTACAATAATCAGCCACAGTGGGTCAACAACAATGAACTTTACATCTCTGTTCAAACACCCTATGACACCAGCCAAACGGACATTTTGTCGCTCTCATTACTCAACAACACAGTGACGCGGGTTACAGCGACGGCCGAATCCGAGTATTCACCAACCGTAACACCCGACCCACGCTCTTTCTCCTGCGTGCGTGTTGATGTACCTTCAAAAGGCGGCGCACAAAGGCTTTGGTCTTATCCTTATGACCGTTCTGACGGTGGACGTGATTTGTTGTCATTACATCAGGGAGTCGGCTATCATTGTTGGTTGTCAAATGACAAAGTCGCTATGTTTATCGTCAGTGGACAAGAGAATTATCTTAAAATTGTCAATGTCAAAGACCAATCTTCCATTCAGTTAGGCGGTGGCATCGGACGTTCTCTGTCTCGAATGAGCGATGGCAAATTGGCTTTTGTTCAAAAAGCAACGGCGCAAACGTGGTATATCAAGTCACTCGACCCGATTACCTATAGCAGCAATATTTTGATTGAAACACTGCCAGGTGCAGAAGATTTCGACCTTATGCCCGATGGTACTTTCATCATGGGCTATGGTGCAAAACTCTATGGCTTCAATCCAATTGACCCTGAAAAACGTTGGAAAGAACTCGTGGATCTGTCAAAATATGGTTTAACAAATATCAAACGCATCGCTATCAGTCGTGAATTGGATAAAATCGCCATCGTTAATGATGTGACAAGACGTTAAAACAGCATTTTTACTGAGGGGGTAAAAAGTCCTGAATTTTCCTTGCGAAAGTTCAGGGCTTTTTTCTGTCCTTCAAGGGTTTTCCTATAAAAATAGTTTTGCCCTTACAGGGCGATTGAAAAGTCTTTCTTTAGATATTTCTACCAACGTTTTGCACCTAACGGCGCATTTCTGCTCTTACAGTTGCGCCGTTAGGTGCAAAACGTTGGTAGCTTTTTATGAGAAAGATAGCTTAAATCAGGGCGTAGCCCTATGACCAATTCCTTTTCTCTTTTTATAGGAAAGCTCTTTTTGCCTTGCCTTGGATTACTCATGTTTTTGTAAAAAATGCTACTTTTGTCCTTCATTAACTTTTCACCAAATAACTATTGGTCAAAATGACAGAAATAGAACTCCGCTTATCGCCCACTGAGGCGCAAGACAATGACGTTATTCGTCGCGCTGCCGCGCAAAAATTAGGCATCAATCCATTGACTATCAGTGATTTGCAAATCCTAAAACGTTCTATTGACGCTCGTGGACGAGATGCTGTTTTTCAACTAAGAATTGCCGTTTTTACTGAGGGGGGGCATTTTTCACCTGAACCTGCCCTTTTACAAAACTTTAAAAATGTAACCGATGCGCCACGTGTCCTCATCATTGGTGCAGGACCCGCAGGTTATTTTGCCGCTTTGGAATTGATTGAATTAGGACTCAAACCCATCATTTTTGATAGAGGAAAAGACGTGCGCGCCCGCCGCCGTGACCTGCGTGATATTCAACAATTTGGCATCGTCAATCCACATTCCAATTACTGCTTTGGCGAAGGCGGTGCTGGGACGTATTCCGATGGCAAACTTTATACACGCAGCCATAAACGGGGTTCGATTGAAAAATCCCTAAAATTGTTTGTTGAACATGGCGCAACGTCTGATATTTTAATTGATGCCCACCCTCATATTGGCTCTAACAAATTGCCACAAGTCGTTCAAAATATTCGTGAAACCATCTTGCATTTTGGTGGCGAAGTCCATTTTGATAGCTATGTAACCGACTTTATACTGAGAGGAGGTAAAATCGAAGGCATCATTACAAACGAAAAAGAAGAACTTTTTGGCGAAGCCGTCATTTTAGCAACAGGACACTCTGCACGTGACATTTACTACCTTTTGCATCGCAATAATATCAAAATCGAAGCAAAACCCTTTGCATTAGGTGTCCGCATCGAACATTCACAAGCCTTTATTGATGAAGTACAATATAAAAAACGGGAACGCAGCGACCTTTTACCTGCCGCCAGTTATTCGTTGGTGTGTCAAGTCAATGGACGTGGTGTTTTCAGTTTTTGTATGTGCCCGGGCGGTTTGGTTGTACCCGCGTCAACAGCACCAGGCGAAATAGTCGTGAATGGTATGAGTATGAGCCGCCGTGATTCACCTTTTGCCAATTCGGGAACAGTCGTTGCCATTGAGTTAGAGGATTTGAAAGGTTTTGAACAACACGGCGTTTTTGCAGGTCTTGAATTTCAAAAACAAGTTGAACAAAAGATGTTTGGCGCAGGTGATGGCAGCCAAAAAGCACCCGCCCAACGTTTGACGGACTTCGCAAACCGCAAATTATCAAGCAGTTTGCCGCCAACTTCCTACATTCCAGGGCTTTTAAGTGCGCCCATACATGAACTTCTCCCCCCCTCAGTATATCACCGTCTTCAGAACGGTGTGACGCAATTTGGCAAAATGATGAAAGGTTATATGACATCAGAAGCCAATGTCATTGGTACTGAAAGCCGTACAAGTGCCCCTGTGCGTGTGCCACGCAATGCGGAGACTTTGATGCACGATGATGTGCAAGGCTTGTTCCCTTCGGGCGAAGGGGCGGGTTATGCGGGTGGCATTATTTCGGCAGCAATGGATGGACAGAATGTGGCAAAAGCAGTGGCAAAATGGCTTACCTAATACTCAAACGTCATTGAAAACGCAGGAAAACCAAACAAGCACTTCTCACGCACTTGCTTTTGAACTTTTTCAGGTACCATCGTATCCCAACCTTCGTCGTCGTGTTTTATCATTTTCAGCACGTGTTTAGAGTAAATATGTAGATATTCACGGTGAAAACTGCGAATATCTTCAATGTGTTTAGATTCTAAAAGGTGACGATAAAGGAATTTCACACCATCGGGAACAGGAATATTGTCGGCTGTCATCATCTCATTTGAGCCTTCTTGAAGCATCGGATAAACATACACTTTGACATTTCGGGTAAACAATTCACCAAAAGCGGTGAGTAAACGTCCGTCTAAGTTGTTGTAATATTTTTCATTTATGGTGTCCAACAATTGCTTAACGCCTACAACCATGCCCAATTTCGGCACTTTATAGTCCGCAAGGTATCTGATGAGTTTTTGATGTTGTTCACAATTTGTGACCATAACGGTTTGCCCCAAAGCACATAACAAATCAGCACGGTCAAGGAAATCCTGTTCATCGAGCGAACCTTCTAACATCAAATTGTCGAGTGTAATTTCTGCTAAAAGGAAACTTTTCTTAGCGTCTACGTCCTTTTCAGAACGAAATTGTTCCCAACTTGACCGAATCATGTCTTCATTGACCAATGTTACAGGACGGAAAGAACCACGAACAACTAAGACATTTTTACGATATAAAAACTCTCCCGCTTGCATATTTCGCTTGTCAGGCCCAAAAATAGCCACGTCCGACATCTTGTGTTTTATCAGCCAAAGACTTAGCAAACGATTGTCAATATGTGTAAAATCGGGCCCTGTCAAGCGCACCATATCAATCGAAATACGTCCTTGCAAACTGTCCATTAATGACTGTAACAATACCTCGACGTTATTAGGATAGCGAAAAACGCTGTAAATCATATTCACGCCCAAAATACCAATCGCTTGCTGTTGAATCCGATTTTCACCATCGAGCAACTTGACATGAACAACCAAATCGTTGGGTTTACTATGGGCATGGAGTTGAAAACGGACTCCGAGCCAGCCTTCGCCTTTGATGGTTTTTGAAAAATTGATGGCGGTTACGGTATCAGAAAAAGCAAAAAACCGTTGGTTCGGACGTTCATGGCGCAAACGGTCTTCCATCAATACATATTCATGGTCGAGCATTTTGTAAAGGCGGTTTTCGCAGACATAACGACCACCAGGCTCAACGCCATACACCTCGTCAGACACCGTTTTATCATAAGCCGACATGGTTTTAGCAATCGTTCCAGCCGCTGCACCGACTTGAAAAAAGTAACGTGCCACCTCTTGACCTGCGCCAATTTCAGCAAAAGTGCCGTAAATATTGTCATCGAGATTGATTTCAAGGGCTTTCTGCTCGGTCTCTCGGCTTTGGCGATGTATTTTTTGCTGGCTCATGTTTTAAGCTTTTTTCTTTTGGACAAAAGTAATAAGGATTTAGATCTCCTATTCAAAATTAAGCAAAGAATTTACTTCAAGTGACATTTAAAATGCCTCAAACGACAAACGCTCCAAATGTTTTGAACATTTGGAGCGTTTGTCATTTGCTCACCTCATTTATCCCGCAGTCATTGCCGCAGTCGCCCTTTTCATGCGTAGTTCAATTTCAGTAACTCTGCCGCGCTTGATTTTTGTCACCACCACTTCTTGGTCTTCAAACAAACCTTTCGATGCTTTGATGGGCAACTCCTTCAAATTACCCGTTTTTACATACAACTTGCCGTTTGCATCCGTTTCAAAAGTGGACATTTGAGTACTTTTGTCCGTTGAAAGCAATTTTTTCAATACCAATTTGCCTTTTGCATCTGCTTCAACCGTTTTCTCTAAATCTGGTAACAGGATAGTGACAGAAGGTAAGGGTGCATTGGTCTCGTCATTGACCGCCAGAATCGTCACTTGTGTTGCCGATACTGGGGGGATGCTTTTTTCACACAAATCGAGAAACTGTCGCACAAAGTCAGGATATTTTTTTTGCAATGTCAAGATAGACACCATCAGCCTGTCTTCCACGGCACTGTTCAGTTCTTCGTGTACTGTTTTCAAGTTTTCGGTTGTCCCTTTCTTCTGCTTTCTGACGATTTTGACTTGCGGTTTCCCAGTATTAAAAGCGATGACATCGGCTTTAAAAGCGGCTTGTTCTGCTTCTGTGAACGCATGAAGCACCAAAACATCGCTGTAAGTCGTCACTTTTTGGACAATATCATTCATCAAAGTCGAGAAATCGGCATCCGCCAAAACCATCATCTTTGATTTAACTGGTTTAGGGATATCCAAAAGCGTTTGGTCTTTTTTGCGGATACCGTGGCTTTGCAGGTATTTGAAAATGTCACTCGCTTGGGCAGAAAGACTTGCCTTCAATTTCGAATTGTTGGCAGCGATGCTTGTGGTGTCTTTTTGGGCTTCTTCTTTTTTGTCGTTGAATTGCGCCAACACATCTTGAAAATAAGCGACATCTTCTGACACAATTTCGCTCTCTTGGCATTTTTCGGCGTTTTCGTTGATGAAAACATTGAGGACTCCGTAAGTCTCGGAATCGGCTACTTGTACTTTTGTCATGTTAAATAGGTCTTGAATTTTAAAAATAATTTTTATAAAATGGGTTGTTGATTTTGGTATTGTATTAATTTCGTTTATGATGCAAGTTAGGGCGATTGTGTTTATATTGTCAAGAGGTCAAATGGTTTATTTTTGTATTTTAATAAAAAAAATTTATTTGAAGTGCTTTTATCGGGATGTTCCATAATCACTTGCGGCAAATTCAAGTCATTGCCAACAAAAATGAGGAGATGATTTTTGAATCACCCCCTCAGTATTTTCCTTTCGTTTATCTTTTTGCCCTTTTGTCATTCCCTTTTTATCATTCCGTTTTGTCATTCAGTAGGAATCAATGCCGCACCACCAATTTCTTAGTCTTCACTTCCTTACCATATTGCAGCGTCACGAAGTACGTGCCATTCGGATAATCAACCGTCGGTATCTCGACATTGCCGACGGTGGCACCCCTCAGTAAACGCGAGAAAATCACTTGTCCATTAGCCGCTTTCGCTTCTATCGTTACGTCGGTGGGGTTTTGGAATTGATACCGCACATTCGCTTGGTTGCGGGTCGGGTTAGGGGATATAGAAAAACCTTGCTTGCCGAAGCTTGTGCCGTTTGAAAGTCCTTCATTTATTGTCACATCGTCTCCTATACTTTGGGTTGTTTTGTCCTTTGCCTTTTCATTGGCGGTCAAAAGCAGATTGTCATTGGAGACAACCGAAGCATTAGAGGGAGTAGGTACGGGTTTTGAAATAACAACCATTGTGGGCAACATGGTCGTGATGCTGTCTCCGACACCACTGCGGACGGTGAATATCGGTATGCGGATGCTGTCTTTGAAAAGTCCCTGCTTCGGCAGTTTGATATTGCCTTGCGAATTGGAATTGTGGATGATGACAAACCCTATGGCACCAGCCCGCTGCACATTGAGGCAGGTTTGCGTCACGTCACAGTCCTTGTTGAGTTCCATGACCACTATTTTGCCTTTCAGACCACGCGACATTTTCCCGCATTGCCTTTCTACTTTGTAGCGGATGGGTTTCCTGCCTGTGCTGTCGGCATTGGCGTTTTCTTTGAGTACCATGACGGTATCGTAAGACCGCACCATGACCGCCACAAGACCCGCCTGTGTGACCGTCGCGCCAAAGTCGGCGGGTATCAATTTGAAGCCCACGCCTGTATTATAGACGGACAGCAGCGTTGTGGTGTCCGCCCTGTTGTTTTGGGCGCGGCTTGTGGTTATAGCGAGCAGCACGAGGGCTGTGGTTATGTATTTTATCATTTTTTGATGCTTTGTTTTTGAGTGAATAGACTTTTATCCTCTTTCTATGAAATTATCTACCACATTCATAGTAAAATGTACTTATGATTGAATCATTTCGATAAATACGAAAGAGAGAATCCCCTTTCACTTTTACTATACGTCTCCCAATTATTAATTTTTCATGATTGTTTAAAAAAAGCGTTCCCCTATCCTCCCATCTAATATAACTCATTTTTGTATCGAAACCCTCTGTTTTCATGTGATTTTGGGGTTTCGATATTTTTTGTATTTGCATATCTAATGCTATATCTTTATATTCTTGTTTAAATTTTTCACAATTATCACGAGGATAAAAAATATATGCTATAAAGGACAATAAGATAATATAATAAATGATTCTGCTTTTTTCCATTCTTGTGCTAGTGGTATCGCTATGCTTTAAACTATTCATATTTTTTACCTTCACATTCATAGTAATATTTAGTGTAGGTAGTATCACTCATTTTCTTTAATAAGATATACGCTTTCTCTTTCGGTTTGATTATGCTATCACCTACTTCTATTTTATTTATTTCTAATAGCCAGCTACTGAAATCTTTCCATGACTGATGTATACCTAACTTGTCTTTACCTTCTATTTTGAAATGCCTAGTGCCACTATCTGATATATTTTCTATTTTCATCTCAAATGACACTTTTCTATACTTATTAACCATGTCCTCACAAGAGAAAGATTCGCATTGTTGGAATATAACTAACAAAAATAATACTATAATATATTTTCTCATGGTTTAGTCTTTTTTTGTGGTTAAAATTTTAGTTTTCGAATAGTTTATATTAAATCCTACACCAGGTTCACCAATACTAAAACTTGATACTTTGTACCCATTTGGATCTCGCTTTCTTGTGCCATCTACAGTACTTTCAGAATATCCTATTCCAAAGATATCAAGAGCACCAGATGCTCCCACAGAGCCACCACCTAACTTTTTTAAATCAACTGCCCCATTAGTGGACGCTGAAAAAACAGATAATGAGACACTTATGCCTGGCATTTGAACGCCAGCACCTGATGTTGAACTCACGAAGACACCAACTTGCCCTCCTAAACCCAAGGCTGCGCCTCCACTGAAACTTTGAGATGTAAAAAGACCATTGATAGTTACGGTTCCTTGTACCCCCATAGCTACACTATTTGTTGGTAAATAATCAGGGTTATCTTCACGAAGGTGCCTCGGGTTTCGAGATTCTGTAACCGTAGTAGTTTCGCCAATTTGCCCCCAACATTGAGCAGTAGCAGAACAAAAGGGCAAATAATAACCCGCATTCGTATTTTTATCAACAAGCAGTTTATTATTACCAATATATTCCACCCCCTTTTGCCATGCTTCAAATTTGCTTGTTACGCTAAAATCGTTATAAATCTTACCGTCTTTACCTTTAACCCAATCTTCACCTTGTTGCCCATCAGGGTCAACAAACCGCATAGGATTATCAAAAGCATAATTATAAGGAGAATGTCGCCGCATCTTTTCAGCCAAAGGGTCAACCGTGTTCCATCTTGAAATCGCAGGGTCATAAAACCGCGCGCCATAATCATTCCAATCCAACCCAAAATCCGTATTCAATTCCTTCCCATTATACTGATACTTATTCTTCACTTCAGGAAAAGAGCCATTCCAGTTCCCTTCCATATTCAAACCAAAGGGGTAGTAATGATTGGTTTGCACGATTTCCTCAACTTTAATTGTGCCTAATGGACTGACACCTAAAATATCATCATCTCGATACGTCACCCGCGTATTGCCCAAATGGTCTTTAATCACATATTCATGCTTGTAAGTTGAGCCATCTGCTTGCAAAGAAACCGACCCCTCAGTATGGGCGAAACGTTGGAGTACGCCATTTTTGTATTCGATGCCGTTAGAATAGGTATAAGTTGTTGGGTCAATAACACCTGTTTCATTTTGAACAATTTTCTGGTGCTTTTGTCCTGTCGCATCATACACAAAATAAATAGCATCATAGTTTGCAAAACTAATCTTCTGCGGCAAATTTAGGTAATTGTATGTAATATTCGTAATACCTTTATTCAGGTCAGATGTGATATTGCCATTGGCATCGTAAGTATAATCGGGAATGTTAATGTTATTATTATTGGCATTAGCTGTCTTGAAACCTCGTGTTAGATTATTACTAATATCGGTTACGCTTGCTAATTTATTCAAATTCGATGCAGGGTCGTTGGGGTTGTTGTATTCATAATAGAGTTCATCTATTTGTGCGAAGGTACCAGCCATCAATGTACTTTCAGGAAACGTAAATGGATCAGCAGAAGTACCTTTTCTGAACAAAGATTGAATATTTCCCCTTAAATCATACGAAACATGTTCTTGAAACTTGTTATCAGATTCATAATGATTTGCCCAAGGTGTGGAAGCCCCCCAAATGCTATGAATATCCGCATAGTTAGCTTCTAACATTCTATCTAAGTTGTCATACTTGAAAGAATAAGATTGTGCTTCATATCCCGCAACTTGATATTCAATTTGAGAAATATTGCCCGCTGGCGCACGGTCTTCCTAAAAACACCCCACCAACCAACAACAACGAACGGCGGCGCTGGCTTCGGTTTTTTAACCGAAGCCTACTATTTTAAGGGGTCTCTGACCCCCGTAACCTATCTTTTCAGTAATAACCCGTCGGCTTATTAGGTCCAATCATTTCTGCAATCTCAATGTCAATTAACCCTTTTTTATTCACATAATAATCACTTGCGCTGCTGTAAAGATAATGCCAAGGCTCTGCCACAAGACCCGCCCTTACAGGATTGTAATGAATATACGTCAATTTTTGCCAAATCACCTCCAATGTCCATAACGCAATCGGATGATTGTCTTGCTGCCAAAACTGATAATGCCGATTGTCCGAATTGTGCTTGGCATAAAACTTAAACATATAAAGCAGCCACTCTCGACGACTTTCCGTCTCATTTTCGATGCTTTTTAATATTTGTGTCGCTGTAAATTTCTTAAAATCACGCAGCACATCACTCAAGGCGTACCCCTCAGTATAAACGACCATGTGCAGATGATTGGACATCAATACATAGCCCACAACGTGTAAACCTTTTTGTTTTTGACAATAGCGTAGGCTTTCCAGCACGATGTCGCGGTAACGCTGTCTTGTGAATACATCTATCCAACCCACAACCGTTAAGGTTACATAATTCAATTCGTGTTGCTCCCAAATACGATATTTGCTCATTTTATTGTGTATGTTTAAAGTTTAATAATGCTGGTTTCTGGGGTCAGAGACCCCGTTAATAGTAGGCTTCGGTTAAAAAACCGAAGCCAGCGCCGC
>JANLQI010000268.1:0-61472 GCA_031367705.1 Saprospiraceae bacterium | reverse complement strand
TACATTACAGCGTATCAAACTTACATTACAGCGTATCAAACTTACATTACAGCGTATCAAACTTACATTACAGCGTATCAAACTTACATTACAGCGTATCAAACTTACATTACAGCGTATCAAACTTACATTACGGCGTATCAAACTTCCGTAATGTCATTTTCACCCTTTACTTTTCATCCTTCACTCTTCAATCCCAACTTCCCCCCTTCTTCTAACATCATTTGGAAGGCTTTTTCATACTCATTTGGAATGATACCATCCAAAATCGCTTCACGGATAGCCGTTTTTATTGTACCAACTTCTTTTGAAGGTGGAATATTGAACGTTTCCATGATTATTTCGCCTGTAATCGGTGGTTGCCAATTGCGGATGCTGTCTTTCTCTTCAACTTCAAGACAACGTTGTTTGACGACCTCATAATTTTCGAGATAACGAGCGACACGTGCGGCTTGCTTTGACGTAATATCCGATTCACAAAGAATAAACAAATCCTCTAAATCATCTCCTGCATCAAAAAGTAAGCGACGGATGGCAGAATCTGTAATATTCTCATTCGTCAAAGACACAGGACGATGGTGCAAACGGACGATTTTCTGCACATATTTCATGCGGTCATCAAGCGGCAAACCCAAATTGCGGAACAAACGAGGTATCATGGCTGCACCCACTTCTTGATGCCCATGAAATGTCCAACCTTCTTGTTTATCGAATCGTTTCGTGGCAGGTTTACCGATGTCGTGCATCACAGCCGCCCAACGTAAATAGATGTTGTTGGTACGTTTTGCCGTGTTATCTAAGACTTGGAGCGTATGCCAAAAATTGTCTTTATGCCCAATGCCTTCCTTCGTTTCTGCGCCTTTTAAAGCAATCATTTCAGGGAAAATGATTTGTAACAGTCCCGTTTGCATCAATAAAGCCCAACCTACTGAGGGGGTCGGTGTTGCCATTATTTTCTCAATTTCTGAGATAATGCGCTCTTTAGAGATGATTTTGATGCGGCTTTTTAAATCAGCAATGGCTTTAAATGTATCATTTTCAATCTTAAAACCCAATTGAGCAGAGAAACGAATGGCGCGCATCATACGCAAAGGATCATCAGAAAACGTTTTGCTGGGTTCAAGTGGTGTTTGAATCACTTTTTCTTCAAGGTGACGAATACCGTCGAAAGGGTCTATGATTTCACCAAAATTTTCTTCATTTAAACTAACAGCTAAGGCATTAATGGTAAAATCACGCCGATTTTGGTCGTCCTCCAAAGTACCATCTTCGACGGTGGGCTTGCGCGAATCAGTGCGATATGACTCCCGACGTGCGCCGACAAACTCTAATTCGATGTCTTTGCAACGAAACATTGCCGTTCCAAAACGCGCATAGGTGACGACGCGGGGCGCAGGACGCATTTTTGCTGCCACTGCTTCAGCGAGTTGAATACCCGAACCGATACAAACAATATCAATATCTTTAGAAGGTCGTGCCAACAATCTGTCGCGTACAAAACCGCCGACAACATAGGCAGGAAAGCCTAACTCTGCTGCTGTTTCACTAACGATGCGGAAAATCTCACGCTCATGCGGTTGGATTTGAAATATCATAATTGTCTATTGTGCCTTCAAGTTGTTGCAACTTTATTTTTTGCGCGGCAAAAGTAGGGTTTTAGGTGCAAATATCCATTATACAAAGACAATTTCCCCAAAATACTGAGGGGTATGAAAATCGGGTTTAGGGGTTTCGATATTATTCCATGACAAATAATGCGGTTTGGTAAGCCCATCTCCACATTTATAGAAATTGGCACGGCACGTTTTGCCTTTCATGGTTTTTATATTGTGTTGAAAAAAACAGGCAACGGGTATCACAATTGTCATTGTCCATTCAAAAGAGCCAAATTTCTCTTCAAAAGGCTTGCTACCAAGCGTGGATTCTGCTATAATCCTGTTTATTGTCGCATCTTCAGCAGGCGTTCTACCATCCCGTGTTTTTCCTGCATACAAGAGTTTCGTACCGATACAATTGATTTCAAAATTGTAAAAAACGCCATCGTTTTCAGGCATTATAAAAAACTCAACGCAGCTGTCTTTCCAAACAGCCCCGTTGTTTTGTGTCGCTTTGGCAATGATGCTGCTTTCTTGAACGGTGTACCTTATATATATGTGTGTACCGTCGTGAGCGATGGCAAAATGAACAGTTGGCTTATCTTCATCTTTTGACCAAGGCGTTGTATCAATGGCAACGGGCTTTGGAAAATCAAAAAACGGAAAGGTATTGCCTGTTTGATTGATGTGTGGAACGATTAGTTTTTTCATTTTATGCGGATTTTAAAGTTACCAGAAGTTAAGTGTTTTTTTTTATCATTCAGAATCAGTTACTCATTAGGTAACTTTTCGAAATCAATTTTTGGATTTAATCCATTAGATTTCCTTTCAAACACAGTATTTAAAGTAGTATAATGCTTGAAAAAACCACAATTACTCAACATAAATTGGTTGTCCTCAACACCACCCGTAAAATCCATGCGGGCTTTCTTACGTGCGGTCGCATCGTTGGTAAAACGCGCCTTTGTCAACTCCATCCATACCCCCTCAGTATTACACGCCCATTGGTTGCTGTAAAATCCTTTGCGATTAACAGCACCTCGTTCTGGGTCAAAGTTTTCTAAAAAAGAATGTGCATGGGTGTACCATGTTTGGGTTTTCGGACGCTTAAAAGAAGCTATCAGCAACCATTTTCGAGACAGTGGGTCATAAAAATAAGAGGTATAAGTCGTCGAATTGTCGGTATTGGGCTTGACACGCGTTAGAAATTTATAGGTCACATCAGCTTGCCAATTGAAGACAAGATAGCTTTGTCCGCCAGAACCTTCGTTGCCAAATTCGCCTGTATGAACGTTTTTTCCTTTGCCAAGCAAAACAATTTTCATATCATCAGGAATCTTTTTGGGGTCATCGGTTGTAAAAGGACTCCAAACTGAAAACAAAATACGGCGCTCAGAGTCACTGTTGACTTGAATACCAAAATAGCCTTCTCCGAAACCATTGGACATATAATATGAGCCAATGATGTCCTTTCCTTTCGGAATCGTGATTTCATTATAAAACCATTCGATGTTTTCTTTTGGCAAAGTGTAGTTCAAATGCACCGATGGCCCTCGTCGTCCCCAATAAAATTCGTCTTTCACGAACTGAAATTTATCAGTCGATGCGTTTATTTCTAAGGATTGAATGTCTGCAAATGTGGCATCAGTTTTTTCTAAGCCTTTCAATTCAATGGCAACATAACCCGTATCGGTAATTGTGAATGAACCAATGGGGTATTTTGTCCATTTAGATGCGTTTATCCTAATTTCCTTGCTTTCTTGACCGATTCTCACTTTCAAGAGGGTTGTACTGTTGGCTTTAGCCTTCATTGTGAAAGCATACGTGCCTGTCTCTAAAAAACGGACATAAACTGTCGCGATTACTGAGGGGTCTATCCAGTTTGTTATGCCTGTTTTTGACAATTCGATGCCTGTTTCGCCATAATTACTGAAGAATGTATTGCCCACAAGAGGAATAACAGTGCTTTTAGTGAGTGAAATAGTGTTTTGACTTTTACCAGTCATCGGTAAAAATAACAATAGGAAAACGATTGTCGAGTTGCGCATAATGATTATTGTTTAAAATCAAAGATTTGAAATAGTCATAAGGTTTTTCAGCCTACAAGGTAAAAATCTAAACCATGAAGTCATAATATTTATAAAATTCCGCCTGTCATTTTGCATCTTTGTACTTTCAATTGCAAAATTTAATTACGCATTATTTAACTAAACAATTAAGAATTCATGAAAAAAGCACTCATCTGCTCGCTTTTTCTATGTCTTTTCATAGAATTTATAGCAGCCCAAAATCCAACTATTCAACGAATTGACCCGACAAACTGGTGGGTTGGGATGAGAAACCCAGAGCTACAACTGCTTGTATATGGTAAAGACCTCAAAGGCTCGCAAGTCCAAATAAACTACACAGGCGTTAAAATCCAGAGCATGCAGGAGGTCGAAAATCCCAATTATTTATTTGTAAATCTAACCATTGCGCCTGATTGTAAAGCGGGTCAATTCATGGTTGAACTGTCAAAAACAATACAAATAAAAGACAAAAAAGGTAAAATCGTTGACCAAGTTGTCAAAACGTCACAGCCTTACGAACTGAAAGTCCGAGACCAAAAGCCACAGGAAATCAATGCCAAAGACTTTATTTACCTCATTTTGCCCGATAGATTTTCAAACAGCGACCCAAGTAATGATAAATTCGCTGATATGGCTGATAAGGAATCTGACCGTAACAATCCTTTTCTGCGTCATGGTGGCGATTTACAAGGCATTACCAATCATTTAGAATATTTGAGAGATTTAGGTGTGACGACCCTTTGGCTCAATCCAGTTATTGAAAACAATCAGCCGCAAACCAATGAAGGCGGTGCGATGCGTTCTGCCTATCATGGTTATGGTTTTACCGACCATTACAACGTTGACCGACGTTTGGGCGGCAATGCGGCGTATAAAAAAATGGTGGAATCGGCTCATGCCAGTGGTTTAAAAGTCATACAAGATGCGGTGTATAATCATGTGGGCATCAACCATTGGATTTTGAAAGATATGCCCATGAAAGATTGGTTGCATCAGTGGGACACATATACAAATACATCGTACCGCGACGAGCCTGTTGTGGACTTTGTGCATGGCAATCCAAGCGATTTTAAGGTACAACAAAACGGCTGGTTTGTACCATTCCTACCAGACCTCAATCATCATAATCCCTTCGTAGCCAATTACTTAATTCAACATGCTTTGTGGACGGTGGAGTATTTCGGCATTGATGGTTGGCGCATTGACACCTATCAATACAATGACTTAGAGTTTATGAATCGTTGTAACAAAGCCTTGTTAGATGAATATCCAAAAATGTATATCACTGGTGAAAATTCGGTGCATAGCGTTGTCAGTCAAGCATATTATACGAGAAACAATCTGTATATTCCTTTCAAAAGCAACCTGCCTTCGCCCAATGATTTTGTACTTTATCATGAAGTAGCACCCGCACTTACTGAGGGGTTCGATTGGGGCAAAGGTTTCAATCGTTTGTACAGCACTTTGGCAGAAGATTTGATTTATGAAGACCCCTCTTTGAATATGACTTTTTTAGATAACCATGACGAAAACCGCTTTTTTTCAATGATAAAAGAGGATATGAATAAGTATAAACAAGGCGTAGGTTTCTTACTAACATCACGCGGAACGCCTTCTATGTATTACGGTACTGAAATTCTGATGAAAAACTATAAAGACCCGTCTGATGCAGAAGTTCGTCGTGATTTTCCAGGCGGATGGAAAGAAGATGCTCAAAATAAGTTTTTAGCAAAAGACAGAACAACGCAAGAGAATGAAGCCTTTGATTTTGTGAAAAAATTGGCGCAGTATCGCAAAAGTTCTACGTCTTTACAAACAGGAAAATTGACGCAATATTTGCCCATAAATGGCATTTACACCTATTTTCGACACAATGAACAAGGTGCAGTCATGGTCATTATGAGCCAAAATGAAAAGGAACAGACTTTAACAATGCAACGGTTTTCGGATAATTTGAGGACTTTTACAAAAGGTAAAAATGTGTTGACCGATGCGGTGATTTCAGATTTGGGCAGTTTGACAGTTCCAGCAAATTCTATTCAGGTTATTGAATTGAAAAAATAAGTTAAGGGTAAATCGTGTTTTTTGTCATTCTGAGGAGAACCGACACCTAAACGGAGTCGTCTAAAACGGAATGACGGGAGGGCAAAGTGATAGGGTGATTTAAAATCACCCTATCACTACACTCCGCGTCATTAGTAACGCAGTGAAAGAATGACAAAAAAGCGGCATCTTAAATAGTGAAAAATGCCTACCAAACAACTAAGTTCGGCAGGCATTTTCACTTAAAATACTGAGGGGGTATATTTTACGCATTATACATTTTCGTGTAATATTCATCAGCCATACGGTCAGAATCAAATTCTGGTGCAACATCAATCATAGATTGTTTTACAACTTTAACCCATTCTTTAGGCGTATCGTAATACAACGGAACGATTTTATTTTCCAAAATATCATACATCGCATCGAGGTCGTGCTTGTCTTGCTTTTTAACAGGCAAATTGTGGTCTAAATTTGGAATAACGAAGCAGTTTTCACCGTCTTTCGCAAATTCAGGAACCCAACCATCACCAATTGAAAAGTTAACACTGGCATTCATCGCAGCCGTCATACCGCTTGTACCCGAAGCCTCACGCGAATAACGTGGGTTGTTCAGCCAAATGTCAGAACCTTGTTTCATCAAACGAGACAAACGCAATTCGTAGCCAATCAAAATAGTACAATTAGGAATATCAAGCGTTTTTTTATGAATATCATTGAAAACGTCAATCGCTTCCCAGTGCAATGGATAAGGTTTGCCCGCCCAAATCACTTGAACAGGTTTGTCGCTATTCATCGCAATTTCTTTGAAACGCTTGAGGTCGGTCAAAATCAAATCAGCGCGTTTGTATTCTGCAAAACGTCTTGCCCAAACAATTGTCAAAGCATCAGGGTCAAGGATTTTACCTGTTTGGTCTTCAACCTCTTTGAAAAAAGCTACTTTTAACTCACGTTTACGCGCCATCAACAATGTGTCGTCGTTGGTTTGCAAGGCTTTTTCTAAGATTGGGTCAACCCAATAACGTTTGTTTTGAGCATTCGTAATATGCGTTATTTCACAAATATCCTTAGAATCTTTCCACATTTCACGAGAGACTTCACCGTGAATTTTTGAAACGGCATTCGACAATTTCGCCATACGCAAAGCAACAAGGGAATGATTGAACATCGTTTCTTCGCTTTTCCAAAGATGTGCAATCGTTTTCGCTTTAACACCTGCCAAAAAGCCTGATTTTTTTATCAATTTAAAATCACTCCGTTCATTACCTGCATCTTCAGGCGTGTGCGTCGTGAAAATAAGGCGGTCTTTAACGGCAGCAAAATCACCATTGTATTTATTGAGCAACCAAAAAGCGACTGGCAATGGATGCGCCTCATTCATGTGATAAATATCTGGATTAAAGCCCAAAGCCTCTAAAGCCATCGCACCACCAATGCCGAGAACAATATATTGACCCAAACGAATGATTTTATCGTCGTCATAAAGTTTATCCGTAATAGAACGTGTCAATTTATCATTTTCTTCTGTATCTGTACTTAACAATAAGATTGGGGCGGTTTCAAACGTATCGGGTTCTAATTTCCATACTTTTACTGTTACATAACCTTTCATAAAAGGGACTTTTAGTTTTAAGCCTGTATCTTTTAGGAAATTATTGTATTTGTCATTAAAGGCCGTACCCAAAGAACCATCTTCTTTGCGGATTTGGTCATAATAGCCTTTTTTCCAAAGAAGACCTACACCAACAAGGTTTTGTTTGAGGTCATAACAGCTGCGCATGTGCGAGCCTGCCAAAAAGCCTAAACCACCGCTATATATTTTAAGTGGTTGGTGAATACCAAACTCCATACTGAAATACGCAACGGGTTTAGCGTATTGCTCGTCAATCTTATAAGAATGCATTGTCAAGTTGATTATCGTTAATAATACACGAACATTGTTAATAAAGACGCAAAGGAATGAAAAAATAGGTAAAAATCAAAAGAAATGTCCAAAAACACTTAAGATACGAGTATCAAACATTGTTCCAAACACACAGTTTGCTATGTGTACATTATGTTTGAAAAAATTTAATGAAAAGTCAATTGATTTAAATGCAAAGTATCAAACATAATTTCCAAAGTATAAATTGTCAAAATATACCCCCTCAGTATTTTACTTTGTTTTTAAGACCTCATGCCATTTTGCGCTTTTATCAGCATTAATTATCGTGTAAAGGCATAATAAATGACATAAAGCCAGCCCAAAAAAGCGTGAATAATCGCCCATAAAATAGATTGGTTGCGTGTCCAACTCAATACAAGGGCTAATATTGAGCCTAAACCGATACCTGTATTAACATAAGTGACATCAAGTAGTAACATATTTTTATTGATTTAATATTGTTAAAGAATGGCACAAATCTTCATTAAAAAGCTATCATTGACAAATATTAACGATAAAAAAGTAGGTTTTGACGACGATATTGAAGAGTATAAACATTTTGGACCACAGATAACGCTGATTTGACTGGTTTTCCCTGATTGATTTTACAGCGAAAATCGGACAAATCAGCGTCATCTGTGCTCTAAAAAAATCATTTCAAATACGATTTTAACTCATCCCAAGTAAAAGAAACAATCACCAATCCAGAACCTAAGCCATTCGTAGAATCAAAGCAAAAATCAATGCCTTTTTCCGTCATCATTAAACGATTTTCTACTTGTTTTAGAAACGTGCTTGAATTGCTACAATCAATAGACACATCTTTCAACGCTTTAATTTTACGTGTCAAAAAGTCGTTGAAAAGGAGATATTTTTCGCCTTGCAGATTGAGTAAGTCATTGAATTTCAATTCCTCCCAACGTCCCCCCTTTCGTTTAAAATTATATGCAACAAAATTACCTTCCAAAGATAAAACCCAACCAAAAGAAATCGTACTATCCGCTATTGTTTCACGTGTCAAAGTATTTTGTCTATTCGAAAAGCTACTGATGCCTGGATAAAACGTCGCTGCCCTTGCTACATTAAAAACACGAGGAATATGATTGTTTTTTGCGGTTGCAATGGCATTATCTATGCTTTTTTGTAGCATCAAATTCAGCAATGCCGTCCGATAAAAGGCTGAAATTTTAAGACTGTCGGGATGTGAAGTATCGCCTTGATTAAAAATAATTGGGAGTTCGATGAGTTTATCAATATAAGAATAGTCATCTTTCCTATCACTTTTGATTTTTTTATTATACACATCAATCGAATCCATCAAAGCAGCTTGACTCATACTTAAATCCTGTGGCGCAATGATTTCATGTCCAAAAGAATCAATCAAACCAACCATTCCCGATGCTTTGACAAGTGCATATTTGCCATAAAATCGAGAAATACCGTTATAACGACCGCTTTCTACAAGGATTTGCCCCTTTCTGTCCGTCAAAGTCATAGTAGGCGTTAAGCCCCGATTTCGGAAAAGTGCGTAAAAATTGGTTGGCTCAACACGCCAAATATTATTGTAGGATTGTTCATTAATTGGCTTGCCATCGGCATAAAAAGGAGTCAAAATAGTACCGTCGGTTTTGTATAAATTAAAGTCTTCACCTTGTACACCGACACCAATACCTTGTTGAAAATCAATGGGAAACCGAAAAGGAACGCCCCCAATAAATTGACCATCGGCATTGTACATGACCCAATTTTTGTCTTCTGCACTTAAAGAATCCATGCTGACAATTGCAAAATCGGTAGCTATTTGCTCAACCTCAAAATGGGGTGTATCTCTTTTGACAAAAAACACCGATTTGTCGACATCGCCAATCGCTACGGCATAGTTGACACACGGAATCAGCAACTTTCCCTTAGTTGACACAACCCCAAAGGAGACCTTTGCTGTATCTTTAACAAGAATAACACGGCTTTTAGGGTGCGTACCAACAATATAGTATGTAAAAGGGAAATCAACGATTTCACCCGTTTCCAAGAAAATGAGTTTGCGTTTTTTTTGAGCGTCTAAGGCTTCGATATAATCTCCATTCAAGCCAGTATTTTCAATTTTATACTGAGGGGGTATGATGACCTTACCCAAATCATCAATGAAAAAAACGCTTTGGGTGTTTTCAGCATCAAAAAGGTTGAATAAATTGGATGCAGACATTTCTTCATTGCGTTTCGTTGCCGCCCAATCGGGGTTTTCATTGGGTATTGAAGATAAATTAAAATACCGTGCATAACCATCTTTGACCAAAAAGAAACCATTTGAATACATTTGCACATCAGCAAATCGGTCTTGCCCAGTATAATCATAATCAAAAGGCTTAATAACCTGTTCATTCGCATCTAAAAGCCCCCATTTTCGTTGCTTTTTTGCTAAAAAATAAGTGATACTTTCCATGGTCGTGTTAGATAAATTTGAAAAAGTAATGGCTTTTAGAAACGCATATTTAGTCTCATGAAGATATACTTGACCATTTTTCATCTCTAAAACTTGATAATCCTTACCTTTTTTCACCCAATATAAACCCTTTGGACCATCCGCAATACCGATAGAATCGAACCCTTTTGAAAAAGGAAGCACTTCCCTGCCTATGGTGTCAATGAGGGCATATTTTTTAGTTTTTAGATTTTGAACGACAAATAACAAGGATTTATCATTTCTTCTGTTCGTTATTGAATAAAAAGTAGTGTCCACAAGCCATTTTTGGGTTCGCGGATTATAAAGCCCTTTTCGAGGTGATAGATTTTCAATAACGTTTTGACTGGGTAAAGTGGCAATAAACAAAGAAGTATGAGGTAAATATTCAATAGAGCTAAATTTAGGTTCTAAAACTATTGCTTCGTTACTGCCATTGCCCAAGCCAAACAAGGACGAGTTGTACATATTTTTAATATTAGGTGCTTCTGCTTGCAAATAAAAAAAGTCGGTATAACCCGTATGAGTAACTGACTTATATTTGTCAACAAAAAGTGCTTTTCCCTGCCGATTGAGATACCCTGTTTGAATGGGTGTCCCCTTTTCGTATTCGGTAAATTGAAAATATTGGGCATTATCCAAATATTCATACGCCAGATTAAAATACTGAGAGGGTATCACAACTGCTCCATCTTTCGTCATAACACCACTTTTCTTATTTTCATAAAATACAAAATATTCTTTCTCATTGTTTTGAAGCGCCAATTTTCGTGTTTTGATATCTATGTCTCTTGTATCTTGCATTACTGAAAATTCTATATCCAAAACTTTCCTTTCGACTAAGCCTCTTATACCTGTCAAATTAGCCGTTGGTTGCGCCATCGGTTTGCCATCAAGTGTTAACAAAATACACTGATTGCCAGTGTATGCAGACATAAACTGACCACCATATTCCTGAACTATTTGGTCAAAACGAGGCGAAATAATGGTATCACCTTTATCATTTTTTAGACCATAATAACAATCCACGTTGTCCTTAAAAGGTGTCAATTTGAGGCTATCGGGCATGTCGGATTTCCAAAGAGAGCCGTCTTGTTTGAAGTATTGAGCGTTGAATTTGAATCTATATAACTCATCATAAGACCCTGTCCGAATGCGATAAGGTTGTCCATTTTCATAAAAAGTGGTATCATAAGTACGTGATTGTCTTTTTTCGCCTTCAAAAATCTTATCCGTACGCGTCGAACTAATCGGCTTTCCATACCTATCCTCTCTACGGCTGTATTCTACTGAGGGGGTATTAAGAACGAATGATGATGTCAGTAAATGCCCATTTTCGTCATATTTTAGTTCTACCAATTGTTCTTTTGTACGCGAAGTAAATTGAAATTGCTGACCATTTGGGTGAAAAACGACACTGCTATCTACATCATAAAAACTCTCTTTAAGTCCATAGTAAATTGTTGACAACCTTCCTGCATAATCAAACAAATAGCTGCTGTCTTGTTTCCACCTGATTGTAGAGGGTTTTCCATTTCGATAAAAAAAAGTTGTTTGCAGTGTATCTGCTTTGTCTTTAATTTTAAAACGAATACTGTCTCCTATGCCTCTTTTAAAGGCATAAGTTTCGGTTCTAAAATCGGAAAAATTTTCGATACGTAGATTTTGCGCCAACAAATTAGCTGAAAAGAGCATGGAGAAAAGACAAAGAATAACGTTTTTCATAATGATTTTTTTAATTTTTAAAGAAAACGCCACTAAGTCCAAATAATTAGTGGCGTAATTTAACGTCTAAAACGTTTTTATCTTATTTATTTTCATTATTTTAACAACAAATTTACCCATGTTTCTCCATGTTTCTCCAAAAAAAACGCCCGTCGCTGATAAATTCAGGACGAGCGCCATATGCAGATTGTTCACACTACTTTTAGTTTCTATTGAGATTTTAGTCCCATTTGGGTTTTATTATACAATACTTAGAACTTATGCGGTTATTATTCAAAATGACTATTTCTATAATTACCGTAATCAAAAACCCGAGTGCGAATATAAAAGCATAAAATCAATGTACCAACATTTAATTAAATTAATATCAATATTTTGTGACATGATTATCAGCAAATAAGTAAGTTATTTTTATCGCAAACAATTAATTATCAATATTTTAACTTCTAAATTCATTCAAATTATACGACATCATTTTTTTACAAAAAAACAAAAAGAAGTCACAGATTTTAAGGTTAAAAGGTTTTTATGGCACGAGTTATTTCTCTTTTGAACGGCGGACCAGGCAAAGATTCTATTTTGAAGCCCACTTCTTTCATTGCTCTTTTTACTGCTCCCTTAGCACAATAGGTAGTCATCACGCCATTTGGCAACAACGCATCGTACATTTTTTGCATCATCGGTTGTTCCCAAAGTTGTGGCTGAATTTCTGGCGCAAAAGCATCAAAATAAATAAGATTTATAGTATCTTGAATATCAATATTTTCTATCGAAGCCCATCGTTTTTCAAAGTTAAAATAAGGACTTAAATGATGGCTTTCATTCCAAGAACACTCGTGCATCGCCTTAAAAATAGAGATAGGAAAATGAAGCCGTGAATGATAATTAAGGGCTTCAGCATCTTCTATACTGAGGGGGTACATTTCGTAGGTGATGTAGCGAATTTTCTGTTGCAAACGCTCTGCTTCAATCCATGTCATCAAGGCATTTAGCCCTGTGCCAAATCCTAATTCGAGGATAAGAATTTCGGCTAAGTTCTGTGAAAGGACATGTTTCAAACCTGCATCTATAAAGATGTGTTGCGTTTCTTGAATCGCTCCATGTGTCGAATGATAGGTCACACCAAATTGTTCGGACAGAAAAGAATGAGAACCGTCGTCTGTTAAAAATACAGGCATAATTGAAATATGAAATATGAAATATGAAATATGAAATATGAAATATGAAATTATACTTCTTTAAACAGAAAAGGACACCAAATTGGTGTCCTTCAAATATTTTTTCTTCTAAATTTAATCCGCATAACAAGCGTGGAGTTCTTGAACAGTGATGTCTAAATGTGATGCGTCATAAGTACATTCGCCATTTCGAATCAATAAAACCTGTGGTGATTCATGATAAATATCAAATTTTTCAGCAACTGCTTTTGACAGACTACGGAAAGATAATAAATCAAGATAATAAGGCTTCATGTCATCGAATGAAAAATACCAGTTCTTTTCAAGACGTGATTTCGCCATTGATGAGATGCTGCAAGTGGTCGAATGTTTGAAAATCAAACACGGCACGTCGTTAGATTGCAGAGAAATGTCTGCTAATTGTCCCTCACTTGTAAGGGGAATCCATTGAATCATAAGTTTATTTTTTTACATCTGCTCTTGCTTCGAACTTGTATGGGCAACCTGAGCCGCGTTGACAAGCACTAAACAAAGTTGTTATAGTAAGGACAGTAATAACTGCGAGAAAGATGTTTTTGATGAGTGACCTATTCATTTTAATTAAGAATTTTGGATGTTCTCGGAAATATTTTGCAAAAATATAGATTTTTTTATTGGAAGTGTCTTGAAATGCGCTTAAAAAACGAAATTTTAAGTAAAATATTTTAAAAACGCACATTAGTTTTCAATTGTTTCAACAATCAGTCCAAATTGCATTAAGTGATGACGGAAATGTCGTGCATGGTTTTGAATCCATTCATCGAAATTGAAAGCACCAAAAACGGGATGTAACGTTGTTATGCCTTCATGTTCGTTGAAGTAATCATCAAAACGTTGCAGTTGATTGAAAAGTTCCATTTTCGCCTCTTCAATATTTGAAAATTGAACAGGCAGCGGCTCTTCTGGCGCAAATTGTACACGAAAATTGCGCGGCATCGGCACGTCTTTTTCAAAAAAACGCATTTTGCGATAGGCTAAACGCTCGGCATCGGCATTAGGTTCAATGCTCAAACGACCATTGGACGCTCCAACAACCAATACCAAATGTTCTATCATTTGTTGTGGATTCATTTTGCCCCAAAGTGCGGGTGTATCTGTTTTTAACCCCCTCAGTAAAAGAGGGAATTCTTCGTATAAAAAGTGTTTATAATCCATTGACTAAATATGAAATATGAAATATGAAATTAAAATTTGTCTAAGCCTTGAACTTCTACGTTTAAATTGCCTTTTGACGAAACATAAATTTTAAATTTATCTCTTAAAACTTTAATGTCGCTCACTTTAATGTCTTCAACATGCCCTTTCAAAGCAACGTTATTATTGATGATATAGTTTTGAATTTGGCTATTCATCATTTCTTTAAAGTATTTTACATTTTCATCAAGCGGAAAAACGCAAGCCTCTTTCATCTTATTTAAAATAGCCCTATCAAAAAGCCATGTAGCACTTTTTATCAAATAATCCTTTGTATGTAAATCGTAATCAAGGTCAGCTAAATAAATCGTATTTTTTATAGGGTCAAAAGCAGGGCGACCAATTAAATACAAACTGCCATTATAGCTGCCCGTAAAGGTTGTATTCACAATTATTTTATCATTTTGCCCAAATAGTTGAATATCGCGGATTTCAATACGTTTTCCAGCAGGTTGAAAAACTTGTCCCACAGCATAAGATTTTGCCAAAGTTTCAGCGTCTTTGATTGTAATATCGGTTGATAGATTAATTGAAAAATCATTGTTGACATAGTTACCCACTTGAAAAGGCGGCAAATAAGTATCCTGTCTGAACAAAGGTTGTTGCGTCCCCGCAACGACTTCGGCAAGTGACTGGACGTTAATATTTGCTTGCAAAACATTGCCCGTTGTCCAAAAAGGGGTCATTTGAACAGATTGCGGGGTCAACTTGACCCACCAAGTACCGTAACTGCTCGGTATTGCAACAGGGTGTTGCATCATTGCCCAAGCATCTTCAAGGTTTTTACGGAATTGCAATTGACCTTGTAATTGCTCATCTATTGCCGAAGTGATAGTTGACCGGCTACGTCCGATAATGATGTCTGCAAGGTATTTAACATCCAAACTACCAATACCCGTCTTGACCACCATATTCCTAATCCATTCATTACCAATCAGTTCTGTGCGTGTTGACACCGACCAATCGGGACGCACTTCAAGTGTTGTTTTGAATTGTAAAGCCACCTCACCTTCTGCTTCGATGCCTCGTTTTCCCGTAAAAATATTGTCAAGTAGTTTTTTGAAAACCCATATTTTTACAGGCACACGATAGTTCATCTGAAAACCATCAAACCAAATATTGATGTTTTGGGTACGTGTGGCTTTCATCATCAAACCATCGTCGTCCAGATTATTGTCGGCATAAATATCGCCACTCAATTTATAGTTCAACAGGTTTTCGATTTCAGTTGTACTAAGCCGAATCGGAATATTTACGTTGGATACTGAGGGGGGTAAATCCACAGGTTCTTGATATACTTCCATAGGACGTTGTGGCTGATTTTTTGTCGTGCTACAAGCAGTTATAGATAAAAAAATAGTTAAATACAGTAATTTTATAAATAGTTTAATCATTGAAAATCATAGTTTTAAAATGGCTAAAAGAAAATCAAAAAGCAAAAGTACGATTCAATTTTCTAAATTTTGTTTTAGGCATCATGTGATATAAAAAGAAAAATTCATTTTGATTTATTTCAAAACGTATAACAATATATTTTTCAATTATCTTTAAAAACTTTATGTTTTAAATTAGTTGCAAATGTAAATAAAAATACAAATTTTTGTGTTTCAAAAATACAAATTAAAATGAACAACTATGTACGCAGCACCACTAAACTATGATCGTTTTTTTAGGAAAGTATTTTCAGACCTAAATATTACTAAAAAGTTTTTAGAAGATTTCTTGAGCGTAAAGATAGAACATATAGAGCGCATAAAAACAAAGCATAAAATTACAGATGCTGCTGCCTTAGTGGAGTTCGATTTCCGATGTAAAATAAATGGACAGTATGTTATCATTGATATGCAGCAATGGTACAAAGCCGATGTGGTCAAACGATTTTATATCTATCAAGCACTCAACTCAAGTTTACAGTTAGAAACTTTGCCCAAAAAAGTAAATATCTCTAAATTAGGGAAAAAATATGAAGTCAAAAGTTATGAAAGTATCTTACCAACCCTCACCCTGATTTGGATGGCAGATGATGCTTTAGACTTTGAATTAGATTCTGTTTCATTCGCATTATCGCTTGAACAAACAACAGATTTCATAAAAAATGATGCGTTATGGGAGAGTAAAGATTTTGAAAAAATCAACATAGAACGTCAAAAAATCTTAACTTTGTTGAACAATAAAGTCAAAGACCTTGACTTTTTGCCTCAAAATAGATTAATTTTTGCCTTTCAAAAAAACATTGCTAAAAACCCTGCATTTAGTCAATACAAAATTTGGTTTGAATTCGCAGAAACCACCAAAAACCGAGATAATAAAAAAGAAGATTTTGATAAATTTAAAAAAAATGAAACTATCATGGAAGTTTTAGAACGCATAAAAATAGACAAATTTGAGGAAGAAGATAAAAGTATTCTGGAAGAGTGGGAAAGTGATTTTAACCGCCTTGCCGAGTATTGGTCTGACTATGAAGACATGAAGCAAAAGATGAAAATCAAACAGCATGAAGTCGAAGCTAAACAGCATGAAGTCGAAGCTAAACAACAATATCTTGAAAAACACTTTGTTCGAGACAAAATGGCAGAAATCGTTAAAGAAGAGAGGGAAAAAACAGTCATTATTTCCTTTGAACGTGGATTAGATGTTCAGTTAATAGCCGAAATTACGCTATTCCCCTTGCAGCAAGTCCATGAGATAATTGAAAAACATAAAAATCAAAGCATTTCTTAGGCGTTACAAAGCATCAAAACTCATAACGAATTCTTCATTTTCAAATGTCCAAAAATAGGCTTCATCTTTAGGTGAAAATTGTTTTATGTCAACTCGTTGGGCTTTTAAATTTGTATTTTTGAAAATATAAGAATACAAAAAAGCAATGCGTTCCTTGCTCAACTTTTTACCTTTTTTAACACGAATAACGAGTTTATAGTTATCTGCCGTTTCAAAATAGGCTAATAATTGGTCAAAAGCTTTGTTATGCCCCCCCTCAGTATCAAATGCTAATTTTGTGTTTTTTTTACCGAAAATCATCTTTGGCGCATTGTTCGTAATCGCTTCACTCACTTGCTGCATGGCGAGAAAAACACTGCGTTGCCCACCCATTATTTGACGAAAATCGGTACAATTGACTGGAACTATAGGTGATATATTGTCAATCAACAAATTGCCGTTATAAGGGTTATCAACCACATGTCCGACCGAAAAAACCAAAGTATAAACGTCTTTTGGGGGCTGTATATAAAACGTGTATTTACGCCATTGGTCATTATGAATGGGCAATGTTTCTGTCAACCAATCATCTGAATGAACGTTACAAGTATCCTCCAATTGTTTAGATGTCCCCCAAACTATCAGTCTCAAAGGGCGAATATAGTTGGCAGGCGCACCTGTTAAGCGACTATTACTTTGATAAATCGAGGATTTCGCTAAAAAAACGCTCATTTTGTAACAAACACCCGCTTTTAAAGGCTTTGAAAGTACCTGACGAATGGATTCAAAAGTACCATTGTCTCGGGCCACCATGCCAATATATTGCCGTCCTTGCTGTGCATTCAATTTACAACCGTACTGACCAGGCTGTAAATCAGGTGGCGTTTCATTTTCAAAATTGCAACTGCTCCACCCTATAGGTTTACCTTTACTATCCAACTGCTCAAAAGAGGTGTTCTTCAAGTCCACTATTTCAAAAATAGTATCATTTTGTTGTCCGATACTGAGGGGTATCGCGCAAACAAAAATCAAGTAAAAAAGCCCTAAAAGTCTATTCAACTTCTGCATATTGAAGTGTTTTTATCATTAGTCATTTGTAAATAATAACTTGCCTTTTTTGAAATAAATTGGTTGTATAATACGTATTTTTTCAAAAATAATAAAACAAATAATGGCAAATAAAAAAAGTATTTTTAATTTCGTCTTTCAATTAACAAATACATGTCTAATAAAAAATACGCCATTATTGATATAGAGACAACAGGCGGTGCGGCGGCAAGAGAAAAGATTACAGAAATCGCCATTGTGTTGCACGATGGAACGAAAGTAATTGAAACTTTTGAGACTTTACTCAATCCTGAACGCTCTATTCCACCTTATATCACTCAAATTACGGGTATTTCAGATGCTATGGTTGCCAGAGCACCTAAATTTTATGAAGTGGCGAAGAAAATCGTGACTATGACTGAGGGGGCTGTTTTTGTGGCGCACAATGTTCGGTTCGACTATGGGTTTGTGCAAGAGGAATTTAGACGTTTAGGCTATACTTATACGCGTCAACAGTTGTGTACCGTGAAGTTGAGTCGGCAAGCGTTTCCAGGTCTGCGGTCTTATGCTTTGGGTAACCTGATTGAACATTTTAATATACAAACGACTGATAGACACCGTGCTATGGCGGATACATTGGCAACCGTTGAGATTTTTGAAAAGATTTTTTTGCGCGAAGAAAACCGAGAAGAAGCGGTTGCGCTCATCAATAAAGGTATCAAAGAAAACAAGTTGCCCGAAGGTATTAAAATGGAGACACTTCATGCTTTGCCAGAAACGTGTGGTGTTTATTATCTGCACGATACTGAGGGGGCGGTCATTTATGTCGGTAAAAGTATCAATATTCAAAAGCGCATTTTTGAGCATTTTGGGGACAAAACGACTAAAGGTGACCAGTTTCAAGCGGCGGTGGCAGATATTACTTATGAGGAAACGGGTAGTGAATTAGTGGCTTTATTGCTTGAAGATTTTGAAATCAAACGCATGAAGCCACGTGTGAATAAGGCGCAGCGCAAGACCTATTTTCCGTATGGTGTCTATTCTTTTTTAGATACGAAAGGTTATGTGCGCTTTCATGCAGTTAAAAATGTGGCGACTATTCGGAAAAAACACATCATTTTACAAGATTTTACGAAGCTCAATGAGGCAAAACATTTTTTGAAAGCCTTAGCAAAACGGTTTGAATTGTGTGAAAAATTGATGGATGCCCATGATACTGAGGGGGCCTGTTTTTATCATCAAATTGGGCAATGCCGAGGTGCTTGTATCGGTTTTGAATTGCCAGGATCGTATAATGAAAGGGCTTTTGAATTGGCAGAACGTTTGAAAACGACTTTTGAAGAAGATTTTTTCATCATCGAAAAAGGTAAATCGGCTGATGAAAAAGCGGTTGTTTTGGTTCAAGATGGGCATTTTCAAGGTTATGGATACATAAATACTGAGGGGGGTACTTCGGAAGATTTTTTTGAAGCGGTGAAAATAATGAAGCCTACTGCGGACTCAAATCGGATTGTTAGGCAGTATTTGAGTGGTAGAAAGGGGTTTAGAATCTTTAAAATATAGTCGTAACACGAACTTTCAGTTCGTCAATTGTTGGAACGGTTTGTTTTGTGGGTTACTATAGGCTATTAGAGATTCACGAACTGGAAGTTCGTGTTACGTTGTTGTTAGGCAGTATGTGAGTGGTGGTAAAGGGTTTAAAATCATCAAAATATGAAAAAAAGGGTGACTACTATTTAGTAGCCACCCTTCTATAAATATATTCACTTTTACTCTAGCCTTAATTATAATGTTTCAATTGGTGATTTAGTTATCGGTTATTCGTTATTGGTTGACCATATCGAATAACCAACTGACCAAAAACCAACTTAAAACGGACAACCATGACATTTATCCACTCTTGGATTCGCCTTAGGTTTTGATAATTTTACATTATCTTTATCAATACAGTCTTTACAGCCCAAAACACGGAACTCTGTGCGACGATTTAACTGATGTTCTTCTTCTGAACATTTGACGTTGTTGATACATTTATTTGTCGTCATACCTTCACCGTAACCTCTTGGCACAAGGCGGTCGCGGTCAACACCTTTATCAATCAACCAACGGACAACCGATTCTGCACGGCGTTGTGACAAGCGATTGTTGTAAGAATTTGAACCGCGTGTATCCGTATGTGATGAAATTTCGATGATTTGCGATGTATTATTTTGCATCAATTTCAAGAGTTTTTCAAGCTCTGGCAATGATTCTTCTCTCAATGTTGATTGGTCGAAATCGTAATAAATATCCAACAAATAAGCCTGTGCCGTCGGGTCGTCAGTGTAAAGCGAGCTTGAAGGCGTTAGACCATCAACCGCTTTACCATCCTTATACGATGCACCATTGTGCATACCTGTAAACGGTTTGCCGCCTTTGACAAAAAGCTGTTTTTCACGGTCAAAATAGACGGCATTGGGGTCTTTTGGTGTATTCGTCGTATTAGCAGCGATATCAGAAGGCGTTTTATCGCCTACAACTTTACCGTTTTTGTACGTCGTACCGTTATCTGTTCCAGAAAAAGGTTTACCGTTTTTGAGATAAAGCCCTTTTTCTGGGTCAAAATAAACGGCATTTAGGTTACGTGGATTCTGTGTAGTTGTTGAAGTCGTACTTGTTAAATCAATCGGCTTAGGCTCTGATGTGGTTGATGGTTGTAGATTCAAATTAACAGAATATGTTTTTGAAGCAACCATTGCTTTTGTACATATTGTATCAGGTGTCGTGACAGCGAAATATTTGTCTTTTTCACCACGCAATTTGTAGCAACAGCCTTCGTCTAATTTGAAGTTAAATTTACCAGAAGCATCCGTTGTAAAAGTTTGATTGATCTTAGTTGAGTCACAAAGTATTAAAGTTACTTTGGCATCAGGCAACGGTAAACCTGTGTTTTGGTCAAAGACAAAACCTTCAACAGCGAATTTTTTGTCTTTTTTCAACGGTATCTCAATAATAACATTCTCTGCCATGGACGCATCCCGTACACAACCTGTCTTCTTATTTTTCGCATATCCTGCCATTTCAGCCGTGAAAGAACAACATGAGTTAAATTTCATATCAATAATTGCTCGACCATCTTTACCTGTTTTCAAAACCTTTTTGATGCAGGAATCGCTGGTAATCAAAGCATCAGCAATGGGTTGTTTTGTTGCCTCATCATAAACATATATTTTGACAGGCGTTGCCATTTTTGTAAAGCTGTAAATGTCATCACGTCCTGAACCACCTTCTCTGTCAGATGAGAAGAATCCGCAAGTGCCTTCGTCATTGAGATTGATGCCAAAATCGTCATCGGTTGAGTTAATCGGTGCGCCTGGGTTTTCAGGAGAAGTCCATTGACCATCGCCACGAGAATCTACATAGAAAATGTCAATGCCGCCCAAGCCTAAATGTCCATCAGATGCAAAGTATAACCGACCGCTTGAATGAATGAAAGGAAATAATTCATTCCCCTCAGTATTGATGTTTGGTCCGAGGTTCATCGGTGGTCCCCAACGACCATTTTCAAGTTCAGACACGTATAAGTCCATACCGCCAAAGCCGCCGGGCATATCGCTTGAAAAGTATAATTTTGTACCATCTGCATTGATTGCTGGATGTGCATTTGAATATTCATCGGAGTTGAAAGGTAGGCTTTCTTCAGTGCCAAAACCTGTTCCTTTTTTCTTAGCTGTATAAATTTTTAGGCGTACAATACCTTCGTCATCAACACCCGTTTTACCTTTTGAGTAGTTATTACGTGTAAAAAAGATGGACGATTGATCTTTTGTAAATGTCACGATGGCATCGTGATATTTCGAGTTGATATCACTCGTAAATTTTTCAGGACGACCTGTTTGTACATCTGCACCACAGTTTTTAATGGGTACAAAGTAAAGGTCGAGAAACGGCTCACCTGTCCAACTGTGGCTGCGTTTGACGGCAGAACCTTTGTCGCGCTCAGAGGCGAAAATGATACCGTCTTTGTAGAAAGCTGCACCAAAATCGTCCAAATTTGAGTTGAATTGCGTTCTTTTGACGGCATAAATGTCCAACCCTTTTGTTTTCAACTCTAATTCGTAGTCGCAGGCTTTGGTCTGGTATTGACCACGCACGTCTTCTGGGACGGCTTCTGCAAACTTGGTGTACCATTCGCGAGCGAGGTCACATTTGCCATTGCGTTGCAACATTTCACCATAATAAAGGAAGTGAATCGGTTGCGCTTCGGGTAAACGGACGACTTGCCCAAAAAGAAACTCCGCATTTTGCGAGTCGCCGATTTTACGGTAACACTCCGCGAGGGCAATTTTTGCGCCTGCGTCGTCGCCTTTGGAAAGGATTTGGTTGAGGAGTTCGATTGCCCCAACGTAGTCCAGCTCTTTCATATTACGTTTTGCACGTTCAAGTTTTGCAGATTGAGCTGAAAGGGTTGCTGCAAAAAGCAGCATCATTGCTAATGAGTAAAAGCTTCTGAATTTCATCGTTTCTAATTTTGAATTATCGGAAATCGGGAAGAAGTGTCTATAAATCGGTTTTCACTTCCTCTAATTGTTGATAGTATGCCAACTAAATAACTCAGTTGAAATCGGTTTTATGCTTAATATTTGTGAATAAGTTTAGAACTAAAATATTTGTCTTCTGAACGCATTTCAAGCAACGATGTTTGAACTACGTTCAGAAGAACAAAAAATAAAAAATAATCCATTATTAAATGTAAATCAATAATTTACAGAATTTTATTTTTCAACTATAACATTTAAAAATCGTACCAACTTTGTAATTTTATGATTGACTAAAAAAAAATATACCCCCTCAGTATAGAATCGTATCCATTTAAACCCGATGGTCATTCCAACCTTTAAAAGTAACGCGGTGTGACGATGCGTTTTGTTTTGTAGTCAAATTCATAACCCAACATAATCTCAAAAGAGCCTTGTGCTTTTTGTTGCAATTTTGTCAAGGTATAGTCGTAAGCAGCACCAATGCGCAAGCCATTGTTCAAGTAATAAGCGACCCAAAAGTCTGCCGAATCATAAGAGCTTTTGTTTTGGAATACCTCAATAGACGAGCGGAAAGACGCACCTACCCATAAGGTTTCTTGGAAAAACAAAGACATATCCACGTTAAACTGTGTTGGCGAACCCACCTGTTGGAAAGATGTGTCTCGGTTGAAACGGCTATCAAGACCCGCAGATTTGATGAGCAATGAAGGCTTGAAAATCAAAGCATTGCCTTTCAAAGGAATCGCACCACCCAATGTGTAGTAATAGTGGCGCACTTGTTTGGCATACTGTGGTAATTGGTCAGTACGGTTCGGTACTAAATCATACTCGATGATGCGTGGCACACCCAAACCTGTATAAAAGTTTTTAGTGTAGTAATAAACGCCCGCACCAATGTTCGGTTTCCACCAGTTGACATTTTCCGAAAACGGAATGTCGCCAGCTTGCTCGATATTTAACTTCGACCAATCTGCCCGCCAGTTGGTGATACCACCTTGGAGACCAACCGAAAGTTTGCCTTTTTTACCCATAGGAATGCGGTAAGCATAAGACACATTGGCATCCAAACTGTTTGATGGCCCAATTTTATCATTGACCACGCTGAAACCCAGACCCACACGATCGTTTTTCAAAGGTGTGTGCATAGAGATTGATTGCGTTGTCGGTGCACCTTCAATGCCCCACCATTGCGTGCGATGTAAGATGTTGATTGCAGCATGATCACGGCTACCTGCATAAGCAGGATTAAAAATCAATGAGTTGAACATGTAGTTGGTGAACATTGGGTCTTGCTGCGCGTGTGCCGCTAATGCCCCCATCATTAGCAGAGTAACAAGTGTGATAGTTTTTCTCATTTTTAAAAAAAAAGTTTAAAGTGATAAATTCACGGGTAGTAAAACCGTTTTTAGTCTGATTATTTGTTGTGTCCTTACGTTATTGGTTGTTAGGGATTGGTTATAAGTTATTGGTAAACAATTATCCTTAATAGGCAAAAGTTTAGCCAATAACTCATAACTAACAATCAAAAACTAAAAAATTATCGCATTATTTGTAAATAACCTGTTTTTAATATTTCACTATTGTCGTCATTTCTAATCCAATAGTAATAAGTGCCATCTGGCAAATCTTTTCCGTCCCATTTTCCGTCCCAATTGTTCTGATAATCTGTGGTTTTCAGGACTTGATTGCCCCAACGATTCATGACACAAACGGTATGGTTTGGATAATTTTGTAACCCTTCAATAAGCCATGTATCATTTTTACCATCACCATTGGGCGATATACCGTTGTAAACCAATAAACTATCAGGACAAACAACTACAATAACCACCGTCGCTTCGCTGCAAACAGAATCAATGCACACTCGGTATCTGAAACTATCAATACCACAAGCTGAATATGCTCGGCTGGCTGTATAAGTCAAAATACCGCGTTGGAAACTGATTGTATCTGCTCTACCTTTCGTAGGTGGCGTGATAATCGTTAAACGCGTTGGCTGCCGCGACAAAGTATCGTTTGCATAGACAAAAAGCTCTTTCGTTGTCCCTCTTCGAACTGTATCTAAGTCATTTTTCGCTTTGACTATAATACCAACTGGATTGCGCACATTGACAATGATAAATGTCGTATCGTACAAACCCGATGCCCGATTATGAACCACCAAACACATGGTATCTTGTCCAACTGCCCGTCCTGTAATTTTAACGCATTTTGTCGTGCGGTCAAGTACCATCAAAGCATGTAATCCATTTTTACCAAGGCAGGCATCAAATATCGTATCTACTGCACCCCGTATTTGAGAAACATCAACACCACAGAAAGTTGAATCTTTATTCAAATCAAGTGTAATGAATACTGAACTACTAACAGGCTTCGAAGTATCTTGTCGTGTCACACGTATATATAACGTGGTTGTATCATGCAAACCTGCGGCATTACTGAGTATGATGCAAGCTGTATCTAACCCCTCAGTATTGCCAACAATTTTTACGCATTTTGTGACAGCATCTAAGGTAATAGAAGCATGGTTGGCATTAGGTGGTGTACAAAATTTGATACTATTGACAGGCGAACCACTCAATTCCGTGGAGTCTGGACAGTAGGTTTTCGACTGCCCAACGACAACGGAGACAGAATCTATACTCGGTTTAGGCCGTATAATAATCTTTTTGCTGACAATAATACGCACCCTCGTTGTGTCGCAAAGAGCTGAAAGACGGTTACAAACCACAATACAAGCCGTATCAGTCCCAGTTCTCAACCCTTTGATCTTCAAACACTTAGCTGCTGTAATAACAACAGAAGAATTAATGCCACTTGATTGTGCACAATAGTTTGAAATAGAATCCACTGCCCCTCGAATTTCTGAGGTATCAATACCGCAATAAGTCAAACTGTCACCTACAAAAACCTTAACAGAATCCATTTTCAAGGTTGGAATAACTGTATCTCGTGACACATTTACATAGAGTGTCGTTGTGTCGCAAAAACCTGCATAATTGCACAAAACTAAGCAAAAAGTGTCTTGCCCTTTAGAGATACCGCGCACATTGACACATTTTTTAGCCGTATCAAGTGTCACAGTTGAGTTATCAAATGAAGCAATAGAACAGAAAGCGATATAGCGAATTGGCGAACCGCGCAACTCTGTTGAGTCAGGGCAATAGGACTTTGTTTCAAATATTTTTAGTGAAATAGAATCTACACTGGGCTTAGGTAAGGCGGGTGGAGCGATACCCGTGATGTACATATATGTTGTGTCACACAAACCCAAAGCATTACAGACTTCGATACAAGCCGTATCTATACCAGGCGTAACACCCATATAATTAGCACAAAAAGCGGTCGTATTGAGCATGAAATCTATATTCGAACCTGATTGTCCTTCACAAATATTGCGCAAACGTGTCGGCGTTGATGGCGCATCAAAATTGCATTTGTTGCGGGTCAAACCGACTGTAATGGTATCTCGAAATACGTGCGTACGGTTCGTTATGACGGGTTGTCGGGCTTGAATATATAAATAAGTAGTGTCACATTCGCCAAAATCGTTGCACACACGAATACAAGCCGAATCTGTGCCAACTGAAAGACCTTGATATTTAATACATTTTGTCACTGCATCAATCGTAAATTTCACTTTTGAGCCACTTGACCCTGCACAGAAGTTTTCAAAAATTGTAGAAGTACCAATAGGCGCATCAAACGTGCATTTAGAACGTGCGGCCAAACCAATCGTAATCGTATCTCTAAAAGTATGAACCGTCAACTGCGGCGTAATAACTTCGGGAACGGCAGTGACATAAAAAATAGTCGTATCACACATTCCTAACGTATTGCAAACGCGAATGCAAGCTGTATCTACCCCCTCAGTAAGACCGCTATAAATGAGCGTTTTTTCTAAGCTGTCAACGATAAAATTGACATTCAGGTCAATACCTCTTGGACAAATATTGCCAAATAAATTAATTGTTCCGATGGGAATAACGACATCCGTATTCGTCCGAGCATTACCAACAACAATTGTATCCCTAATAATCGTGGTGCGTGTAGGCGAATTAACTGCCGTCACTATCAAGGTCGTTGTATCGCAATTACCAAACTGGTCACATACTTTCAAACAAGCCGTATCAGAACCGACCGTCGCACCCGCATAGCGAATACAGCCATTTGAAGGCGTATCAAAAATGACACGTGTTGTTGATTTTGTACAAAAATTAACCAAACTACCCGTTGTACCCAGTAATTGAGACACATCAAAGCAATAGGTTTGTATTCTACCTATTGGAACGGTTTTACGCACGACATCAGATTTTATACAAGCCGTAATCAAATGTACAGTGTCCCGAAGACCTGAACCTGTTTTTTCAACAACAAACTCACTAACACCCGCAGGTACTGTGAAGCGCAAACCCCGAAACTGAATACCTGAATTATAACAGATTTCACTGCGTCCACCACGACCTAAGCCTGTGATATTTTGGCAACTATATTGTCTGCCATTTTTTGCAAAACCATAAATGGTCATAGATACTGGCTCTAAACGCCAATCGCCCGACGGGTCCCAACGACGCATCGAGTCAACTAAAACTTCAAGGCTTACAAATGTCCCCGTAAACGTTCTGCCACTCACTGTCCAAGAATCGAGTTGCCAAGGCCCTCGTTCAAGCCCTCTAAAAATATCGGTATAACCATAGTTGTGAATCGTATCAATGATACACGGTGCGAAAGTCGTGCTGAATTGCCGTCCATTGAGATAAAAACGAAGGTTGTTGATGCTGTCGTAAACGAAACTGTCTATACAAACAGAAACACCCGCATCACAATTCGCAGTACGCGTAAAAATAGAATCCTGATGTATAAAATTGGATTGAGCAACCAAGCCATTTAACCAGAACAAAAGTGCGCCGAAGAGTAAAAGTTTTTTCATCTATGCTGAGTCGTTTTGAAATCAAGTCGTGAAACAGAAGAAGTTCTTATCAATAATGAATTGTCATCGGATTATAAATAAAAAATATACCCCCTCAGTAAAATACGGCTTAAGACCTTTTAAATATGGTTTTTCTGAAAATAAAGTGAATGTGCTATTATTAAATTGCCGAAAATCATGCCAAAACGAAATAAAATATGGTTATTAAATACCAATTAACAAAAAACAAGTATTGTTTGTCACTGATAATCAATTGACAATCAATAAGATATTTTGTTTGCTTATACAACATTATGTTATCTGTTGTATAAGGCATGTTTGCCCGTAAAACGTGTTTGCTGAATATTTAAGAAGTTGTTTCTGATTGACGTGGTTTTGAAAAAGGGGATTATTGATTGATAGTTTGTATGAAATTTTGTCATACTACAAATCCAAAAACCAATGTCAAAGCAGGAGATATATGTTCAATAAATTCTTTTCAAAAAGCGTTCCAAAACACATTGCGAAGGTACATTTATAAAAAAAATAAATATAAAATTAAAAATATTTAAACAATGAAAATACGAATTAAAATCAAAAAAAAGAAGTAAGCCATTGATTTTCAATGATTTACTTTTTTTTTGCTTTCAAAAAGCACAACTATAAAAATTATCAGTCAGAGGGCTATGTTTTTTAGAAAAAGAAATCCAAAATGAACATTGAGCCATAAATAACGCTCGCTATGCCATTGGTCGTAAAAAAAGCCATATTGACTTTACTCAAATCATTGGGCTTCACAAGCGTATGCTGGTAGCCCAACAAAGTAATAAAAATCGCTGCTCCCATCCAATGGATGATGCCAAAACCGACCCCCTCAGTATTCACAAGCCAAACGGCATACAAAACAACTACCGCACAAATTAAATGGAGTACATTGGATAACTGTAAGGCACCTGCCCTACCCAATCGGACAGGTATAGAATTGAGATTCAATGACTTATCAAAATCTTCGTCTTGCAAAGCATAGATAATGTCGAAGCCTGAAACCCATAACAAAACAACCAATGAATAATACAAAGGTAAAATATCAAAATGACCCGTGACCGCCAAATACGCCCCTATCGGTGCCAAGGACAACCCTAAACCCAATACAAAATGGCATAAAAACGTAAAACGTTTCGTATAAGAATACCCCAAAACTACCAATAAAGCAATGGGCGACAAGGCAAAACACAAGGGATTGATGAACCAAGTCGTCAATATAAAAGCCACAGAATTGATGATAACAAACGCCAAAGCCGAATTTGCGCTGATAATACCCGCAGGGATTTCACGAACCACCGTCCGAGGATTCAAAGCATCAATATCTCGGTCGAGATACCGATTGAATGCCATAGCTGCACTTCGTGCAAAAATCATACACAACACAATGCACAATAATATGGTCAAATTAGGCGATTTGCCTTCTAAATAATTGGCAAGGAAAAAGCCAACCAAGGCAAAAGGCAATGCAAAAACGGTGTGGCTGAATTTGATGAGTGATAGGTAGTTTTTCATGTATTTTTTTTTCAATAGGCGTTACCCATCGTTAATATATCAGGCCTTTTCAGGGCTATCATTTTTGATTTTTTGAATCTCTTTGAGTAACTTCAATGACTTTTCAGAGACCCCCTCAGTATTGAACTCTACTTTATCCAAAATATCAATGAGTGTATTAATACGTGCATCCGTTTCAAAAAATTTATTTACAATCGCTATCCGTTTGCCTTCAACAAGGCAATAACCCGATTGAAAACTGCCTTTTTCGTAGCGCACGACGTAATTCAGTTCCTTGAAAAGTTCTTCAATTTTTTGAAGTGTATGTTTAGTGTAAGTCATTTTTTTTTAATGTATAGTTGATAATGTATAGTTGATAATGGATAATATCCATTATCAACTATACATTATCCATTATTTAAACTTCTTTTTCAACAACATACGAATTGCGATTGGGTGATTGGCGCGACATCATTTCAGCTAAAAAACCTGTAACGAAGAGCATTGTACCCATAATCATCATTGCCAAAGAGATATAAAAATAAGGATTGTCTGTCACTAAAATCGTAGGTAAATCGCTGTAAAGCCGAATCTGTTTTGAAATACCGACATAAGCCGATGAACAAAAACCAAGAAAAAACAAGACCAACCCAAAGCTGCCAAAAAAGTGCATCGGACGACGACCATACTTTCCAACAAAAGCAATGGACATCAAATCCAAAGGACCATAGATAAAGCGGCTCAAACCGAACTTGGTCACACCATATTTACGGGCTTGATGTTGTACCACTTTTTCACCAATTTTAGCAAAACCTGACCATTTGGCAATCGCTGGAATATAGCGGTGCATTTCGCCATAAACTTCTATGCTTTTTATGACTTCACTTTTATACGATTTCAAACCGCAATTGAAGTCATGCAAGTTTGGAATACCACTGATTTTCTGAGCTGCCCAATTGTACAGTTTAGTTGGTAATGTTTTACTGATGGGGTCGTAACGCTTTTGTTTCCAACCACTTACGAGGTCGTATTTATCCTCAACTATCATGCGGTACAACTCCGGAATCTCATCGGGAGAGTCTTGCAAGTCGGCATCCATCGTAATTACAACATCACCTTTACAAGCCGCAAATCCTGTATTCAAAGCGGCTGACTTGCCATAGTTGCGTTTAAATTTAATTCCACGTACACAAGGATTTTCAACAGCTAATTGTTCAATTATCTGCCAAGAATTATCGGTACTGCCATCGTCTATGAACAGAATTTCATAACTGAAACCATGCTGCTGTATCACCGTCCGAATCCATGCCTCCAACTCAGGCAACGATTCCGACTCGTTTAACAAAGGAATAACAAGAGAAATATCCATAATTCATTAATTGATAATTGATAATTGATAGTGGATAATTATGGTGCGAATCATTTATTATGACCGCTTTTCATTATCCACTATCCATTATCAATTATCCATTTATTTATTTATTTATTGTTTCTTTTTACCAAATAACTAACGACCAACGCTACACCAAAACCCAGTATTGCCCACCTAGCAAACTGCATCGCATTGCTCGAAAAATTATGTGCTTGAGCGTTGCGAATGCCTTCCTCCATATCATAAAGGTCATTTATAGGCGTATTTGGGCGATACATTTCGATTGCCATATCCTTTTCCATATCAACAAGTGATGGGTCAATATAGTTGAAAAGGACAAAATCATAGACGTAATAAAAAACATTGGCAATCAAAAAAACCGCAAATGCCCCCCTCAGTAAAACCTTAAAATCGGGCGTTTTTATGTCTTTTATTGCCAAAAACATGAAAAAAGCGCAAATCAACAAGGAACTGAACCGAACAGATGGACTAAATGCCGATGTTTTGTCCATATAATAAAAAAGCAGCACATAACTTACAACAGCTATGCCTGCAATTATACCGTTTAAAAGTATTTTTTGTTTCATTCCGCAAAAGTAGAAAAGGAATGATGAATTATGAATGATAAATGATGAATGTTATGCAAATTCATCATTTATCATTCATAATTCATCATTAATTAAAACATTGGGCGTTCTTTTTTCATAACAGCACCCATAATCAATGAAAGTATAGCAACAACAACACCCGCACCCAATAAACCCGTCAACATAGACATAGGCGACGCAAGGCTTGCTCGTTGTTTTTCGATAGCAGCATCCAATTGGTCTTCAGGCATACCAAATTTCTCCATCATGCCGCGCGTCATTTCAAGTTGCGCTTCCATAGCACTTGGATTGATGAAATTCATATAGATGTAGTTAAAAACCAATACGACAATTGTCGAAACCATGCCAATCATAAATGCCAAATAAAAAGCACGTTTAAATGACATAAAACCGCCTAACTCTTGCTCGCGGTGCTCACGCAACGCCATCACATAAATGGCAACACTAACACCAATACTGACAACAGTGTACAAAGCGATGATAGTTCCGCTTTGGCTCATTACACCCGTAACTTGCTGAATTAATTGGAAAACGATGCCGACTAATGCTGAAATAAGACCCCATTTTTTAACCATACCCCAAATGGATACGTCCTTTTCTTGTAATGGAGCATCTGAACTGTCTAAAACTGCCATAATTTCTTTTGTTTAAAATTAGTTGTGAAGAAAAAATTTGTCCTTTGTGCAACGCGTTTCACATCTAAAAAAAATGCGTTAGTTGTTTAACACTTGACGAAATTAGCATTTTTTGTAAGAACAACACCTAATTTTACGATAAAAAACGACAAATTTCAGATGAGTTAACCTTAATTAGAGATTAGTGGCTTTTGGATATTGACCATTTATCATTATTAACAACGCCTAAAACTGCCCCCCTCAGTATTTGACCGACCAAAGGCGAATTTTTAGATTTTGACAAAATGTCTTTACTCGAAAAAGTCCACGTTTCATCTGGATTAAAAATAGTTAAATTGGCTTCTGCCCCCTCAGTAATGGTCGGCATTTCAAGACCTAAAACATGACGCGGATTAATGGCTAAAAACTCAACAAAATCCTGAATTGTGAAAGATTTATGCAAATATTGATTGATTATACCAAAAGTAGTCTCTAATCCTATTGCCCCAAAATCGGCATACGGAAATTCTAAGTTTTTACCTTCTTCATCCACAGGCGTATGATTAGTTGAAATAAAATCAATCGTTCCGTCCGCCAAACCTTTGATAAGTGCTTGACGGTCAAGCTCTTCTCGCAAAGGCGGCATAACTTTGAAATTGGTATTGAACCCCCTCAGTACATCGTCCGTAAAACATAGATTCAAGGCGGCAACACTTGCCGTCACTTTTAAACCCCGTTTTTTGGCTTCTCTGATACTTGTAACAGCACCCGCCGTTGAAATATTGTGAAAATGTAGTCTTGAATCCGCATATTCCAAAAGTTGTAAATCCCGCTGAACCATCAACTCCTCCGCCATCGAAGGGATACCCGACAAACCCAAGGACGTTGAGACTTCACCTTCATGAATCTCACCATGTGGCGCAATCGTTTTGTCGTTTGGTACATTGAAAATGAGTCCTTCAAAAATTTTAGCGTATTGCATCCCCCTCAGTAAAAGCCCCGAATCTTGAACAGATTTTCTTCCATCACTGAAAGCAATTGCACCTACTGAACGCATATCCAACATCTCAGCCAAATCCTTTCCTTTGCAGTCAACTGACAAGGCACCAATAGGCTGAAAATCAACGAGATACGAAGCCGTCCTGTTTTTTATGTACAAAATTTCAGACTTTGAATGAATCGCTGGTTCGGTATTTGGGAAAGGTGCAAGCGCCGTAAAACCACCAGCCATAGCTGCCTTAGAAACCGATTCGAGGTCTTCCCTATGTTCCAAACCTGGGTCGCCTGTTTGTGTACCGACATCAAGCCAGCCGATTGATACACAAGCATTTGGTTGTTCAAATACCTTAATTCCGCTTTCGTCTTCAAGCGCAATTTTTGAATCAATTTTTAAAATTTTACCATTTTTGATTAAAATATCGCGGATTTGACCGTCGAGTAACGGTTGTTGCGGTGCGATGATGCGGATATTACGCAAAAGAAGTTGCGGCATAATAGGTGTCTTTTTGGGATGCAAAGTTAGATTATTTTTTGAAAATAGATGATTGATAAAGGGAAAATTGCTCTACAGACATTGCGTGTGAATGTGTAAACCAATAAAAAGGTGAATCATTTTGATTTCTTTGCCAATACCCGTATTTTTGCTTTAAATAAATGAACAATGGTACATACAACTGCTTATGACGAAATAATTGATTTCATTGCTTCTGGTACTAGTCCAGATAAAGTCATCGCATTTCGCCCTTCTGAAAAAATGCAAGCACAAGTTTCGGCGTTGTTATTTAAAGAGAAAAACAGCACCTTGACACCTTCCGAAAAATTAGAATTAGACAATTATTCGGTCATTGAACATCTAATGAGAATGGCAAAAGCGAGAGCTTATCAATTACTCAACCAAGGATGAATTACTTACCCGAAAAGCTAAGAACGCAAGTTTGGGAACGGGCTTCCGATTGCTGCGAATACTGCTTCATCCATCGCAACACGACCTTTTTCACGCACGAAATTGACCATATCATTAGTTTAAAACACAATGGTCAAGACATTTTATCAAATTTAGCATTAGCTTGTTATTACTGCAACCGTTGTAAAGGAACAGATATTGGCTCAATTTATCAAGATGAATTTATACGATTTTACAACCCTCGAATAGATTTGTGGCAGGGACATTTTGCTATGGATTTGGAAAGTGCAACCATTCAACCACTAACACCTATTGGAGAAGTGACTGCTTCAATTTTGGGTTTTAATCAAGTAGATAGGATAATTGAAAGGCAAATACTGATTGCATCTGGTAGATATCCTCCGAATATTTTTTATCGGAAATAATGTTTGGGAGACTCTTATTGTCTCCCAAACATAAATTTTACAATCTTTTCAAAATCTCCTCACCAATCGCATCAGTTCCCAAAATCATGTTTTTAGGCGTGTTTGCATCTGCAATATCACCCGTTCTAAAACCTGCTTTTAGGACAGCATCAACGGCTGCAATAATGGCATTTGACTCGTCTTTCATGCCAAAAGAGATATCTAACAACAATGCTGCTGACAAAACAGAAGCCATTGGATTTGCCAAACCTTTACCTGTAATATCGTGTGCTGAACCGTGAATGGGTTCATAAACGCCTGTGCTGTCACCCACCGAAGCCGATGCCAACATACCCATCGAACCTGCAATTTGAGACGCTTCGTCTGTCAAAATATCGCCAAATAAGTTGCCTGTTACGACGACATCAAAGCGGCGCGGGTCTTTTATCAACAACATAGCTGCGGCATCAACGAACTGGTGTTCCAACTCAACATCTGGATAATCCTTAGCGACTTCCAAAACTGTTTCACGCCATAAACGACTGCTTTCCAATACATTAGCCTTGTCAACTGACATAACTTTGTTGCGACGCGTCCGTGCCGCTTCAAATGCTCTGCGGGCGATACGCTCCACTTCGTAGCGGTGATAACCTGCAATATCGTAAGCATACGTATTCTCTTCGTTGCGACCTTTTTCGCCGAAATAAATATCGCCTGTCAACTCTCTAAAAAAGAGGATATCTGCGCCTTTTAACAATTCAGGTTTGATGCTCGACGCGTCCAAAAGCTCATCAAACAATTTGATTGGGCGCAAATTGGCGTATAAACCCAATTCTTTACGCATTTTCAAAAGCCCTTGTTCGGGACGGACTTTCGCTGTCGGGTCGTTGTCATATTTCGGATGACCGACTGCACCAAACAAAACAGCATCCGAAGCACGCATTTTTGCCAATGATTCATCAGGCAATGGATTGCCTGTTGCTTCAATCGCTGCATGACCGATGAGGGCTTCGTCATAGACAAATTCATGTCCAAATTTCGCTGCAATTTTGTCTAATACTTTTTTTCCAACGGCAGTTACTTCCTGCCCGATACCGTCTCCTGGGACGATTAAGATGTTTTTCTTTGCCATAATTTTATTAAATAATAACATTTTCATAGGACGTTGCCCTATGCTATTAAATTACGTCCTTTCAGGACTTTCAAATACGAATTATACTGAGGGGTATCAAATCAAATTCAACATCTTCTGCGTCGCCTGAATTGCCGAAACCGTTTGGTCAGAATCCAAGCCCCGCGTTTTAAATTCTTTGCCGTTGTATTGCCACGTAATTATGGTTTCACACAAAGCATCCGTCTTGCCGCCAGGCGGTATGCGGACGTGATAATCGCTGAGTTGTGGCAATACAATATTCTTTTTGAGTAGTATTTTTTTCAAGGCATTCATAAACGCATCGTATTGACCATCGCCTTGTGCAATCTCTTCAAACGTTTGATTATCAATGCTTAACTCTAATGTTGCTGACGGTTTTAGATTTTTAGAATGGGTCAAAACATAATTCAATATCTTTATTTTTTCTTCTACAACGCTGCTGCTGTCAATGACATCGGAAATAATATACGGCAAGTCCTCGCGGGTCACCATTTCCTTTTTATCGCCCAATTGAATGATACGTTGAGTCACTTTTTTCAAGTCTGCATCAGACAAACGGATGCCGAGTTCATGTAGGTTTTTTTCAATATTTGCCTTGCCCGATGTTTTACCCAAAGCATATTTGCGCTTGCGACCAAAACGTTCTGGCATCAAATCATTGAAATAAAGATTTTTCTTATTGTCTCCATCCGCGTGAATACCTGCCGTTTGTGTAAAAACGTTTTCCCCAACAATCGGTTTGTTGACAGGAATATGAAATCCAGAGAAGGTTTCGACGAGTTTACTAACCGTATAAAGCGATTTTTCTACCACCGCAGTTTTAAATTCAGGCATAAAGTCATTCATCATCGCTATGGCACTCGCCAAAGGTGCGTTCCCACAACGTTCGCCCATGCCATTGACCGTCAAATGCAAACCATGTGCGCCTGCCCGTAAAGCCTCCATCACATTGGCAATACTGAGGTCATAATCGTTGTGTGCATGAAAATCGAAATGCGTATTTGGGTAACGCTCAATGATGGGCTGTAAAAAATCGTACGTTTCTTTGGGCGTCAAAACGCCCAAAGTATCGGGCAGAAGGACCCGTTTGATGGGCTGTTTTGTCAAAAAATCGAGAAATTGATAAACATACTGAGGGGAGGTCTTCATGCCGTTGCTCCAGTCTTCGAGATAGACATTGCAATCAATTCTTTTGCTTTTTGCTAATGCAATGACCTTTTCTATCTCCCTGAAATGTTCTTCGGGTGTTTTGCGGAGCTGGTGCGTGAGGTGATTCATTGAACCTTTGGTCAATAAATTCATCACTTTTGCCCCCGCTTCGAGCATCCAATTGATAGAGGCTTCTCCGTCCACGAAGGTCAAAACTTCAACTTTATCCAAAAAACCATTGTCTTTTGCCCAATGTGTAATCTTTTTGACCGCTTCCAATTCGCCTTCCGACACACGGGCAGAGGCGACTTCGATGCGGTCAACTTTTACTTCTTGAAGCAAAATTTGAGCAATCGTCAATTTTTCAGTAGCTGAAAACGACACGCCGCTGGTTTGTTCACCGTCGCGGAGTGTCGTGTCCATTATCTCAATATATTTCTTTTTCATTTTGCGAGTTTTGAATACGCAGCCGTTTTAGTTACAATTTAAATAAAAACGCTTAATTTTGTAAAAAATAATAAAACGCATGGCACTCATAATTTCTGACCAATTTATCAAAGCCACCCATAAAACAGAGGACGAACTCCGTTTAGAATTGGCTATTTTCTTTTATACCGAATTGAAAATGCCTGCTGGCAAATGTGGTTCTTTTGTCAATTTGTCCCGAATGGCATTTTTAGAAGAACTTGGCAAACGTAAAATAGCGCATAATTATGAAGTCATTGACTTACAAAACGATATAAAAACCCTTGAAATGCTTCAAATATGATTGTTTTAAGCGACACTTCTGCTATCAGCGTCTTGACACGCATTGGGTATTTACATTTGTTAGAAAAATTATTCCAAGAAGTCATTATTCCTCAAAAAGTATTTGATGAACTCTTAGAATTATCCAATTTTGGTGTTGACATTTCACCTATTACTCAAGCTTCATGGCTTAAAATATATTCGCCGCAACAGACACCTTTATTATTGCATTTACTCAATATTTTAGATGAAGGAGAAGCCCACGCCATTGCTTTAGCCATTGAATTGAAATCTGACCTACTCATTATAGATGAATATGAAGGTCGAAAAGTTGCGACTCAATTGAAATTACAAATCACTGGCGTGGGCGGTATTTTAGTTCGTGCAAAACTGCGTTCTTTTATCCCCTCAGTAAAAATCTTACTTGACTTAATGCGGTCTCATGCCAATTTCTATCTAAGTGAAAAGGTCTATACCGAAATTCTGAAACAAGCGAATGAATGACCCTTAAAATGGTCTCGCCGCCGCAAATTCCGCAATCTCTCCTTTCATCGCTTGCAAATAGTCAATATCATCGTAGCCATTTTGCATATTGTCTTTTTTGTAGCTGTTGATGTCAAAACTTTCGCTTTCTCCAGTCGCTTCAATCATAATCGTTTGTGCAGGGAGGTCAATTGTCAACAATGCCTTTGGGTCTGCTTCGATGGCTTTGAAGATTTTATCTAAAAAGTCAGCCGATACTTGAACGGGTAAAAGACCGATATTCAAAGAATTGCCCTTGAAAATATCCGCGAAAAAGCTCGAAACGACGCAACGGAAGCCGTAGTCGTATATCGCCCAAGCGGCGTGTTCACGACTCGAACCGCTACCAAAATTTTTGCCACCTACAAGGATTTTACCACTGTAAATGTCATTGTTTAAGACAAAATCTTGTTTTGGTGAATTGTCGTTATTGTAACGCCAATCTCTAAAAAGGTTGTCGCCAAAGCCGACACGTTCTGTTGCTTTCAAGAAACGTGCGGGAATGATTTGGTCAGTGTCCACATTTTCGATTGGGAGTGGCACTGCTGTATCTGTTAATATGGTGAATTTATCGTAAGCCATTATTAGAATGATGAATTATGAATGATAAATGATGAATGTTTTTTAATGATGAATGATGAGTTATGAATATATTAGTGTTTTAACCCTCAGATTGTGGAAAATACTGAGGGGGTCAATATTCATCATTCATAACTTATCATTCATTATTATTTTATGCCATCAACTCGCGCGGGTCTGTGACAACACCTGTAACGGCTGCTGCTGCAACCAATGGACTTGCTAAAAGCGTCCGTGCGCCAGGACCTTGACGACCTTCAAAGTTTCGATTGGATGTACTTACAGCGTATTTTCCAGCAGGAATTTTGTCGTCGTTCATAGCTAAACATGCTGAACAGCCAGGTTGACGAAGCGCAAAACCTGCTTCTGTTAATATATCCAAAATACCTTCTTCTTTAATTTGAGATTCAACGATGTGCGAACCGGGAACGAGCCAAGCGGTTACATTATCGGCTTTTTTACGACCTTTAACGATAGAAGCGAAGGCGCGGAAGTCTTCAATACGTCCATTTGTGCAACTGCCCAAGAAGACATAATCAATCTTTTTACCTTTCATCGCTTCGTTTTCATGGAAACCCATGTAGCCGAGAGCTTTGTCATACGTCGTTTTGCCGCCACCTACTTGTTCCGCTGTTGGAATTGACTCCGAAACACCGAGACCCATACCCGGGTTTGTGCCGTAAGTAATCATCGGCTCAATTTGGCTGCCGTCATACACGTATTCCTTGTCAAAAATAGTTCCTTCGTCTGTTTTGAGCGTCTGCCAATATTTTACTAATTCGTCCCATTTTTCGCCTTTTGGTGCTAATGGGCGACCGTTTAAGTAGTTGAAAGTCGTTTCGTCAGGAGCAATCATACCGCCTCGTGCGCCTGATTCGATACTCATATTACAGACGGTCATGCGACCTTCCATTGACATAGTTTCAAAAACTTCACCCGCATATTCTACGAAATAACCTGTTGCACCACTCGCTGAAATTTGAGAAATGATGTACAACGCCACGTCTTTAGGCATTACACCTTTGGACAATTTGCCCGTAACAGTAATCCGCATTTTTTTAGGCTTCGGCTGCATGATACATTGTGAAGACAAAACCATTTCCACTTCAGAAGTACCAATGCCAAAGGCAATGGCACCAAAAGCACCATGCGTAGATGTATGAGAATCACCACAAACGATGGTCATACCGGGCAAAGTGATGCCATTTTCAGGTCCTACAACATGAACGATGCCGTTTTTTTCATGCCCCAAACCCCAATGCGAAATACCGTACTTCTTAGAGTTGCGTTCCAAAGCATCTAACTGATTTGCAGACAATTTGTCCTGAACAGGCAAATGTTGATTAATCGTTGGCGTGTTGTGGTCAGCTGTTGCAAAGGTTCTACCAGAGAACATAACATCTAAACCACGGCTTTCTAAGCCCACAAAAGCCACTGGACTGGTCACTTCATGAATGAAATGACGGTCAATAAAGAAGATATCGGGACCATCGGTGATGTGCCTAACCACATGTGCGTCCCAAACTTTGTCGAATAATGAAAGAGCTGTATTATCCATTTTAATTATTAAGTTTTTTAATGGGGCGAAAATACAGCAATTGAGAAAACTTTAAGATAAAATGATGTGGTGGATTACGATGCCCAAAAATACTGAGGGGTATTGATTTTGTCCAAAAACGTTTTTCTTTCACAATTTTTGACAATAAAATGTCTAATAACAAAAGTCTTAATTAATTTTGAAACCATCACAAACCAAACAATTAACAACATGATTACTTTTTCTGAAACAAAATATTGCCATTCAAATTGCTGCCATTTTGCCAAGGTTGCAGTTGTCTGGTAAGCTACCTTTTTCAAAATGCAAACAACCTCACCTACTTCACCAGAACAGGTGAGGTTTATATCACCTCTAAGTTTATTTTTGTACCAGTTCTGGTGAGCATTTTCACTGTAATTATCAACAATAATTATTTAACAATTAAAAAAAACAAGCAATGGACTTAACAGGAAATGAAGTATTGAGTATCTCAACAGTATATTTCGAGGAATTAGTCAATAATTTTAAGAACGCCAAGCAGCAAAGTGTCTTTAATTCACTTGAGTCAGCCATTTTTTTGAAGGATCAAATACAATTTTGTCAAACGCCTGAGGATACTGTGGGGGTTTGTTTTGTACCTTTATCCAAAACACCAGATATAAGTTTATTTCAAAATGGGATAAATAATTTATTGGTTTGTGCCTCTGTTGATGGAAACGGCAATCCACTCCCCTCAAATGGTGGTGTGTATCCGTTTAGTGTATGTCCACCAACAAATTGTAATATAATTCAAATCAATGAAGAAACAGGTGTTAATGATATTCCTTTTGATGATATTACTAACCATAAATTAGTTGATTCGCCATTTGAAGGTATTTATTTTAGTAATCATGTTATCAACACGATTTTCAACCAAAAGAATTGTGTGGGCATCTCGGTTATGATAGTACAGAGTCCCGATGGCTCATTCAGATTAGCTATTTGTGGCGTTGGAGGGACAAGTGAAGAGCCAAAAAAGTATTTTCGTCAAATTGAAAGTGAGTATTTAATTGCAAATAGCGATATCATCATTGATATTCGTTAAAAATGAAAAAAATTGAGGCAATCTATCATCATTTTTTATGTTTTTCTTTGCTTGCCTGTTGTACTAAATGGGCAAGCAAAGCTTTTATTGCCTCATATTCTGTCCACTACTGAGGGGTTATCGGATAATATAAACGAGTTTATGTATCGTGATTCAAGGAGTTTTATGTGGTACAGTTCTTCAAATGGTCTCAATCGCTTCGATGGTACGAATGTAAAGGTTTATAAGCCCAATTCTAAGCCCAATTCTATGAATGGCTCAATCATACAAAGCAATTTTTTTGAAGACACGAAAGGCAATTTATGGTTTTGTACTTATAATGCTATCAATTGTTATCGCCGTCAAACAGATGATTTTGCTTCATTCCAAATAAGCATGAATCAGTCAAAGATAGTAAGCGATTATTATGCTTTTTTCCTTGAAAAAAACCAAAAATTATGGCTCTTAATCAGAGGTCAAGTCATTCGATTTGATATAAATACACATGCAATTGATACTTTAAAAGATAAATTACATTACCGCAGAGCAAAAGTTTTAACGAACACTTTGGATGAAATAACAACCATCTTGGGTTATAAATACGGTGGTACAAATGGTTTCGAAATATTAATAAAAGACAAAAACAATCAATTTCAATTAGAAAAACATGAAATATTGCCTCCTTTTAGTCGCATTTCGTGTGCCGTCAATGACATAGTTTTTGACAATACGAACCATCTATGGTTGGCAACTAACAATGGGCTGCTTTTATATGACGTGAATGCAAAATCCATTATTGATTCTGTAAAAACACAAAATACACGGCTATTTTCTTCTATTTATAAAACATCTGATAATCATTTGGTGGGTGTTTCAAAAAACAATGGTATCTATGTTTTTAATCATTTTGAAAAGAACATTGAAGAACATTTTGAACCCAAAGACTATCCGCGTTTTGCCAGTTTTCAAGATTCATACTTAGACAACATGTCTAACTTATGGGCATCGGAATGGTACAAAGGCATTACCTATTTCAATCTGAAAAAAAGTAAGTTTAGGCAGATTTTTCATACAGTCAAAGAAGAAAATAAAACCTCTATTCATCGGATAGTAGAAGATAAAGAAGGGCATATTTGGTCGGTCAACAATACTGATTTAGTTTATGTTTTTGATACAAAAAACAATAAAACAACTGTTATATATCTTTCTAATTTAAGTCGTGAAATTAAAACTATAGAAATAAGAGATTTAATTTGTGATAATTTGGGAAGAATATTTATTTTTTCAAAAAAAGATATTTACGTCTTTTCTTCTTCGGGTCAATTAATCACAATTAAAAAATTTCCTTATAATGATCCGCTACTTTATGCTAAGAAATTAACGAGTAATAGGATTTTATTATCTTCAGTAGATTCGTTAGGATTAATAGAATTAAATTCCGACTTATCCATGAATATAGTTCCTATCCTATCGGATATGAAAATAGAAAAAAAAGACTTTTTAAACATTTATGAAAGTAAAGAAGGGTTGCTTTTTGTTAATTTTAATCAAGAAAGTATTCTTATTTTAACAAAGACGGTAAAAGGATATAAATTATTAAAGAAAATAGATTGTTTAAGTTTAGATTATATTTTTTATGAGCCAAAAGATGATAAGAATATTCTTTGGATTGGTACATCAAATGGTTTAATAAAATTTGACAAAGAACAACTTAAAATAATAGAACAAATTGATGAAGAAAAAGGCTTACCTAATCAACTTATTAAAGGCATTTTACCACTATCAGATAATAAAATTATGTTGAGTACAGGCAAAGGTCTTGTTTCATTCAATACACAAAACCATGAAACACATCGTTTTACAGTTTCAGATGGTTTACAAGATGAGCAGTTTAACAGCCACGCTTTTTTGAAGGCTTCGGACGGAACATTTTGGTTTGGTGGTCTCAATGGTATTAATTTTTTTCATCCTAAAGACATCAAACTCCTCGATGCACCTGCATATCCTCATATCGTTAATCTAAAAGTCAATGACGAAGTATGGGAGAGTAATGAAAATATAACAGAAGTTAAAGAATTGATATTCCCTTATTCGCAACGTACTTTAACTTTTGATTTAGTATCTATTGAATACAGCGACCCAGAGAATAATTTAATACAATTTCGATTAAAAAACTATGAAGAAAAATGGTTAACAGTTAAAAATACTGAGGGGTCTATTCGTTATGCTAATTTGCCTTATGGCACATATTATCTTCAAGTAAAAGCAGCTAATTCTGACGGTGTTTGGAATGATACAATTAGAGAACTAAAAATTACAATTCTTACACCTTGGTATTTGTCATGGTGGTTTATATCTCTTAGCATTTTAGCAATTATGCTATTGATTGGGTATATTCTTTATTTACGCATTTCAAAAATCATTGATTTACAAGAAATTAGAATCAATCTATATGAAAACCTGCACGATGACTTAGGCTCACGCCTAACCGCTGTAGTCATGTCAATTGATATTATATTGAATGAAATAAAAAATCCTAAAATAGTTGAAACAAAAACAATCAATGAACCGCATGTAAAAATGTTAAACGAAATTAGGGGAATGGGCAGCCGTATTGTCGGCAATATGCACCTTTTAGTTTGGGCTACAAATCCTGGTAATGACGAATTAAGTAATGTTGTTCAACAAATGCGAAATGATAAAGAAATATTATTGCCTAAAGCCCAATTAGATATCAATATAAGTGAAGATTTAACAAAATTAAAAATTGACGGTAATAAAAGATACCAATTATTATCTATTTTCGATGAAGCATTAACGAATATCAGTAAATATGCCCAAGCTAATATCGTTACGACTGATTTTAATTGTACCAACGATATATTTTCAATGCGTATTAGTGATAATGGGAAAGGTTTTGACACTCAAGCAAACAGACAGAACAATGATTTAAGCGGTGGTAATGGCTTTCGCAATATGCGTAATCGCGCAAAAAGAATAAATGGTCAATTAACTGTAACATCTCAATTGGGTCGCGGAACAAACATCTTTTTGACATTCTCCTTACGCAAACCATCATTTTTTAAGCGTTTAAAAGCTTTTTTTTCTAAGTTTTCACCTAAATAGGTGTACTTATAAAATATACTGAGGGGTATCTTTGAAACAATTTTCTATTAATAAATTTCAAATCAAAAGTAACTAAATGGCTAAACAAGTTATTGCTTATGACGATGAACCTGCAATGCGAAAACAATTGGATAATGTGTTCCATACATTAAGAACTGAATATAATTTAGTCTCTTCTTATCCAAATGCTATTGATGTTTTAGCGCACATCGAACAACATAAACCCGATATTGTCATATTGGATATTGATATGCGCGAAAACGATGAAGATGGTTTAATTGCACTTTATGAAATCAAAAGAGATTATCCCAATCAAAAAGTGATGATGCTGACGACTTTTGATGAAGACGATAAGATATTTAATGCTATTTGTTTAGGCGCAGATGGATATATGCTCAAATCGGATTTTGTGAAAAATCTACCACATGAAATCATGCGGCGTTCATTGAATATTGTTTTTTCTGATGGTGCTTATTTAACACCCGCCGTTGCCAAAAAGATTCTATATCTGTTTAGAGATGCCAGCATCGGTATAAAAATAAATAATATTGTAGAACGATTTAAAAAACTTATTTCTCAACCTAAAAAACAACAACTAAAGAACATGGAATACAAATTAAAAGACATACAAGTACAAATACTTGAAGGTATTGTCGCTGGAAAAAAATCATCTGAAATTGCCCATGAAATAGAAATGCCCGAAAATACGGTTAACCACCATATCAAAGGCATTTATCGAGAACTTGAAGTGCATAGCCGCTCCCAAGCTGTGCGAAAAGCCATAGAAGAGTCAATTGTGAAAATAAAAATGTAAAAAAAAAACGCAAACCTCACCTGTTTAGGTGAGGTTGTTCTTTTAAAGTGTTTTAGATTTGTTCAATTAAAAGAACAATTCTATAAACAGACCGTCAATTTTAGTTAGCCACTCATGCACTCAATCTTTTTAACACACCGATTGTTTTTAAAAACGAAGAAAGTACCTCTGTATAATACCTAAAACACCAAATAACCCTGACAAATACCTTTTAAACATCGGTTAGCCCTTTTCGAGACTTCGGGTCAGCAAAATACTCCTACAACTTCAAAAAGTATATTTTAATAAAAACAACAAATTATAATTACAACAAATGAAAATGAGACAAATAAGTAAACCCCGCCCAAGAGGATTTTACGCTTCATGACAAATTAGCAGAATCGACAGATGAAAAAGTCATAAAAAACTATACCTAAAACTCCTTCCATACTTATTTACAATCCTCCTGGTTTAACAACCAAGAGGATTTTTCTTTTACCATTAATACCGTTCCTTTTTTTGTAGCTTCAATATTATACACAACACCACGCAACGTCTTACAGAAAATACACGTTTAGGCGGACGAAGGAATATCTTTTATTACAGAACAATAAAAAATTTTGAATGCAAAAAACATTTACGCTCCTATTTCTTTTCTCTTTTCTCTTCAGTACCCCCTCAGTATTTGGGCAACAAAAATACACCATCAGCGGCTTCATTGAAGATGCTGGTTCTGGAGAAAAGCTCATTTCCGCAGCCGTCTATGACAACAAATCGGCTTCGGGTGTCGTCTCAAATACTTATGGCTTTTACTCACTTACTTTGTCAAGAGGTCAAGTCAATTTGTTAATGAGTTATGTCGGTTACAATGGTCAAAAATTGGATTTTAATCTCAGACGCGACACCATCATCAACATCAAACTCAAACCGAATATTGAGTTACAAGAAGTTGAGATTTCCGCCAAAAAACAAAATCGCATCGAAAACCGCACACAGATGAGTCAAGTCACTGTGCCAATTACAACCATCAAAAAAATACCTGCTTTGCTGGGTGAAGTCGATGTTTTGAAGGCTTTGCAGCTTCTGCCAGGCGTTCAAGCAGGTGGCGAAGGTCAAAACGGCTTGTATGTGCGGGGTGGTTCGCCCGACCAAAACTTGATATTACTCGACGGTGTCCCTGTTTATAATGTGTCGCACATCGGTGGCTTTTTCTCCGTTTTCAATGGCGATGCCATTAGAAATGTCACTTTAACTAAAGGCGGTTTCCCTGCACGTTATGGCGGACGTTTGTCATCTATCATCGAAATAGATATGAAAGAAGGCAATATGAAGGAATTTCATGGCGAAGGCGGCATCGGTCTCATCGCTTCACGTCTTACACTCGAAGGCCCCATAGCTAAGGACAAAGCCTCTTTTATGGTTTCGGCTCGACGCACCTATATTGATGCGCTTTTGAATCCCATTATCAAAGCATCAGCATCAAGCAGACAAAATGCAAATGCTAACAGCACCACAAGTGTTTCTCCTCGACTGTATTTCTATGATTTAAATGCTAAAATAAATTGGAAACTCAACCAAAACCATCGCCTATACTTGAGTGCATACACAGGAGCAGATGTTTTTGGCTTTGGTTTTACACAGACTTCTACTGATGGAAAGAACATCAATAAAACAAATGGTGGCACCGATTGGGGCAATATCACAACCGCTTTACGTTGGAATTGGTTGTTAAATAACAAATTATTTGCCAATACGTCTGTCACTTACAGCCGCTATAAAGTAGCTATTTTGGCGAGCAATTCAACGCAGCGAGACACCTCAATTACAAGCAATTATGCTGAATACACAAGCGGAATCGAGGATTTAGCAGCAAAAATGGACTTCGACTATGTGCCAAACCCACATCACCGCATCCGTTTTGGCGGCGGCGTTACAGGTCATACCTACAACCCAGGTGCTTTTCAATTGCAATTAACAAGTGCGAGAACGAATTTAGATACAACTGTGGGTTCAACCAAAACGAACTCCCTCGAACCTTTCATTTATGTCGAAGACGATATGCAATTAGGGCTTTTGAAAGCAAATGTGGGACTTCATGCGTCTGGTTTTGCCGTTGGCAGTACTTTTTATCAATCTTTACAACCCCGTTTGGGTTTGAACTACCCCCTCAGTAAAGACCTTGCTTTGAAGGCTTCTTTCACAACTATGCGCCAATATATCAACCTTTTGACCAACGAACGCATCGGTTTACCGACAGATTTGTGGGTGCCAAGTACCGAACGCATCAAACCGCAAGACTCTTGGCAAGCCGCTTTAGGCGTTGCCAAAACCTATAAAGATGAATATGAAATCAGCGCAGAAGCCTATTATAAAGATATGAAAAACGTCATTTCTTACAAAGAAGGTGCGAATTTCTTAGGCGTTAACAACGATTGGCAAGACAAAATCACACAAGGCAACGGCAAATCCTACGGTTTAGAGTTGTTTGTCCAGAAAAAAGAAGGCAAATTGACAGGTTGGGTTGGCTATACCTTGTCTTGGAACTTCCGCCAATTCGACGACATTAACAACGGCAAAGTCTATCCGTTCAAATATGACCGCCGCCACGACTTCAAAGTCTTAGGTTCTTATAAAGTATCTGAAAAATTCTCCATCACAGGTACTTGGCAATATGGCACTGGCAACGCTGTTTCATTGCCCGAAACGACTTATGGTGCGCCACAACGTCCTGAAAATGTGGACAATCCTTATATTGGTGGCGGCTATCGTGCTTTGGAAATCGTTGGCTCTAAAAATGGTTATCGGATGCCCGCTTATCACCGTCTCGATGTCAATCTTGAATGGACAAAAAAGAAAGCTAAATTTACCCGTACATGGTCTGTTGGGGCGTATAATCTCTACAATCGCGCCAATCCGATGTTCCTTTTCAGAGATACAAACGTCACTGACGTAAATGGTCAAACGACTGAAACACCTGTTTTCCGTCAGTTTAGTTTGTTCCCGATTATACCTTCGGTGGCTTATAATTTTAAATTTTAAACCACATGTCGGATACCTTCAAGGTATCCGACACGTCAGACAATCATAAAATTCAATCAATATAAAATGAAAAAAATAACTAAAATCATATCTTTTTTTGCGCTTTTAAGCCTTGCCGCTTGTAGCTCGAGTTCTTTAGAGAAATATTTTACGCCTATCGTGGATATACAAATACCACCGCAAACGCCAAAACTGGTACTTGTAGGGCGCATCGTAGCAGGTTCAAGTAATATCAGTTTATTCGTCACCAAAAGTCGGGGTGCGCTTGATACAGGCATCTTGAATTACAGCCGTTTCGATACCGTCACCAACGCAACGGTCAAAGTTTTCAAGGACAATGTGCTTTTTGCGACCCCTCAGTATGTAGGCAATGGTCAGTATGTCGCCAACCTACCGAAAGCCATTCCTTACGATTTGGCAACTTATACTGTTCAAGTCAGTGCGCCTAATTTTACCATCATTGAAGCAACGCAAAAAATGGTGTCGCCTGCCAAAATCGACTCTGTTGGTTTCATTGCAAAAGTAAAAGTATCAAAACCATTGAACGATTTTTTTGACCTATTGGGCGACCCTCAAGATGCCAGTCAGTTCACAATTTACTTCAGGGACACGCCCAATGAAGCGAATTATTATTCTGCTTATGGGACTTATATTTTACCGAATCAAACGACGATCAGAAACCTGCGTTGCGACAGTCGTGACCCCGCAACTGAAAATAACTACTTGAATGCCAAGAACTTAGATGGCAAATCGATTACATGGAGCACACACAGCCGCGCATTAATCGGTCGTCAACGTGGCGGCGGCGGTGGTCATGGTGGAAACGGTGGAAACGGAACGGTTCAAGCAGGCACACAGATTTCGTTAACCTTGTCTTCTGTCTCTCTTGACCGTTATTTGTTCGAGCAATCGTATTCTATTTACCAAAATGCTTTGAACAACCCTTTTGCAGAACCTGTCATTTTACACAATAACATCAAAAATGGGTTTGGCATTTTGACAACAGCCGCAGAATTTACTTATACTTTTAAGTTGTAATACCCCTCAGTAAAAAAGCACCATTTTTAAAAAAGTCTGATAAACAATTGTTTGTCGGACTTTTTTTGTTATAAAAATCTTTATTTGCAAACGGAGCCATTATATTTGTAGAATTGATACAATTTCAAACTATTTTACATGAAGAAAATCTTTACATTATTTTGCTTCTTTTTGACTTTTCATCTTTATGCTCAACAAACCATAACAGGAACAGTCACCAATGAAAAAGGTGAAACGCTTGTGGGTGCTTCAGTATGGATAAAGGGAACTACCCAAGGCACACTATCCGATGAAAAGGGCAATTACACGATAAAAACGGATAAAAACAATGCTTTTTTATCGTTTTCCTTTGCAGGAATGCAACCAAGTACAAAGGAAATAGGCGATTCAAAAACCATTAATGCCGTTTTGGGAGAGACTACCTTAGATGAATTCGTAGTTATTGACTATGGCAGTTGTATTAGAACCTGTAAAATACAGTGTGGTTTTATTATTGAATTTAACTCATTTTCAGCCCGATTTAATACTTTTACAGAAAAACCAACATTAGAACTCCGCACTTTGGGCAACCCTTTTACAAACCATTTTGCCCTAGAAATAAAGAGCGAAACAGACGAAAAAGCCGTTGTTTCACTCTACAATATTGAAGGCAAATTGGTAAAAGGTTTTGAAACCAATCTTAATCAAGGAGACAATCGCTTAGAAATGAATGACTTATCAAATTTGGCATCAGGATTTTACAACGTATCTGTTAACCTTATCTCAAAAAATGAATCGCCTGAAATAATTGAAAAATCATCTGTCAAAACAATCCCGAACGAGTTGTTTAAAAAAATAACAGCACTGAATCCTCAATTGCTTAAATATCCAAACAATGAAGTCCTCCCCCTCAGTAAAACGCAATATGAACTACTCATTCAATCTGATAAATTGGAGGAAAATATTGGTAAAGTAAAGTCAGACATCATGATGCTCAATCCTAATTATGATTCTTGGGATATTGAATCAGATGCTTACGTTGAAGAAGCCGATCAGAATTTGTATCCAAATTACAAAAAGGAAATGACGAAAATATTCTTTGAATATCGTCATATCATGACAAATTCGGTTTTTAAAGAGATTAAAAAGCCAGAAGACTATGACATTGAAGATTTTGAATCTGCGCTCTTTTTCAAATCCAACAATATACTTTTGATACAAAATGAGGTCATTTCGAAGAAAAAAGTCTATTCTCAAGTCTTGGTAAAGAAGTAAAGTCGAATTTTACGTGATTTTACTGAGGGGGGTCACGTTGTGGGCTTTTAGGTTATTTTCAAAAAAAAAATACGATATCCTAATAACAAACAAGTCAATATTATTCAAAAAACCTTACAATTACATTAGCATGAAAAAACAAGTTTTACTCTTCATGAGCCTGTTTTTCACTATGATTTCATTATCGGCTCAAACGACAAAACAATTAAACGCACTCATAGTGTCCTATGACCGTTTCAATGAACTTGAATTTCCAAATGACACTATCGCAACCGATTATCCTTTAGGGCATTTTACAGAATCCGATTTCGCACGCCGCTATGTTTTCTACAAGCAACTCGATGATTCATTAGCGATATTGGCCAAAAATAATTTGCCATTCAACCAGCAAATCAACCTCGAATTGTTGCGTTTCACCTTACAAAATGAGCAAAAAGAATTTGAATTTCATCATTATCGCAATCCGATTTTGAGCGATGATGGCTTTCATGTTGATTTTGCGGGTATTTCCTCAAGAGTTTATAATACAGAAAAAGAGTTGCGATTGTATCTCGCCAAACTCCGTGACTTCCCTCGTTATGTGCATGAAAATTTACAACTGATACGAGCTGGTTTGGCAGAAGGTATTGCTCAGCCCGCTATCATCATAGAAGGTCTGCGTCCTTCTTGGGAAATGCACATTGTCACAGACCCCTCAGTATCTTTGTTCTTCAAACCATTTAAAAACAAACCCAATAATATTGCAGATACAACTTGGATACAATTGGTCAATACCGCCAAAAAACGTATCATGGGTGATGTCGTGCCAACCTATCAAGAACTAAAAGCTTTTTTTGAAAAAGAGTATATCCCCAAAGCACGTAAACAAGCAGGTGTCGGTGCCAGTTTCCCAAATGGTCAAGCTTACTATCAACAACGCGTTCAACATTTTACAACAACGAATATGACCGTCGATGAGGTGCATCAATTAGGACTCAAAGAAGTAGCTCGTATCGAAGCCGAAATGCAGACCATTATGAACGAGGTGGACTTCAAAGGCAGCCTTCAAGATTTCATTCAAAAACTGCGTACCGACCCTCAGTTTTACCCTAAAACGGCTGAAGAATTGCTTCAACGCGCCGCTTGGTTGTCTAAAAAAGCAGAAGCAGGTTTGCCCGCCTTGTTTGGCAAACTGCCACGCCAACCGTTTACAGTTGTACCTGTGCCTGACTTTTTAGCACCAAGTTACACAGGTGGACGTTATTCGGGTGCGCCCATAAAAAGCAAATCGGCAGGGCAATATTGGGTCAATACCTACAATTTACCCAGTCGCCCCTACTATGTTTTAGAATCCTTGACCCTCCATGAAGCAGTTCCCGGACATCATCTTCAAACTGCTTTGGCACAAGAGTTAACAAATTTACCCCGTTTTCGCCAAAATCTTTACGTCAATGCTTTTGGCGAAGGTTGGGGACTTTATTCTGAATATTTGGGCTATGAAATGGGTTTTTATAAAGACCCTTATAGTCGTTTTGGTCGTTTGACCTACGAAATGTGGCGGGCTTGTCGGCTTGTCGTGGATACGGGTATTCATGGTTACGGTTGGTCACGTGAGAAAGCGGTTGAATATTTGGCAAGTTATACGGCTCTTTCATTACATGAAGTAAATACAGAAATCAATCGTTATATCGCTTGGCCTGGACAGGCATTGAGTTACAAAATTGGTGAAATTAAAATCAAAGAATTGCGCCAACGGACTGAAAAGCGGCTTGGTAATCAATTTGACATTCGTGAATTTCATGACCTTGTTTTGTCGCAAGGCAGTTTGACGCTTTCTCTTTTAGAGAAAATGGTTGACAATTTCAAGCGATAAAATACTTGTTCAGAATCGCCAACAAGTATATTTTTGATAAAAAACAAACTTTTACTTCTAAATTCGGACAAACACATTATCTTTGCGCGTCTTTTTCAGGGAAAGACAGTTTTTAATAAAAATATAAAAAACAAAGAAAAAAAATCCGACATGGAAAGTTTTAAATTAGTAGTAGAAGTACGTGAAATCGTAGGAAAAGCGGCTTCAAAAGTCGTGCGTCACAACGATGCCATCCCTTGCGTTATGTACGGCGGCAACGAGAACGTACACTTCACAACAACGTGGTCTGATGTCCGTCATCTTGTATTCACACCCGATTTCAAAACGGTTGAAGTAACAATAGATGGTGCAACACACAAAGCAATCGTTAAAAATGTACAGTTTCATCCAGTCAGTGAAAAAATCCTTCACATGGACTTTTTGAAACTTGTCCCGGGTACGGCGATCAAAGTGATCCTTCCTTTGCGTTTACGTGGCGCATCACCAGGTGTTAAATTAGGTGGTAAATTGCTACAAAGTATCCGCAAAATCAGTGTAAAATGTACACCTGAAACTTTGGTTGACCAATTGACACTCGATATTTCAAAATTGGATTTGGGTCAATCGGCTCGTGTTCGTGACATTGACGCTGTCGAAGGTATTGAAGTGTCGATGGCTCCAGCGATTCCAGTTGTAACTATCGAAATTCCGCGTGCAATGCGTGCAGCAGCAGCGGCAGAAGCCAAAGCATCAGCAGGGCCGAAGAAGAAAAAATAATCAAAATCCTTGGATTTTGGCAAATACAAGAGGCTGTCCTTTCGGGCAGCCTCTTTTTTGTCAAACCATAAGGTGAACAGTACATTTTAGCGTTTTGCAATATACAAATGATTTGCATTTCCTTTTGAAACATGAAAACCCAGTGGTTCAATATCTTTTCGTAAATGTGCCTCAGTATAATCGCCATGCAGCTCAAGAACCATCATTTGTACTTTTGAAAGCCACGCTGCGGCATCCTTCATAACCTCTTTCTCAGCCCCTTCAATGTCCATTTTCAATAAATCAATACGGTCAATTTTCAAATCTTCAATGATTTTAGCCATTGTCAATGCAATAACTTCCGTTCCTCCCCCCCCCTCAGTATATTCGGCTTTTTGATGATGTAAAATATGAACGTTGTAGCCTACTTCCGTATCATCAATACAAACCATACCTACTTTATCGCTGACAACGGCAGGCACTATTTCCGACTTTGGAATGTTAGCTGCTAAGTTTTTTTGTAAAACCTCAATGTTCTTAGGAGAAGGTTCAACAGCAATGAAACGTGCGTTGGGAAAGTAATGTTGATGAAAATAGATACTTACCAAACCGATGTTTGCACCTAAATCAACGACAATAGCTCCATCATTTAACGACTTTTCAAGCGGCAAAAGATAGTCTTGTCGTTTAAAAATCTCTTGAACCATCGGCATATCTTGGGTTCTCAGGTGCAGTTCCTTGGTATTATGTAAGCGAATATTGAAAATATTTGTCTGCTGTTCAGCAATAATACGCCGATACCAAACAGGAAGTCGAACAGCTAAACCACGTCGAACCATATGTGACGCTAAGGAAAAACGAGTCGTCCAGTCTGCACCAAGAGTATAGCAAAAACCCAAGGCATGGGCTATTGATGTTAAAATCATAAATAAATTTTAGCGCACTTTCAAGGAAAATAAGTGTCAAAAGTAAACAAATTATCAAAAATGCAAATAAAAGTAACCCCTCAGTATCTCCCTTATGTGATGAAAAAAATCAAAAAGGCGTAGGGCTAACAGCTGTCCAACCACCATCAACAACCAAACTTTGTCCAGTAATGTGCCTTGAAAGAGGTGAAACTAAAAACAAAGCAGCATTTGCAATATCATCAACCGTTGCAGGTCTTCCCAAAGGTGTGATACGTGACCATGTTGTGATATATTCGTTGTCATTCAAGGTGCGTTCTGTCATTGTTGCGCCTGGAGCAAGGGCATTGACGGTGATATCATGCTCTGAAAGTTCTTCAACCAAACCCTTTGCGAGCATCTCTAAACCCGCCTTTGTCATACCGTAAGCCACCAAATTCTTATGCGCCTGATGCCCTGTGACCGACGACATAAACAGAACACTGCCCCCTGATTTTTGCTTAACTATTTGATTGGCAACAGCTTGCGCTAAAAAAAAACTGCCACTCAGATTCACGTTCATCACTTTCTGCAAAGCTTCTGGCGTATAATCTAAAAAATTACCAAAATGTGTAATCCCTGCATTGGCAATACCTATCGTTACTTGTCCAAAATGGCGCACGGCTTCGGCAACCATCTGTTTTATGAATACAATATCCGAAGCATCTCCGCCAAAAGCGATACAGTTGCTGCCTTCTTGCCTGATTTTTGATGCAGAATCCTCGGCCAATTCAGAATCTATATCATTGAGCAAAACAGAAGCCCCTTGTTTTGCCAATTGTCGTGCAATTTCGAAGCCTATGCCGCAGCCTGCGCCTGTGATGATTGCGGTTTGGTTGGTGAATAGTAAGGACATAAATATTGGATTTAAAAAAATAACGTGAAACTATGATTTAACAGCAAAATATTCAAAATTCTGTATCTTACACCTTCAAAAAAAACCAATAAACATTAAAAAGTAGCTGATAATCATATTTATTAAAAAACCTAAATCTGTTTGCAAATGAAAAACAAAACGACAAAAACACCGCTTTTCAATACTTTACGAAAAGCCCTCCGCATGGCTATTACTGCCAACAAAAATCAAGCATCGTCGGAAGAAATGGTGCAACGTGCCGAAGATGCCGTCCTTTCAAGGCGTAAATTTATTGAAAACACAGGCAAAACCCTCATCATTGGTGGTTTAACAGGCTTTAATACTGAGGGGGCCTTTGGTCGCTCTTTTTTATCCAAAGCGTCACCACGTATCGCCATTGTCGGTGCTGGTATCGCAGGTCTTCATGCCTTGCATATTTTTAAGAAAACTGGATTAGATGCGACGGTTTATGAAGCATCTGGACGGACGAGTGGGCGCATGTTCACTGTCCAAAATGCTATGGGCGATGGCACTTGGACTGAATTTGGCGGTGAATTCGTGGATACCAATCACAAGGATATGTGGGATTTGGCAAAAGAGTTCAACCTCGAACTGGTTGACTATGCCCAAGCATCTGAAAATGCTCTGACCAAAGAAGTTTTCTTCTTTGATGGTAAAAACCATACTTTGAAGGACGTTGTCGAAGCATTTCGTGGTTTTGCGGACAAAATCGCTGCCGATGCGGAACGTCTGCCAGACAATATGAGTACCGATGGTTATAAAACCAAAGACCCATATATCAAAAAACTTGACCGCATGTCTCTTTCTGAATACCTTGAAAAGATAGGTGCAAGGGGTTGGATTAAAGAATTCATCGAAGTGGCTTATGAATCGGAATATGGTTTATCGCCGCAGGTGCAGTCGGCTATCAATTTGCCGATTCTTATCTCTACCGATACTGAGGGGGGTAAATTTGAGCTGTTTGGCGAGAGTGATGAGCGTTATAAAGTCAAAGGCGGCAACCAATCTATCCCAGATGCCATCGCCAAAAAGTATCCAGACCACATTCAACTCAACCGTTCATTAGAAGCTATTAGCCTTGCATCGAATGGCTATAATTTGACATTTTCGGGTATGAAAAACGCTGTAAAAGCGGATTATGTGGTCATAGCCATACCCTTTTCACGCCTAAAAAATGTGGATATTCGCCTACAAATGCCACAAGTGAAATGGGATTCTATCAACCACATGGGTTTTGGTACGAATGCCAAATTGATGCTCGGTATGACCAAACACTTTTGGCGCGAACAAGGCTTTCAAGGCTTATGCTATTCCGATGTGGGCATTCCAAACGGTTGGGACAATGCCCAATTGCAAAACAGCGATAACGAAACGGCTGGTTTGTCTATCCTTTTTGGTGGTCCATCTGGTTTGGCTCTTGGAAAAGGGTCGGTTAGGGCGCAAAAAGATAAGTACCTGCCTTTATGGGACAAAATTTACAAGGGCGCAACCGAACATTTCAACGGCAAAATGGCGCGTATGAACTGGAATGTTTACCCTTACGCCCTCGGCAGCTATATTTGCTATCGAACAGGGCAATACACGACGATTGCAGGGGCTGAAACGATGCCGATTGGCAATGTTTTCTTTGCGGGTGAACACTGCGGGGGTGATTTTTCAGGGTTCATGAATGGTGCGGCTAAAAGTGGTCGAGAAGCGGCAGAAAAAATCGTTGCGCTTTGTTTGGAAAAAAAAATAAAATAATGAATAGTCTTTCCGTACCTTCGCTCAAATCACCCTACTTGATAGGAGAAACCACTTTATAAACTATTCACAATCAAATAATTAAGTATGAAGACAAAACAAGAGATTGTCAATAACTGGCTGCCACGATACACGGGTTTACCGCTTGAAGAATTCGGTCGGTACATTATCCTTGTCAATTTTTCCAACTATGTCAACCTTTTTGCTGAATGGCATAATGTTGAAGTCTGTGGCAAAGACCGTTCTATGCAATGTGCGACTGCTGATAATATCACCATTATTAACTTCGGCATGGGCAGCCCTAATGCAGCGACAATCATGGATTTATTGACGGCAATAAGACCTAAAGCGGTTTTGTTTTTGGGTAAATGCGGCGGTTTAAGACATGACAAAAATAAGGTTGGCGACCTTATTTTGCCCATCGCAGCGGTGCGTGGCGAAGGTACTTCAAATGATTATTTACCACCAGAAGTCCCTGCTTTACCTGCTTTTGCTTTACAAAAAGCCATTTCGACCACCATTCGAGACTATGAGATGGACTATTGGACAGGAACGGTTTATACCACAAACCGCCGCGTTTGGGAACATAAAGAAGACTTTAAAGAATACCTCCGCGAGTTGCGTTGCATGGCAGTTGATATGGAAACGGCTACGATTTTTACCGTTGGTTTCAAAAATCATATGCCAACAGGTGCATTGCTATTAGTGAGTGATATTCCAATGATACCAGAAGGGGTCAAAACAGAAGAAAATGATAAGGCAGTCACATCAAATTTCTTAAACACACACCTTAAAATAGGCATTGATTCATTGAAACAATTGATTAATGACGGACAAACGGTGCGGCATTTGAAGTTTTGATTTTAGGTTTTTAAAAAATCAATAGTCGCATTTACCAACTTTATACTGAGGGGGGGCATTTCATCCGATTCCCACGGATGTTTGCCGCCAAATGTGTGGTCGGCATCGTCAATCAAATGCAATTCAGCCTTGGGTTGCAATTGATAAAGATGTTTTGCTGCCGAAGGTAGAACACTCGTATCAGCTGTGCCATGAACGATTAACCACGGTTGCGCAACTTGTGGCGCAACTATATCTAAATCAAAAAGGGCTTGATGTGCTTCATAATCGCTACAAAGTGTATAGTAAAGCGGCATGTTTTGACGTGTTCGCGCATTCATTTGATACAAAACGCCCTCGTTTTCCCATTGCTTTTTGACTGTTTCAGATGCCCAAAGCCACGCCAATGACCGTACCGCAGCCCATGTTACAAGCTTTTTGATACGTCTATCATTAACCGCTTTGGCAATCGCAATGCCACCGCCACGGCTGTGTCCAATTAAGGATAATTGCGTTATATCAAAGCCTAATGAAGGTGCATTTTCTGTGACCCAATTCATCACACAATCTAAATCCGTCCATTCTTTTGAATAGGTATTTTGTCCAAAGGCTTCTAAATCAGCAAAGTCATGGAGCGATTCAGGTGTCGTTCCATTGTGAGAGAAGTTGAATTTTAGGAAAGCAAAGCCTTTTTTGGCAAATGCCTCTGCAATTAAATGCCAACAACCCCAATCTTTAAAGCCTTTGAATCCATGTGCAAATACGACAATGGGGACAGGTTTAGTGGATTCGGGACTGTGTAAGTCAATGGCTATCAATCGGTTGTCTGCGCCAGTGATACGGAATGATAAAAGGTTTTGATTTTCTTTAATGTCCATTTTTTTAAGTATTAAAATGCCCCCTCAGTAAATTAAGTCATATATTGACCTAAAATCAATCTCTCACTCATTTGAGATTGTAAAAATAGATATTAATGAATTTGAGTCGGGTATTTTTTTAACAACATTTTCAATTTAGTTCTTAATTTTGCTGCAAACAATATAAAAATGGAAGATATTTTCATCAGTCATATACACATTAATGAGGTGCGCCACCTCAAAAATATTGACATTCCGTTGTCTGATACACATCGGCAGCATTTGATATTAACGGGAAAGAATGGGAGTGGGAAAACTTCGGTTCTAGAACAATTGAAGTTTCAATGTGAGCAAGGCATACAGTTAAAAGGATTTCAAGAAATACCTACATTTAAACAAAATATCATAGTTCTTGAAAAAGAATTAACAAGACTTAATGCTTTGATAATAAATGAAGATGAAAACAAATCATTACACACAAAAAACCAAATAAGAAATCAACAAAATGCAATACAGAATTATAAAACTAAACTTAAACAATATGAGCAATTAGATTTAACTCTAAAAAATGTATCAGATATATCAGATGCTTATCAAAATGGCGATTTTATTTTAGCCTATTTTGATGCAAAGCGTACTGTTTCTATGAAAAAGCCAACAGGTGTTAATAAAGTTCAATTAAAAAATACTTATGCTATTTCGGAAAAACCGAGTGCGGATTTCATACAATACATTGTTAATTTAAAAGCAGATAGGTCTTTTGCAAGAGACGATAATGATGTATCAACGATTAAAGAAGTAGATAATTGGTTTATTCAATTTGAGAATAGTTTAAAACAAATATTTGATGAAAAGAATCTAAAATTGAAATTTGATAGAAAGAATTATAATTTTGATATTGTTTTAGATGGTCGTTCATTTGATTTTATGACCTTGTCCGATGGTTATTCATCTGTTTTAAATATTGTTATAGAGATAATGATGCGGATGGAAAATAAGTCAGCCAAAAATTATAATATTCAAGGTATTGTTTTTATTGATGAAATCGAAACGCATTTACATATTGATTTACAAAAGAAAATACTACCTTTTTTAATTAGTTTTTTTCCTAAAATTCAATTCATTGTCACCACACATTCACCTTTTGTCTTGACTTCCATAGATAATACGGTTGTTTTTGACCTTGAAAAACAAATAAAATTAGAAAACCTATCGGGTTATTCATCAGAAGCGATTGTTGAAAGTTATTTTCAATCAGATAAATATTCTGATTTGTTAAAAGCTCAAGTTGCCCGTTATAAAGAACTATTGGATAAAGCCAATCCATCAATTGAACAAGAAGATGAGATAGAATCATTGCGTCGTTATTTTCGACAATTGCCTAAATTTTTAGCACCTGAACTACAATTAACCATCAATCAATTAGAATTAGCTCACTTGAACGCATGATTAACATACTAAAATCGCAACCTACACCTGCGTGTTTGGCTATTGAAAAGCAAAAATCAAATGGCAATTACAATTGTGGTGATGTTTTAACACGACTTAAAACAGATTTTCACAATAAGTGTTATCTCTGTGAAGACAAAGGTTTGACCACTTTGAATACCGAGCATTTTGTGGCACATCAAGGCAATATAGATTTGAAATTTGATTGGAATAATTTGTTTTTTGCGTGTGGACATTGCAATAATACGAAGTCAAATCGCTTTTTTAATTTATTGAATTGTACAGATTCGAACATTCGTATAACTGACCTAATTCAATTTAAGGCAACGGGCATACCAAAAGAGCATTTAGAGGTTATACCTACACAAGAAATCCCTAATATTGAAATACAAAATACAGTTACATTACTCAATGCTATTTATAGCGGTACGACCCTATTGAAAGAGATAGAAAGTGAAAACCTGCGTGACAAAGTGACAAAAGAAATTGCCTATTTTACGGAGTATTTAAGAGATTTTTACTTTGAAGATGGTTTAAACAATGATGAAAAAGAAACCATTAAAGCTAAAATCAGAAGGCGTTTAAGTTCTGAATCACCGTTTACGGCTTTTAAAATATGGATTATTAAAAGCAATCCACGGCTTTTACGTGATTTTGGGCATTTTTTAGTATGAAAATACCCCCTCAGTATTTAGGCTTTTTTATGCCTTTATACTGAGGGGGTGATGCACAGGTATAGTACACAGAAAATGAATAGATTTTTGTTTTTTTTTGCAAAAAAAATAAAAAATCTATTCATTTTCTGTGTACTATACCTTGAGCAATAACTACTTACCAATCAACGCCGTCAGTTTTTTCCTAAACAAGAACATCATTACCCCTGTCGCTGCTGCAAAAACAAAGACCGTGAAAAAGATTTGATGCAAAGGGAATGACTCAAACAAACTGCCCACTTGTCCACCGATAAAATTGCCGACTGAAGCGGCTAAAAACCACACACCCATCATTTGTCCGACAATACGAGGCGGTGCTAATTTGGTCATCGAACTCAAACCAACAGGACTTAAACACAATTCACCAAGCGTTTGCAGGAAAAAAACGGTCAATAACCATTGTGGACCAACTTTTGAACCCACATTCGCACCCAAATACATGGCGGCAGGTACTAAAAGTAGGAAACTCAGACCCGCAAAGAGTAAACCCAACGAAAATTTGATAGGAATGGAAGGTTCTTTGTCTCGATTCGCTAAATAAACCCATAACCACGCAAAGACAGGTGCAAAAAAGATGATGACCAAGGCATGAACCGATTGCCACCACGACGAAGGGAATTCATTTCCGAGAATACTGTTATTTGTAAACCTATCGGCAAAGAGGCTTAACGTTGAACCGACTTGTTCATAGCTTGCCCAAAATAAAGCAGCGGCAATAAAAAGGACGACGATGACCACCAAACGACCCCGTTCTTCTTCTGTCCAGTCTTTTTGGAGAAACAATGAACTGAAATAGCCTAAAACTAAGACAACATAGATGCCGCCGAACAAATAGCTTAAACTACGTGCATTGATTTCGAATACATTGCCATAAACCAAGCCCACTAATATCAAAATGAATAAGGCGAAGTAGCCCAAACCCATTACTAATTGACGTTTTGCAGCACTGATTGCTGTTGCATCTTTAGCTTTTAAGGAAGGTAAGCCCACATCGCCTAAGTATTTTTCTGTTAATTTGTATTGCAACAAGCCAAAGAACATGCCCACGGCAGCCGCGCCAAATCCCCAATGCCAATTGACGTTTTGACCTAAATAACCACAAATTAAAGGTGCAATAAATGCCCCTAAATTGATGCCCATGTAGAAAAGGGAGAAGCCTCCGTCTCGTCTTTTGTCTTCCTGCGAATATAAACCGCCGACCATCGTACTGACATTGGGTTTCAATAAACCTGTGCCGATTATGACGCATAATAAACCTGTATAAAAAAAGGCTAAACCTGTGAACATCAATAAGATATGCCCACACATAATAATCACACCACCAATAAAAACGGCTTTTCTTGCGCCCATAAATCGGTCGGCTATCCAGCCGCCAGGTAAATTAGTCATATAAACCAAAGCGGTATATATGCCATAAACAACGCCCGCCAGACGGACATTAAAACCCAAACCACCGTCTTCAATACTGGCAGTCATAAATAAAATTAATAAGGCGCGCATACCGTAGTAAGAGAAGCGTTCCCACATTTCAGTAAAAAACAGCGTGGCTAAACCGCGAGGGTGTCCAAAAAAGGCTGTGTCGTTTTGTTTTGTCATATTTTTTTATTGATTGGTGATAAAGTAA
>JANLQI010000253.1:0-14896 GCA_031367705.1 Saprospiraceae bacterium | reverse complement strand
CGAATAATATACCCAATTGGGGCGAAATTGCAGGACAGTTACACATCATTTTTGGCGAAAGAGCCGACATTGATATTAAACGTTTCTAAACAGTGCTTTAACTTATTTTTAAACTTTGACACAGTTTAGTGAACACTCTCTGTTATCAAGTGAAAAAATATTTTTTTTATATTAAAAAATAAACCCTAACTTTGTATTCACGGATTTGAGGGAGAAATAAATACACACAGACGCTGCGCTTAAACCTATTTCCTTTTATTAAAACAAACATTTTATCTAATGAAAAAAACAAGCACGTCTCGCGCATATCTCTATGCGTGTTCTCAAACTCTCTTTCTTATTAATCCTTTCAATCTTTCCAAAATGAAAAAACAATTACGTTTTTCGATTGCGCTTCTTTGTTGCGCCTTTTCTTTTATCGCTTTTGCTCAACAACCTACCATTGTCGTCACTAATGCGGCAGGTACATCAAGCGCGGTGTATCATGTGCTGAAAGATGCTATTACCAATGCAACGGCAGGCTCATACCTTTATCTATCAGGTGGAGCTTATACAAACTCCACAACTGAAACCATTGATAAAGAGCTTCATTTGATTGGGGCAGGTTATCATCCTGATGCAACAAAAGCTACTTCCCCAACTGTAATCAACAATCGCATTGTTTTTACCACAGGTGCAAAAGGTTCAACATTAGAAGGTTTAAAGTTAAATGAAATTCAATTTATGAGAAGTGTTGAAGGTATAACTTTCAAAAGAGATTATATTGTTCTTGCATCTTACGACTATTATCAGAAAAATTTAAATTTTTATGAATGTATATTGAATAGTATTGGATATAGTCCTCAATTTCCTTTAGAGAATTCTACGATTAAAAACTGTATTTTCGGTTCTGTCTTATATTGTTCTCAATCTACTATTGAAAACTGTGTATTTTTAAACGCAGGCGGTTGTTTTGACAAAAATACCTATAAAAGTAATATTTTCAGATGGGGAAGTGGCAATGGCGTTACTTTTTCCCAGGGCAGTTTTTTTTATAATAATATTTTTGATTGTAATGTAAGTTTTTCTCCTTCGGAAGTTAACATAGGCAATCAACCAAACATAGTCTTATCAACAATTTTTCCATTTATTACACCTACTGGAGGATATATCTTCAATTTCGCAGACGATTTTCATCCAACTGCACTTAGTGCTGCAGTTCATATGGGATATAACAATACAGACTGTGGAATATATGGGGGACTACTTCCTTTCAAAGAAAAAGGTATTCCTTCAAATCCGCACATCGAAACGAAAACAATAAGTGGTCAAACAGACGCAAGTGGCAATCTCAATGTAAAAGTAACCGTAAAAGCACAAAGCAATTAAGCCATAACCCATTTTTGATAATCAAAATATACCACTATGAAAAGATTATTAGCGGTATGGTTCATGCTTTTTGTGCTAACGATACCTCATGTAAAAGCCCAATCTATCACGGCTTATAGATATTGGTTTGATGATGCATTTTCAGCAACGGCGCATCCTGTGTCCAATGCCAATAATGTGTTTAATTCCTCCTTCAATACTGAGGGGGTCGCTGTTGGCTTTCATATCGTCAATATGCAGTTCATGGATAACAATAGCCGTTGGAGTTCTGTCGTTAGCGAACAATTCTACAGAGCAAAAACAGGGATTGAAGTATCTGGATATGAATATTGGTTTGATGATGATTATGCTAATGCTGTCAATAAAGCTGAAGTTGCTAATCTTAACTTCGATTTGAATGTACTTATTAATACAGGAACGTTGCCTACGGGTTTTCACAAGTTTAACATACACTTCAAAACCCAAGGAGGTGATTGGAGTATTGTTACGACAGATGAGTTTTATAAAGTAAAAACAGATACTGAAATTGAAGCCTATCAATATTGGTTTGATGATGATTTTGCCAACCCTGTTTCTAAAACTATGGCAGCTACGGGCGATTTAGATGTGCCAATCAGTACAACTTCATTGAAAGAAGGTATTCATATTTTGAATATCCGTTTCAAAACCAAAGGAGGTGATTGGAGTGTCTCTACATCAGATGAATTTTACAAGGTAAAAACAGATACTGAAATTGAAGCCTATCAATATTGGTTTGACGATGATTTCACAAATGCTATATTGAAAAATATGGTAGCTACGGGTGATTTAGATGTGCCAATTAGTACAACATCAGTATCAGATGGGATTCATATTTTGAATATGCGCTTTAAAACCAAAGGAGGTGATTGGAGTATTCCCATTTCAAGTGAGTTTTATCGAACAAAAACAGGTACTGCCATAACGGGTTATCAATACTGGTTTGATGATGCTTTTTCAAGTAGAACAACCAAAACAGTGACCACTACAACGAGCCTAAATTTAAACGTTGATATTAATACTCAAACCTTAGAACAAGGTTATCATCGTTTTAATATTCGATTTAAAACAGAAAATGGAGACTGGAGTGTGCCTACAGCTGAGAATTTTTATAAACTTCCTGTGGGTAATAATAAAATTTCAGCTTACAGATATTGGTTTAATGATAACTTTCAAAATGCTATTACCGTCAATTTACCAACCCCTCTAAGCGATTATAATCTCAATGCGTCAATTGATACGAGATTTGCCCCGTCAACTGGTATAAATACAATTCATTTTCAGTTTAAAACTGAGAGGGGTGATTGGTCTGTGCCTACTTCTGATGATTATAATTCTAATGTGGCAAAAGTAGCAGGGGTTACGGTTATTGTGCATGGGTTTCAATTATTTGGTAGTTTTCCTCCTGAATTTGAAGATATGGCAAAAGCTATCAGAACACGTGCAGGTCGTGGTAGTATATTTAGGAATAATCCTATTTCTGGAAGATGGGAAGCATTAGATAATAATAATACGAATAATCCTTCTGATGAAATAATTTTGCTTTATGATTGGGCGGATTTATCAAATGAAAATTTAATTAATACAGGATTCGATGGCAATGGATATTTAGAGTCTGCCGCTGATAATCTATTTGCACTTCTAACTAATTCGCCAATTTCATTAAGCAGTAGTGAAAAATTGTTAGACCGTCCAATTCACTTTATTGGACATAGTAGAGGCACTATTTTGATACTTCAAACACTCCATAGAATAAGGAAATATTTTCCGAGCGTGGATATTGAGCAGGTTACATTTTTAGACCCACATCCCGCAACAAGTTTTGGAGATGTAAAAGGGTCATTTTTATTGAATAATGTTGAATCTTTACCTTGTGTTCAAGGCCAGGCTTATGTATGTGATGAACTTTCTTGTTTAAATGCCGATTTCGATGAGATTAAGATTAATATGCCTGACAACGTTTTGAACTTTGATAATTATTATAGAAAAGATGGGGCATATGAAGAATTATTAATTTTAAATGGTATACTCGAGTTAGCTTCATTTGATGGCGTTCCAACCTTAGGTGGTGGAAGTTTTGATAGACAAATTGTTAATAGTCAATTATCAAATACTTATACAAGTGGAGGTAGTCATTCCGCAGTTCATGCGTGGTACTTCGGAACAATAAATAATGTTGGCACTGTTGACTATGGAAATATAAAGATTGACGATGGTGGTGCACTCTCCTCGTCGAGAGGATGGTATAATCCAAATCAAGCATTCATTAATCCAAATTTAGTAGCTAACAACGAGAATAGAAGGACATTAGGGTATAATCGTAGTCGAGTTGGTGGACAAGGTTATCCTGTTAATACAAGTGATAGAATTTCATTAAATGAAATGGAAACAGCTTTAAAAAAAAGAACTAAAAGTAATGGCTTAGACAATGGCTATGGGCTAAGACCTGTATTTAATGGTGATTTTAATTACGGAGATGGTGGTGCAGGATGGATAGGAAATGGTGCAAAATCAACCTCATATAATTTGGAAGACAACATGGGTAGATTACTTAATGATGGTGTAGATGGTAACTTGCAGCATAGCTTTTTCTACTTCACACCAGAAATGTCAGGGAATACAATCGTTAGTGATCATTATACTTGGTTAAGATTCAAAATGAAATCACCATCAAATAGTCATAATATTACCATTAAATTCAAAAATTTAACTCAAACAGTACAAGCCTATTCTGCAACAATCAATTTAAATATTTCTAATGCTGAATGGCGTACTATCTATTGTCCGATTCCTATTTCTATGAAAAGCCAAGTCGGTACATTTGAAATCATTGACAATGATGAATCAACATTTGGATTTATAGTATTTGTAGTAAACGTAGATGATTTTGAGTTTACTAATGATATACCTACTGCCAATGATATTAAAATGGCAGACCCAGTTGTGCTTCCAGTTGAATTAACGAAATTCACTGGTAAATGCCAAAACAATAAAGTCGCCTTAAACTGGCAAACCGCAAGCGAAAAGAACAGCGACCATTTTGAGTTATTGTACAGCACATCGCCACAATCGGGCTGGAAAACACTTACATCCATCCCCGCAAAAGGCAACAGCAGCGTATTAAGTGACTACAACTATCTTTTTGACAATCCAACCCGCTTGACTTATTATCGGTTGCGGCAAGTGGATAGAGATGGTGGTTTCCATTATTCACCAACCATTGCCGTTGAATGTGCAGGAAAAGAGCATTATCTGAAAGTCTATCCCAATCCAACCGATAATTTCGTCTATTTAGAAACAGATGTCAATGAAGGTGCTTTAGTTATCGAAATCTACAACGTCTATGGACAACAAGTTTTGAAAAAACAATACGACAGTGGTTTTTATCCGATTGAGATTCCTTTGACGGGTATTGAGCAAGCGGGAACGTATATTGTGAAGGTCTTGCGTGGCAATGGGGAAATGGTGGGGGTTAAAAGATTGGTGGTGGATTAATAGAAATGATGATAGAGAAATCCGTGAGACAGAATAACTAATTCTGTCTCATTATTTTATACTGAGGGGGGCATCTTCATGGACTTGTTCGTGGTTGTTGTCTGTTTTTGAGACAAAAGTTATAACTTCCACAGCAGCACAGACCGCCGCCGCTTGATTCGTTTATTAACCGAATCGTCCTATTGCGTGGGTGTTTGCGCCACGTAAACCATCCTTAAAAGGTTTTCTTTTTTATCCATTGCGCCCGTTGGCGGCGGCTTTTTAGGCAAAATACTGAGGGGGTGTTCGAATCATTTATAAACGATCAATTTGATTACACACCGAATTGATATGGTCAAGTCCATAGAGCAACGCCGCTTCGTCAATACTCATCCATTGGAAAAGTTGTAAAATGTGGATGTAATGCTGTCGTGCATAAGTCGTATTTTTTACGGATTGTCCCGCTACAAAGCAGATAGGCTCATGATGAGCAATACGATTGCGTATATCATTTATCAAACCTAATTGATTGAAGATAAAAGTTTGATTGTACTGAATAGATGGCGTACTACGAGGTTTTGCAGGAAAGATTTGCAGCAGTTTTTGACCACCCGCAAAATATTGTGGTTGAGCAAAAAGATAACGCCAAAAACCAAAATCCATTTCAGCAATCAATTTAGCATGTGTATAGTTATGTGTCAATTTTTGCAAATGACTATCAATAAGTCGCTTTGTTCGTCTGCAATTAGGTGTATCAAACATACCTCCTTGTGATACAGCATTACGCAACCAATCATCGCTGTGATGTCTTGTATAACAATTATCTATGGCATTTCGTATGGCAACTTCAAAGCAACTAATCACCGTGAAAAGCTCTTGCGATAGCCTTAAATTTAGCCTATAAAGCGTCATTGCTTGTTTGGAATTGTTATTACAAGCCGTGGTATAGCGACTCATGCGTGTAGAAGACATTATTTTCTCAAAGTCTTGAAATTTCATTTTCGGTTTGGTGTTGTAGAATTAAAATAAATGCTTTATCTTTGCACGATATTATTCCCGGTAGTCCCTGAGGTCACTCAAACTATCGGGTTTCGTTTTTTATAGCCCTTCCTTTGTGCATTCTGCAAAAATAACAAGACTTTTTGCGATAGGCAAACTTTTATAAGCATACTTTTAAATAAATAGTAGGCATTTTTTGTAAGGCATCTGCAATATAATTCTACGCATAATTAAGGATGTTTAAACCTAAATTACCAGTTGGCACAAGGTCTTCCATTATTCAACGCTCCAGCTGTTAAAACAAACACCACCGCCGCTTGATTCGTTTTTTTGTCCAAATCGTCCTATTGCGTGGGTGTCTGCGCCACGTAAACTATCCATAAAAGGTTTTTTTTTATTCATTGCGCCCGTCGGAGGCGGCTTTTTTGGGCAAAATACTGAGGGGGGGTGCACATATCGATTAAGGTAAAACAGGTGGATGCAGATTTGCCATTTTTAGCAATTTACGCAAATTGATATTGCCTTCTCGATTAACTTTTAAAAGAAGAACCGTTGCTCGACCGACAGGCGTGATACCGATGACATACAAATCCTCTTCACTCCATTCAAAATGTTGTGTCCATATATCGGTTCTTGGATTAAATAAAGGATAAAATTGGCGTGTTAAGGGGTCTAAAGCTTGTATTTTATCTTTTTTGTAGGCATTGCAGCCGCCACAACTAAATGCGAGATTAGATAATACGGTCAATCCATTTTTGATAAGTGGCATAATATGTTCAAAATTGAAAGGATTGGGTGAGAATGCGGCAGGTAAATGACAATATTCGCAATACCCTTTGGCTCTTTCAATAACCGCTTTTTGCAAGGCAACGGCAATATAGATTCTACGCATAATTAAGGATGTTTAAACCTAAATTATCCATCAATTCTGTTAGCGGAATAGCCCGTAATTGAGACAATTCTAAAAGATATTGAAACCGTTTATTACGCATTTTTTCTTCTTTATCTACCAGACTGAGCAATTCTTGATATTCGGTATCTGATAAGTTTTCCACTTCCATTTTTTCCTGCAAGTATAGATACCGCTCCATGATGGGTTCAGGCAATACTGTTTCATTAATTTTACGCAATAAAACTTTATCACGTTTGCCTTTATCGGCAGCACGTTTTCTAATAGCGAGGGCGTTTAATTCTTTTATAAAATACTCCACCTCTTTCAGAGACATCTCTGAAAAGCCACTTAATAAACTCGGAATTGTGCTATCTGTGGGCATTTGAGCTTTTTCCATGCTATGCAATTTTAGATTTAGAATGCTTTTATTTTTTACAAAGTTAGGATTAACTTCTAAAATAGGCAACTGTATTGCAAAATACTGAGGGGGTACTTTCATCCATTTATCAAAACAACTACACATTTTCAAAAACAGGAATCACATCCACCTCTACTTTTAGCTTATGGTTGCCTGCACTGAAAATAATGCCTTTAAGCGGAACAACATCTGCGTAGTCACGTCCATAAGCGGTGACGATGTGTCGCTCTTGGGGTACGACGTCGTTGGTCGGGTCAAAATCGCACCAACCTACTTCGGGAATGAAGACGGAAATCCACGCATGAGACGCATCAGAACCTTGGAGTTTTACTTTACCGGGAGGCGGAAGTGTTTCTAAATAACCACTGACATAACGGGCAGGAAAACCCATACTGCGGATGCAGGCAATGGCTAAATGGGAAAAGTCTTGGCAAACGCCTTTTCTTTCTCTTAACACCACTTTTAAAGGTGTATTGATTTCGGTATATCTTGAATTGAATTCAAATTCAGTGAAAATACGGTGGCAAAGGTTTTCCACGCATTGATAAAGCGGTAACTCAGGGGCAAAAGATACTTGTGCAAACGCTTTTATTTCTGAATCCCAATCAATGAAATGGCCTTTTACAAAATAGAGTCCAAGGTCGTTTTTGACTAAAAAGTTCTTTTTAAAATAAAGGTCAGCATTGACACAATTTATAGAGCGGTTCAAAACAGATAAGTCTCTAAAATAAGTTTCTACGTGGCTTTTAACGGTTACGATGAGTTCTTTGTGGGGTGTATCAATCGTAAAATAGTACAAAGTATTACCAAAAAAATCAACACGGCTGCTCATTTCAGTGGGTTCGGGTTGAATTGTAATGCTAAAATCATCACATTTTTGTGTTGCATTATTCAAAGGTTGTAAACAAGCCAAACCGTTGTATTTGTTCACGCGTCCACTGTATTCATATTTCGTTTTATGTATCAATTTATATGTCATCGGCTTTTAATTCGTTGTTTTCTGTATATCTTTTTAAGGAATGTTGTAATACAGCATGAGAAAAATATTGATTGGAAAGTAAGTCTGTTACACCAGATACCAAAGTGTAAATACCACTTAATAAAGCCTCCAGATTGAATAAGCAATGGTCGTCTTCATCATAAACAGTCAGACTATCTATGTTTGCCAATCTTATTTTTGTTTGGGCTTCTAATATCGCTTTTTCCACGAGTGAAATACGTTCTGGATAAATATTATTAGGCAAATGACCGATATATTCCGCTAATTTACCCAACATATAACTCAATGAATACGGCAGTTTTTCATCCAAAAGCACCATATCCAAAGTGGTTTCAAGATTGACAAATGACTTATAGTGTTGTCTGTAATAAACCAATAAATTATGGTTAATCAAAATGGCTTCAATCAGTTCTTTTTCTACATTAGCTGTATATTTTGTATTAAATACAGCTCTTAACAAACTGATTTGCGCTAAAATCCTTTCTATCAATTTGCCTGATTCAAAAAGATAATAGCCTTCATCTCTCGGAAAACTTTCCGCAAGAATGCCATAAAATGAAAACAATCGACTTTGAAGTTTAGCCATCGTTTTATGAATACTATTAGGCGCAAACTCGTTCAGGTCATCGAATTGTGAAAAATTGGATTCAATAGCATTAATATATGTCCGAGTATCATGGTTCCATTTGTCGTTGACAGCAGTCACGCTACTTATAAAGGATTGTAAGGTATTAGAAATACTACTGCCCAGTTTAGGGTCTCTGATGATGTCCAAAATTCCTTTATAGGGCTGCGCTATCATTTTCTCTTCCATAAACCCAGGATAATACAGCGTTACATGCGACAGTGCTTTCAACAAGACTTCCAAATGGACAGATTTTGGTGCACCACCGAGTGTAATATTATCTTGTAAAGTATTGATAATCACGTTAATAGCCTTTGTTGTGGCTAATATACGCTCACAATACCGTCCTGCCCAAAAGAGATTTTCAGCACTTCTACTCGGCAATGTAGTCGGCTTAAAGTCTATTTTTTTATTATTTATAACAATCCGTTCACTGCTTTGGTAGGCTTTATCAGATATAATCCATGTATCTTTTGACATGCCACCGAGTTGGTTTGAAATCACAAACAAATCGGGGTCAGCCGAGCTGCGTGTCAAACCACCATTCATAATGTGGTAGTCTTTGCCATCGGACACCAAAAACGCCCGCGAAACGGCAAGCCTTGGCTCGATGCGCCCATTGACTAAACTCGGTGCTGTGTGCAATGAGGCTTCTTCTTGCGCGACGTACTGCTCAGGATTGGCTAATATTTGACCCCTCAGTTCCGAAAGCTGTTGTTCTGTTAAAATACGCGTAAAAATAGAGTGGTGATGTTCTCTCCCAGAGGCTTTTTTAATGATTAATTTATTGAGATTACTCAACACATAAGTCAATTCTTTCTCTTGTCCACACCACCAAGTCGCCGTATTAGGCAAAAGAATTTCCTCATTGAAAAGATATTTACAAGCTCTTCTCATAAAAGGCAACAAAGCATGGTTTTCCAAAACACTTGAGCCTGGTGGGTTCAAAACAACGACATTACCTAAGCGCATCGCTTGAAGTAAGCCTGGAACGCCCAAGTGAGAGTCTTCTCGCAATTCAAGCGGGTCACAATATTCGTCGTCAACTCTTCTGATAATGGCATCAACTTTTTCAAGTCCAGAGATGGATTTTAGCCACACCATGCCATCTCTAACCATCAAATCCTGGCCCATAACAAGGGTATAACCAAAATGAGCCGCTATAAATGTGTGTTCATAAAATGTCTCCGTTTGGGGGCCGGGTGTTAAATACACGACATTCGGTTGTCCACTTTTATTTGTGGACAAGCCCGAAATAGCATTTTGAAACTTATTTAAGAAAGGTGCAAGCCGATGAAGTGCCAATCCCTGCGTCAGTTCTGGCACATATTTGCCAATGACGGCTCTATTTTCAATGGCATAACCCATGCCCGAAGGTGATTGAGTCCGACTATCCATGACCCACATTCTGTCATCGGGCCCTCTTGCGAAATCAAGAGCCGTGATAATCAATTGATTGTCAGAGGGAATTTTAACATCAAAACAAGCGGGGCTGAAACCCGGATTGCCATAAACAACTTGAGGCGGCAAGATGCCCTCCTTTATTAAAAGGCGAGGGCCATAAATATCTTTATAAATAGCATCTAATAATCTGGCTCTTTGAATCAGACCTTTTGAAATGCCCTCCCATTCTTTTTGCTCTATTAAAAATGGAATCGGGTCGAGCGTCCACGGTCTGTTATTGCCATCAGAGCTGTCATAAACATTGTAAGTAACGCCGTTTTCCTTCAATTTAGCCAATATATCCGTACCTCTATTGCCTAACTCAGTCAGACCCATAGCCTCAATATTCCTAAAAAGTTGTTGCCAATGCGCCTTTACGGTGCCATCTTTTTCCAATATTTCATCTAAACCCTTTATTTGAGCGCAGTAGTTTTGGATTATGTCACTTGAAATTTGTGTTTGCATTTATATACATTCATTGTTGAGGGAATAAAGGTAATTCAATTATTGTAAGGATAAAACGAGAGGGCAACTTTTCGGAAAGTTCATGACTTAACAAAAAGTTGCCCATATTCCTACCCCCTCAGTATAAAAACCCCTTTTTTACCTTTTTTTCCAAAATTTTCTCAAATCAAGTGTATTCGGGTACTCAGGATTGACCAATTCTACGGGTGTGTCTGCTTTTAAAGATGTTTTATTGACAGCAACAAATCTCGAAATCGTAGGCGTATTTTTCACTACTTCAGCTGCTTCAAGATCAGCATTAGGCGTATGCCCAAAACCCCAGAAACGACTGATTTGACGAGATTCTGCTTCATAAGAATTGACTGGATAAGTCTCATAACCTCTACCGCCCGGATGCGAAACGAAATAAGTGCAACCACCCAAAACCTTATTATTCCACGTATCTATAACATCCAAAACCAAAGGCGCATCTGCCCCAATCGTTGGGTGCAAAGCGGAAGGTGGATTCCATGCTTTGTAACGAATACCCGCTACATATTCACCTTTAATGCCAATCGAACGCAAAGGCACACGGCAGCCATTACAGACCAAAATATGCCGCCCCTCAGTAAATCCACGCACTTTTACTTGCAAACGCTCCAAAGAAGAGTCCACAAAACGCGCTGTGCCTGTACTTGACAATTCCTCGCCAAGTACATGCCACGGCTCAATACCGAGACGCAATTCGAGTTTCATACTGTCAATTTCCACCGTTCCATAATGCGGAAAACGGAACTCAAAGAAGGGGTCAAACCACGAAATATCGAAAGCATAACCAGCCTCTTTTAGGTCATTGACCACATCAATCATATCTAAGTAAGCGAAATCGGGCAATAGGAATTTATCATGCAATTCTGTTCCCCAACGAATGAGCTTCTTTTTATAAGGTTGTTTCCAAAATTTAGCAATCAATGCCCGTATCAAAAGCGTTTGCACAAGGCTCATTTGCTTGTGTGGCGGCATGTCAAAACCTCTAAATTCTAAGATACCGAGTCTGCCTGTTTCCGAATCAGGGGAATAGAGTTTATCAATACAAAACTCCGTTCGATGCGTATTACCTGTAATATCGACTAAAAGGTTTCTGAAAATGCGGTCAACCATCCAAAACGGCACTTCTTCACCTTCTGGAATTTGGTTAAATGCGATTTCAACTTCATACAACCTTTCGTCACGCCCTTCGTCTATGCGCGGTGCTTGACTCGTAGGACCAACAAAAGGCCCTGAAAATAAATAACTCAAAACAGGATGATGCTGCCAATAAGTGATGAGACTGCGTAGCAAATCGGGGCGACGCAAAACAGGGCTGTCCGCAGGTTTTGCACCACCAATAGTAACGTGATTGCCGCCACCTGTGCCTGTTTTACGACCATCTACCATATACTTTTCAGTACCTAAACGGGCATAAAAGGCTTCTTCGTAAAGAGCAGATGTATTATCAACCAATTCCTGCCACGTTTTTGCAGGATGAATATTGACTTCAATCACACCTGGGTCAGGCGTAACATTGAGTTTTTCGATGCGATAATCGGAAGGCGGTGAATAACCTTCAATGCGCACAGGCATTTTCAGTTTTTCAGCCGTGGCTTCAACCGAAGCAATTAAATCTAAATAATGCTCCAAATATTCTGTTGGCGGCAAAAACACATATATCATGCCCTCTCTTTCCTCAACTGCCAAAGCTGTTGTGAAAATTGCCAACTCATGGGTCAATTTTACTGAGGGGGCATCTTCTGTCTCTTTTTCTTCTTTTTCTTTTTTCGACGGTTTTTCAACAGGCAATTTATAAGCTGCTGCTACCTTACCATATCGTTCTGAAACCGCATTGCCAAACTCACCTAACGCAGGTAAAACCTCGAAAGGGCTTCTTTCAATCGGCACTTCCTTTTTTTTCTTTGAAATTTCAGGCAATGCTTTCAAAGGCAACCTTAAACCCGAAGGCGAATTGCCGGGGATTAAAAAACAGTTGCCACGCCTAAATTCCCAAGCACAAGTGACCCAATTGCTTGTTTCATGATGCCATTTGACGGGTAAAACGTAGCCTGCAGGGTTATTCAAACCTTTTTCAAGCAATCTGCCCAAAGTTTGTCTTTCGATGCCATCTTTCAAATCAAAGGCTAATGGGTCAACATTGACAGGCAATTTACCTTCTTCCAAAGCCCAATAAATCGGGTCTTCATAAGTCGGTAATAGATTGGTTGTATCTAAACCAAGAAACTTTGTCAATTCAAAAGCGAACTTTTGGGCATCTTTAAAAGTGAGTTTTGCACCCGCTTCTTGTGAGACCAAAGCATCGTTTTTCCACATCGGCAAACCATCTTTTCGCCAGTATAAACCATATTGCCAACGTGGGAACAGTTCACCGGGATACCATTTGCCTTGTCCAAAATGAAATAATCCACCGTGGGCAAACCTATTTTTAAGCCTTAAAGCCAAGTCATACGCCAATTTTCTTTTCAAAGTCCCATCAGCCGCAGAGTTCCATTCAGGCGATTCAAAATCGTCAATGGAGACAAAAGTGGGTTCGCCACCCATTGTCAAACGCACGTCGCCGTCTTGCAAATCTTTTTCAACGACATCGCCCACTGCCATCACATTTTCCCACTGCCCCTCAGTATAAGGCTTCGTCACACGCGGGTCTTCGTGGATTCTGGTGACTTTATTTTCAAATTCAAATTCAACATTACAGACATCCGTTGCTCCTGTAACAGGCGCAGCACTCGAATAATGCGGTGTGCAACACAATGGAATATGCCCTTCACTTGCAAAAAGTCCAGAAGTTGGGTCTAATCCAATCCAACCTGCACCCGGCACATAAACCTCCGTCCAAGCATGTAAATCTGTAAAATCCTCGGTGGGTCCAGAAGGGCCATCCAATGATTTTATATCGGCTGTCAATTGCACCAAATAACCCGACACAAAACGAGCTGCTAAACCCATGTGCCTTAATATTTGTACCAAAAGCCAAGCAGAATCTCTACAAGAGCCGTTTTTTTGCGTCAATGTCTGTTCACAAGTTTGAACACCCACTTCCATTCGGATATTATAATTGATTTCTTGCGCCAATTTGCTGTTGATAGCGACTAAAAAATCAACGATGCGCAAAGGCTGAGTGACCTTATTCTTTTCAACAAAATCCATCAAAAACGCACCCGATTCATTGGGTTCTAAGTACGGCAGCAATTCACTCCGAAGCAAATCGTCGTATTTGAAAGGAAATTCTTCGGCATATTCTTCTACAAAAAAGTCAAACGGATTGATGACATTCAGTCGTGCAATGACCTCGACATCAACATCCAATTCATCAATTTTATCAGGAAAAATGACCCGTGCTTGGTAGTTGCCAAAAGGGTCTTGTAGCCAATTTATAAAATGATTTTCAGGAGAAATTTTAAAGGAATAACCTTCAATAGCGGTGCGCGAATGTGCCGCTGGGCGAAGGCGAAAGACATGCGGTGTGAGACCGACATTTCTATCAAATTTGTATTTCGTTTTGTGGGTAATAGCTACTTTTATAGACATAAATGTATTTTAAAATTAATGGATAATGGATAGTTGATAATGGATAATTCCAAGATATGACAATCCAAATTGGTTTTGTTTTTTACTTTTTTATCCTGTTTTGTTAACAGCAAGGTGTGAAAATATATCCCAAAATACAAAAAATGTCTCAAAAAGTACGCATTTCTGATAGGCAAAGAAAAAAAGAAGTCTGTTTATGAAATTATAATATGCCGAATCTCATAGTAGCCATTGTTTATTAGGCAAAAGCTATTATCTCCAAATTTTATATTTTAATTACGATTTATTATTTTGTCTATTCTAACATCTTGTAACCTCTCGTTTCAACGAGGGGAACGTGCTATAAGCTCCTCTCACATCTATCATCTTTACAAAACATCACATAAAATAGATACTGATGTGATGTTTTGTAAAGATGTTAGGTGGGAGTCGTGGGTTATCATTGCCCACCGATTGAAATACGGCTTTTGCACTGCCCAAAAAAGCCGTAAAAAACGTGCAAAAGCGTGCAAAAAACGTTTAACAATAGAAGTTCATTGACATATTAATTTTAATTAAGCATAAACAATCCTATCCTTTGGATAAGCACCAAAGGTGACTGACAGGAATAGATAAAGATAAACCGTCCCCTTAGTA